>JAZSFJ010000077.1:0-27487 GCA_045532145.1 Oscillospiraceae bacterium
CACTCGCGGATAGCTCTGGAGCTGATATCGGTCTCTCTGTGGTCGGAGAAATTCTTGGTGATATGTTCGTTCTTAGCGTTGTACATGTAGTTCTCGCCGAAAACGACTTCGTTGTGGCTTCTAACCTTAACCAGCTGTGCGAAGTTACCGAACTCGGTGTTGCGGAGCTCAGCGCCTGCGCGGAAAGCGGCCATGAAGCCGTCGCCGCGGCCGTTACTCCACATGGAGCCAACGCGGTAGTTCTGGCTGCCGGTTGCAAGAATGACCTTCTTTGCAGCGATGACGGAGTAGCTGCCGTCCAGAACGGAGAAGGTAACAGCACCGGTAACGGTGTTGCCCTCGGTGAGGAGGTCGGAGAAGACGGTCTTGTCCATGAAGCGGACACCCAGCTTCTCGGCACGACGGCGGACTCTCAGAGTGATGTCCAGGTCGATGCAGATCATAGCGGTGAACGGGCCGGTGGGGATGACGCGATAGTCGCCCTTTTCGTTTCTGGGCATTACAACGCCCCAGGAATCCAGCTTCTCAAGCATCTCAGCGCTCATGGAAACATACTTCTTCATGAGGGGCTGATCGGTGAAGAGGCCGCCGATTTCATGGGTGTGGAAACCAACGAAGAGCTCGGGATCAACGCGGGTAAGGTCGAAATACTGCAGAACGCCGCCGCCGCGATTGGCCTTGCCGGCGTAACCGGCAAAGTTCTTTTCAACGACGAGAACGTCAACATCGGGGTTGTGCTCTTTGATCTCGGTAGCTGCGGTCAGACCGGCAATACCGCCACCAAGAACCAGAACATCACACTGAAGAGACTTGTATTCTTTCATATCTTTGCACCTCACTTGTACTGCTCGAAGGACTGCATCAGATGCTCGCTTGCATAGTTGGGGATCACCTTCACAGCGTCCTTCTTGCAGACGAACTCGCAATAGAAGCAATGCTCGCAGTCTTCAACATACTTGAAAACGGGCTTTCTGTTTTCCGCATCCCAGCGAATTACATCGACAAAGCAGGCCTTGTAGCAGAGCTGGCAGCCAACGCATTTCTCGGGGTAAAACTCAATGCGATGATTTGTGTTGATCATATTTGACTCAACCTCCAAGTGTTAAATTAAAAAGTTACTCTATCTAACTAACTTTTTCGAGAAAATCTTTATCCCACACCGGCTTCCCGAAGGAAGCCGGGTGAGAAATATTGTCAGATCATGGGCTTCAGCTCAGGGCTGATGATGAGGGTGGCTTCGGTGGCAGCCTGAATCTCTTCCAGAGTAAACTCGGGGTTATACTCGGTCATGAGGAGACCTTCGGGGGTGCACTCGAGAACGCACATCTCGGTGATGATCTTGGTGATGCAGTTAACTGCGGTGTAGGGCAGGCGGCACTTCTTCAGTATCTTGTGCTTGCCCTTTGCGGTATGCTCCATGGCAACGATGACGTTCTTTGCACCAACCAGAAGGTCCATGGCGCCGCCCATGCCGGGCATCTTCTTGCCGGGGATGATCCAGTTGGAGAGAGAACCTTCCTCATCAACCTCAAGGCCGCCCAGAATGGTGGCGTCCACATGGCCGCCGCGGATGAGGCCAAAGGAGGTGATGGAATCGATGTAGCAGCCGCTGGGAGAAACGAAGGTGGGCTGGCCGCTGGCGTCAACAACATGGATGGGGTCCATGGTCTCCTCGGTAGCGGGAGCGGCACCGATGATGCCGTTCTCAGCCTGGAGGATAACGTGAACGTCAGAGGGGAGGTAGTTGGGGATCAGGGTAGGAAGACCGATACCCAGATTGACGACGTCGCCGTCCTTGAGCTCCTTGGCAACGCGCTTTGCGATGAATTCCTTAATCTGTGCTTTATCCACGCTGATACAGGCCTCCTTCAACTACGTAGTCGACGAACACACCGGAGGTGCGGACGTCTTCGGGGGCGATCTCGCCCAGTTCGACTATCATTTCTGCCTCTGCAATGACGGTATCAGCAGCGGTAGCCATGGCGATGGAGAAGTTGCTGGTGTCGCCCTTGTACCATACGTTGCCGCCCTTGTCGATCTTGTAGCCGGAGATGACTGCGAAATCGGCATGGATGGGAGCCATCAGCAGATAATCCCTACCGTTGATATTCTGCTTACCGAGGCAGAGGGGGCTGTCCTCGATAATGGTGCCAACGCCGGTGGGGGTCAGCACGCCGCCGGGGCCTGCGCCGCCGGCGCGGATCATCTCGACGAAGGAACCCTGGGGAACCAGAATAGTCTCCAGAGTGCCGACAAAGGACTGGATACCGACCTCGGGATTGAGGCCGACGTGAGTAGCGATGAGTTTCTTGACCTGTTTGTTATGTATGAGCTTTGCCACACCGTAGAAATCTTCGCCCATGGGGCCGCCGGGCATGGAGCCGTCGTTGCAGATCATGGTGAGATCCTTAACGCCGCTCTTGGAGAGGGCGTCTACGAACTTATGGGCATTGCCGCAGCCCATGAAGCCACCGAACATAACGGAAGCTCCGTCGGGAATAAGCTTTACAGCCTCTTCGATGGAAATAAACTTGGACAATTTAATGTCTCCCTTCAAAATGGTCTATGTGCCCTGCCGGACTTCAGTCAGAGACTTCCTCATAATCCATATCGTCCGGAGTGCGCGCGCCTTCCTTTACAAACACACCAGCGGTCCGGCACTTGGGGCAATCCCCAAATTCGGGGCCAAAAACCGGTATCAAGTCCGTTGCGTACTTGAACTTCTTGCCGCAGGAAGGACACTCATAATAGAGAAAGCAGGGACCCCAGCTCATTATGCGAGGCCGAGGATCTGACGGGCTTCTGCGGGAGTGGCAACATCGTTGCCGAACTCGCGGATAACGCGGGCAGCACGCTCAACAAACTGAACGTTGCTCTCTGCCAGCTGGCCCTTTGCGTACATAACGTTGTCTTCCATGCCAACACGGATGTGACCGCCCATAGCGACAGCACCGTAGAGCATTTCGAGAGCGCAGTGGCCTACGCCAAAGCAGCTCCAAGTGGAACCGGGGCACAGAGACTCCATGGTTTCCTTCATGAAGACCAGGTTCTTCATGTTGCCGGGGATGCCGTTTGCGCAGCCCATGCAGAACTGGAAGTGGAGGGGAGCCTTCAGGACGCCCTTCTTCAGATAGTAAGCAGCGTTGGCGATCATGCCGGGGTCAAAAGCCTCGATCTCGGGCTTAACGCCCCACTCCTGCATGTTGTTGCCCAGCTCGGTGAGGAAAGCGGGGGTGTTCAGGAAGAGAGCGGAATGCATCCAGTTCATGGAGCCGCAGTCGTAGGAAGCCATCTCGGGCTTGATTTCCTTCAGATGGATCTGACGGGTATTGTCATCGGCATAGATGTCACCGGAGGTGGTGAGGTTGAGGATGATGTCGCAATCGGGATACTTCTCGTGGAGAAGATCTACGGTCTCCTTGAACTTTTCCTTGTTCATGGTGCCGTTGCCCTCGTCGTCACGCATATGGAGGTGAGCGATAGCTGCGCCGGCCTTCCAGCAGGCGTAAACGTCTTCAACGATCTCAGCGGGAGTCATGGGGACATTGGGGTTGTTTTCCTTCTTGGGCCATGCGCCTGTAGTAGCGACGGTGATGATGGTTTTCTTTGCCATCTTAATATCTCCTTTTGAAATATTACTTGATAAATGTGAAACTTGTTGAAATTTGAAAAGGCGGGGGAGCCTAGGGGACTCCCCCGCTTGCCTATTTAAGATTTACTTGTTGCGGTTGAAGAGCTTCTGCATGTACTCAAGGCCGCTTGCGCCGTTGCCTTCGGGCTCGCCGTAACCGGTGCCGCAGTACTTGTAGGTACGCTCGGGAACGCCCTTGACAAGGAGGTCCTCGTCGATCTCAGCAGAGCAGCGTGCCATGGAGCCGTCGCCCATGTACCAGCGGAGGGGGAAGCAGTTGAAGCGGAACCATACTCCGGGAGGGATCATGTCGAGGTCGCCGCCCAGGTTCTCAACGCCAACGATACCGTGGCCCAGCATCTGCTTGTGGCAGGGCTCCCAAGTGCCCCAGCAGCCGATGGCTTCCAGATCGCCGAACTTCTTGTCGTAAGCTTCCTGGCCGTGGAGACGGATGTAGTCGAACTTGACGAACTCAGCCCATGCTTCCTCGCCGAAGAGCTGCTTGTACTCGTTGAAGAGGGTGACTCCGGTGGCGCCCAGCAGATCCATGCGGGTCATGCCGTTGAGGCACATTGCGGTGTGGAGGGGATGGTCCAGAGCCTGGCCGTCCATAGCAACGCACTTAACCTTGTTCTTGACGAACCACTTACCAGCCTCAACGCCGGTACCTGCGGCATAGTGATAGTATGCCTTGGAGTCGTCAAAGAGGCGATGCATGCCGGTGTTCAGGCAGATGATCTTGCCTTCCAGGTCAGCCTGGTTGATGCCGTACTTCTCGCAGGCAGCGTCCAGATGCTTGTCGGTGATGAGGCCCCAGGGCTCGATGTCGATCTTCAGAACGACAGCGGTGCCGGTATAGGCATCGATGGGCATCTCGTGGGAGTAACGTGCACGGCGGCCGTCGAACTCATACTCCATAACGTGACGGGGAGCGTCGCAGTGGGTGCCGGTGTGCATGGTGCAGGTGATTCTCTGGGTGAGAACGCCGCCCTTGGCCATGGAATGAGCGCCAACGATGTCGGGCTTATCGAAGTAGGGCCAGCGGGGAATTTCAGCGCTGAAAGGATGGGTCAGGTCAACAAATACGGTTTTTCCCATTTTGAATGTTCCTCCTAAGATTATCTTTATATAATTTAGTTATTCTTGAGCATACGGACGAGATATTCGTTCAGGCCGGCGTTGGAAGCAGCAATTTCCTCGGCAGTCCACTTCTGGAAGCCTTCGCCGCTCTTGAAGCCCAGCTTGCCCTCTTCCTTCAGCTTGGTGAGCATGGGGGAGGGAGAGTGGCTGTCTTCAAGGTGCTGGAGAATATACTCGTGGATATTGTAGGTCAGGTCGAGACCAACCATGTCGGCGTTCTCGATGGGTCCCAGCTGGGGCAGACGGAGGCCGAAGGAGTACTTGACAGCCTTGTCAACAGTGGCAGCGTCAGCGATGCCGTTTTCAACGATGGAAATGGCCTCACGCCAGAGAGCGTGCTGCATGCGGTTTGCGATGAAGCCGGGAACGTCCTTCTTGCAGAGAACGGGCTCCTTGCCAACAGCGGCCAGAACTTCCATAACGGTGTTGGCGCACTCGTCAGAAGTAGCATCGGACTTGACGACCTCAACCAGGGGGATGAGGTGGCCGGGGTTCCAGAAATGAGTTCCAACGAAGCGCTCGCGGTACTTCAGCTCTGCGCTGATCTCGGTGGGGCTCATAACAGAGGTGTTGGTGCAGAAGATAGTGTCGGGACGGCAGCGCTCTTCCAGCTTTGCGAAGGTCTCGCGCTTAACCTTCATATCCTCGAAAACAGCCTCGATGACCAGGTCAGCCTTCTTGATGAGATCGCTGTCCAGATCGGTGGTGAAGGAGATGCGGCCCAGGCGCTCGCTGAGCTCTTCCTCGGAAAGGCCCAGAGGCTCAACGTTCTTGCGGATACCGGCGTAAACGTCGGTGGGGAAAAGGTCATAGACAGTGATGTCATAAGCCGGATTGGAGGAGAACACGAAGGCAATGTTCTTGCCCATCATGCCGCCGCCGGCGATAAGTACATTTTTGATTTCCATATGTACTCTAGCCTCGCTTTATCAGACAACCAGGTAACCGCCGGAGCAGTCGCAGTTGGAGCCGGTGATGAATGCGGAAGCCTCGGAAGAGAGGAAGAGAGCATACCCGACGAAGTCGCAGGGCTCAGCCAGACGGCCGATGGGCTCGCGGGCCAGGAAGTTCTTGTAGACAGCAGACTCGGGATCGAACATCCACTCGGTGAGCTCACTGCGGAAAACGGTGGGGCAGATGGAGTTGACGTTGATGCCGTACTTTGCGGTGAGGTCGCAGGCGAGGGAGCTGACCATCAGGTCGGCGCCGCCCTTGGAGGTGCAGTAACCGGTGTAGCCGGCCATGCCGCGCTTACTGCGCTGGGAAGTGACAACGACCATCTTGCCGCCCTTGCCCTGAGCCACCATCTGGTGAGCAACAGCCTTGGTTACGACGTAAACGCTCTTGCAGTCGGCGTCCATGATGTACTGCCAATCCTCAACGGACTGATCGAGAACGTTGGCGGGCTTGTTGTAGCCGTGGCAGACAGCCAGGATGTTGATCTCGCCGTACTTCTCTACGCAGGCCTTGACAACACCGTCGAACTCCTCAACGCTGGAGGGGTCAGCAGTGGCGTAGGCGCAGTCGATGCCCTCAGCAACGAACTCGTCCTGGAGAGCCTGGAGCTTCTTTGCATTGCGGCCGGTCATGAAGACCTTTGCGCCAGCGTAGCCATAGGCCTTTGCCAGAACGCAGCCCAGAGCGCCGGTAGCGCCGGTAACGAGAGCAACCTTGCCCTCAACAGAAAACAGATTGTTTACAAAGCTTTTTTCAACAGCAACCATTATGGTATTCCTCCGTAAATTATTTATTTATGCCTGGGGATAGTTGATGATAACGAGCATCTTTGCGGGCTTGTCGCTGGCATTTACCAGGCCGCGGCCCTCATTGGGGGGAAAGGAGATGGACTGCATGGGGCCAACAACATACTTGTTGCCGTCCTTATCGGTAACGGTCATCTCGCCCTCAAGGACAAAGTAAACCTTCTCCAGGGGGTTGTCGTCATATGCCCAATCTGCGCCGCCGCCGGGCTCGAACTCAGAAATACCAATCCAGAACTTGTCTGCGTTGGTCTCGTCTTTGCCGTGGTAACGCTTGCAGGTCACGCCAAAGTGGCCGGCAGGAAAATAGGGTTCCAGTTCTTCGTAAGTACGTTTGATCATAGCCGTATTCCCTTTCTATTTGAAAATTTTGCTAATTCGCAGCAATTATGCTTCATAATATTTTACACCTTATCTTATAGCATTGTCAACCAAGTAACAGCATAAAATAAAGCTCTTAATTTGTATAGGCTGAGCAAAGCTGTTTTCAAATCTCCGGTCCGAACTGCCGGTAGAGCTCCGGCAGCACCGCCGCCAGGTGGCTCATATCCCTTGCCAGATGGCAGAAGTGGCCCCTTGCCGGCTCAATAGGTATCATCGCCCCCGGAGGAAGCAGCCTCTTGGGTCTCCCCTTTTCAATTCCGCAGCCCAGCCATACCCGGCTGCGAAGCAGGCAGCCTGTGGCCGTGGGGCTGAGGAAATGGACGCTCATCACCGGGCTTCGGGTATCCCCTGCGCAAACAATAGCCCCCTCAAAGCTTTTCAGTTTCTCCGCATCGAAGCCGAAGTCCTCCGGGCGTCTGTAATGGACGCGGATGCGCTCCGGGCCGAATCCCAGATCCTCCTCCAGCTCGCATATTGTGTTTTGATACCGCTGGGCCATGCTGAGAGAGTTATCCTGAGCCTTTGCGGGGTTGAGCCTGCGGCAGTCGTAATGTTCCTCACGGTTCCATATCTTGAAGCGCATGGGTTCAAGACTGTGCCATGCGTACCACCAGTGGAACATCTCAGGAGTGACACCGGGCATGTCTATAGTGAGGGCTATGGCGGCGCAGCCGTCAGGAAGGCGGCTTATGCCGTTTTCCATTTTTCCGAAGCTTTGCTCAAACAGCCGGTTAAGCTCCTCAGGCAGGAGAGCCTCCGAGGCCTCAGTCCAGTCAGAAGCGCAGTCGTAAAGCTCCCTTTCCGGTTCGCACATACGCCGCACAAAATGGCGATAATAGGGGGAGCGGATCTCCTCTGATGTTATGGGCACCACAGTTTTCATCCCCCTCCTTTTTTCGTGAATTTGACCAAAATTTCTGTTTAGAATGCACAAAAGCGCCGGGACTGCATACCGTCCCATGATTAAATTATATAATATTGGCTCTTGATTCGCCAGTATAATTATAGTAAAATGTTTATAACCTTTTGGTTAAGTCGTGTTAAATCTAAAGATTTCTCAAGGAGTTGGAGCATGACAAACGGACAGATAAACTGTTTTCTGACAGTAGTGGATGAGGGCTCCTTTGCCAAGGCAGCCAGCGCCCTTTTCATATCCCAGCCCGCCATCAGCAAGAGCATTTCCAAGATGGAGGAGGAACTGGGCTTCACCCTTCTTGAGCGAAAGGTGGGTTCGCTGCAGCCCACGGCGGCAGGCAATCTCATGTACCACTTTCTGAAAAGCGCCCGCAGCAACTACCATAATCTCTTGAGCCATATTCAGGCCTCTCTGTCCGAGCCCAGCGGCACCCTCAAGCTGGGCTGTCCGGAAACATGGAACCCCGCCAAGTTCTATAGCCGTATCATGGAGCATTTTTCAAAGGTCTTCCCTTCCGTCAGCATCTCCCTTGAATGCGCTCCCCTGCCCTCACTTTTGGCAAAGCTCCAGTCCGGCAAGCTGGATATTCTCATAAGCCATGAGTTCCACCCGCCCATTCAGTACGGCTTCACTGTGCGTCATCTTACGGAGACCGGCTGCGGCATACTCTATTCCAAGAGCTTTATGCCGGAGATACGCTCCGTTTCGGACCTGAGCGACATTGACTTTCTCCATTTTGACAGCGATGTTGAGAAAAAGTTCTCCTCTGTGGTTAAGCGTATCTGCGGAGAATATGGCTTCTCACCAAGCTTCAAAAACTGCGGACAGTTTGCCTCCGCCCTTTTCAATATGTCCTGCGGTCATGGCGTCATGTTCTTCACCGACTGGGACAACGCCATAAATAATGCCTCCTACCGCTATTTACCCCTGAACTACTCCTCCCCTGTCAACATCATCTATCCCTCTGTTACTTCCAACGCCAAGACCCATATTTTTGCCGAAGAGCTTATAAACCTTTTTGCAGAAGATAAGGAGGCTAAGTAATGGCAGCCGATTTTAACAGGTGCGTTTATTTCCTCACGGTGTGCGAATGGGGCAGTATCGCCAAAGCCGCAGAAAAGCTGTATATCACCCCTCAGGCCCTCAACAGGCAGATACGCCTGCTGGAATCGGAGCTGGGCCAGCCTCTTTTCACCCGGACCGCCCGGAAGCTGGAGCTTACCGCCTTTGGCCGTTTCTTCCGTGAACAGATGCAGCCGGTGCACCATCTGTACCTTAGCGCCTGCCGGGAGGTGGAGCGCTTCTCCGGTTCCTCAGCCCCCAAAATTAAGCTGGGCTTTTTCCAGGGTCTGCCCAAAAAGAGAGTGGTTCTTCCCATTGTTGAAGAGCTTATTGCCCGCCGCCCGGAGCTGGAAATTGACCTGCTAAGTGCGGATATGGAGGCCATATACAGGGAGCTCCGGGAAAGGAAAACAGACATTGCGCTTAGCTATGTGAGCCCCGCGGACCATATTTCCGACCTTGAGACCATCCACCTTCTTGAGCTTCGATGCTCCATCGTCATATCCCCCCTCCATCCCTGGGCAGGCAGAAAAACCGTCACCGCCGAGGATATGGCATCCTTCCCGGTGCTTTTTCTCGCAAGAGAAAACGGCCCGGACACCGAGGGCTTTTATGCGGATTTGAAAGCCTCTTCCTATCACTTTGCCAAGGACTCCATCGCCATGGCTGCCCAGCTTGGTCTGGGGCAGCACTACGCTGTTTTCCCCACCACCTTTGAAAATCTCAGCGAAAGCGGTCTTTTGACCCTTCCCCTCCCCGAGAACATGGACGCTGCCTTCAGTCTCGCCCTGGTCTACCGCCCGGACAGCCCCTGGGCTCAGTTCTTCTCGGAGCTGAACTTCCTCCAGAGCAGTATGTGGAAAAAGTTCGCCATAGACGAAAATGATAGGTACGTCAGCAGTAAATAGCAGCAATTTTTGACAATGATGCCGGAAGCAAATTTGCTTCCGGCACATTTATTTAGGGCGTGTCACTTTTGCTGCACCGCCAATGGGAAAGCAAAGGTTTCCGTTGGCACAAGTTTTTTCTGCTTTATTTCAAGCTTTCGCCGTGATATTATGGGTGCGCAAAATCAGGCTCATCTATTCCTTGAGAATCGGTTTCCCACGTGAAACCGCCTCCTGAGCTCTGTGGGAAAGCTGCGGCGGAGCACCACCCCGCCCTTTCCCAACACTCCTATTCTTTTCATGCGCGAAGCCCCCCGGACATCTTGCCGAAATGTCCGGAGGGCTTTGTGCATTTTTAGAGGTGTGAGATTTAAGCCCCGCCCCATCCGTAGGGTCATACCACCGTGTCAGCCCGCGCGGCATAATGCTGACATAGCATTCACCCCCGCGAATACGCAAATTTCTAAAACGATATCCGTAGGTCGCGTCGCCCCCGGCGCGCCGGCAGTACACAGCCGCTCCCGCTCCGCACCCGGGCGGACACAGCGGTCCGCCCCTACGGCATTAAATTCAGAACTCATTCCCCTCACCCCGCAACTCCATATCACCCAGGGCATGAACATGAAGGGTATAAAAAAGCTTCGGATGAAAATCCGAAGCTTTTTTTATTATGAATTGTCTATTTATTCGCCAGTGACTTGCCCTGTCAGTCTAAGACCTGCCCAGTCTATGACTCCGTAGCCAATAACGGTAGACAAGCCATCCGTGTAGTTTCCTTGCTCATTCTTGATATAGGCAAATACACCCACTCGATCATTATTATTGCCTTCAATGACATAAACGGCATTGTCATCGGTATACAGAACTACACCCAGGTGATCAGCTCTATCGTTGGTGTCATCATTTTCAAAGAAAACAACATCTCCTGGGTTTGGAGTAAATTTTATTTTGTTATTTTCCTCCCCTATTTCCTGTCCCGGGTAGTACCATGTGCCAAGCTGTGCATATGCTTCGCTGGCAATCTTGCTCTCGTAGTCTGCCCTCTGCTGACTATTCGGAGCAAACTTATCGTTGTTTTTTCCTTTATCAACTGCAAGATCACTGCCTGGCACTCTCAAGAACTGATACCACATAACATTATCAACAAGAGCATCTAAATTTTGTGTTATCTTTCCTTCTATTGATTCGTTTACAGTCTTATTTAGCGCCCAAGAAACAAATATTGCACACCATGGAACTTTATCGGGGTGATTAATCCATATTTCGCTGTTTGTTTTGAGATTTATGGCCCAATACCAGGTTGCGAATTCGTAGCCGCCAAAAATGGTGTCATCGCTAATTATGCCAGTACTTCCGTACTGGTCAACCATATTCATGAGAAATTCTCTTCTTGCCTGAATTTCTTCTTCCGGAATGCCATAATTTTCAAGATTATCTATCGTATCTTTAATTTCCTCTTCGGGTATATCAATTTTTGACAATTCGACCCTACCCACACCAACGCGGCAATATACAGAACAGCTGTAGTTATCATCGGACTCTGTGGTTATGTCGCACCCCAACACATTGTTGTTATATCTCAGCAGCGATGTCTTGATGCCATCTATGATAACGACTCCATCTTTTCCGTTTATTGTTCCGGTATCACGATAAAAGCTCAAAATGGGATTGCTTTTTGTTTTATCTTCATGTGCGTATAGGTTCCAGGCTTTGACTCCATTTTCGTCCTCATCTACCAGTATTTCGCCAATTTCTCCCTCAGCAGCTATATTTTCAAGGACACGCATGATAATACGGGAGTCACCTTGAACGGTTGCATCATCGGAGGCAGCTTTTTCCATACGCAAGCCAAGAAGCATGAAAGAGATAGCTGCTCCTATAACGAGCGCGGAAGCTGCAATAGACACGATAAGCTCCACAAGGGTGAAGCCTTCATTATTCCTCGTCATCAGGATGCACCTCCTTCCGGTGTTACCTGTACCGTCGAAACACCGTAGGAAGCATATTCAAAGGCTGCACCGGTTACCGTATAATTCCACTTGTTATTCTGGTCTTTCTCCGCTATTGCATTGAAAATCACATTCACAACAGCCTTAACCTCAATACCGTTCTTTGAAATGCAGACGGTAATCTCCATCGGGAAATATCCACTGTGCGTAGTATGTTCTGAATCCTCCGCGGCATCTTGTTCATTATAGAACACAAATCCCTCTTCTTCATCATCCAGATTTTTCCCTTGCACTTCTATATGATATGCGGGATTTTCTTGGTTTTTTTCAATTCCGGGAATGATACCCACTTTGCCTTCGGTCTCGTTTCCCAGAAGAGCATAATCGATCTCAGTCTGCAGAGCTCCCACAATTACAGCATAGCTCTTATCAGTCTCCTCTTCATATTGAGTATATACTGTCTTTGCCGCCTCCGCCAATTCAACACGCAATTCAGCAACAAAACGCTCCATTGCACCCTCAACATCATATTTGTTTTTGGTATACTGCAGAGCTTCATGCTGAGCACTATGATTCCTCACCGCAGTTGTACAGGCGGCAACAGCAATCAGACTGACCACCAGAACAATAACAAGCACGTAGGCAAGAATATAGCCGTCTTGACTTCTCATCATACGCTTCATTCGTCACCCTCGCTTTCCTTCGCGGGAGGCTGTGCATCTTCGGGTGTTTCTACAGGAGTGGGCGCCGCCTTGACAATAGTTTTAACTGTCACATCACCGGATTCCACAGTAATCTCGTACCAAATTCTGCCAACTATATCAGAATCTAAAGACTGGTGGGGCTTAACAGTAACCCCTGGAAGAAGATCACCAGTAACTAAAACATAAATGTCCTCGCCCCTGTCCGTTTTTACTTCGCCCAGTTCATACCTCACACCCTCCGCCATGAGCTGCTCAACGGTGGACTCCACCAGCAGTCTGGCTTGCAGGGTCTTTTCGCTATCGGCGTTTAAACGATGAGAAAGGACCAGACTGGAACAAACAGGCGCGACCATTAGACCCAGTATGGCGATAGCTACTATTATCTCCAACAGGGTTGAGCCTTGTTTGTTCTTGAATGGTCCTTTCATAATTCCTCCCACAAATAATACCGTTTTAAAAAACCGGCATCAATCAAAAATGCTGTCCTTACCTATCTCGGGCTCCGTGACATCGGGCTTGACATACTGCTTGTTCTCGGAATCGAGGATGTAGCAGATAAGTGTCAGGTCGCCGACCGCCAGATCCTGATCGGGGTCATACTGGATACGGGCGTCCTTAATTGATGTAATGCGGGAATCGGTTGCGAGATAGTCGATCATGTCCTTGAAGCCCTCGTAGGTGGTCTCATAGTTAACTGTGAGCTCCAGACCCTGCAGGGTGGCTCCGTCAGAGAACATCTGGATAATGTAGGGATTGGAGAGGGTGAAGCTTATCTCCGTTCCGAACAGCTCCTCCAGATAAATGACGTACATGATCTGGTCTTCCTCGAGCATCTTCACCGGGAAGCGCTCATAGAGCACCTGACGGCTGTTCTCGATTTCGGCCAAAGCATCGGGAATATACTCCTGATACTTTTCATATTTGCTATTGTTTGCAATCTGAGCCTGCAGCATTGA
The DNA here is from genome assembly GCA_045532145.1 of Oscillospiraceae bacterium. Lineage (GTDB taxonomy): Bacteria > Bacillota > Clostridia > Oscillospirales > Oscillospiraceae > SIG459. The sequence goes on from JAZSFJ010000077.1 coordinate 13,390, forward strand.
AATGCTGTTCTCAAGAGTGCTTTTCTGGTTCTCGTAGCTCTCCTTCTCAGGCATATACTTGAGAAATATCACGGCAATCGCGATAAGGATAAGGAGTGCGGCGAGTATCACTTTCCAGGACTTTGAAAGAAATTTCACTGGCCCACCTCCATTTCTGCGGGAGGCACGACCTTGTCGTCGTAGCTAAGTCCGGCGCGCTCCATTTCGGCGGCGATGAGGGCCACGTCATAGCCCAGAACCACGTCAAAATAGATGTTTCTGTCGGTCTCCTGATAGCCTCCGCCGGTGCCCGTGCCTGTGCCGTTGTTCTTATTGCCGCCCAGCAGCTTATCCAGCAGGTCTGCCAGATCGTCGTTGCCGGGGGTGACAACGGGCTTGCTTGAGGGGGGCGTGGGTGTAGGCGTAGGCGTGGGTACGGTAACCGCAGGCTTGAGATACTTCAAAAGGTCGGTAAGGTCCGCTGTATCCAGCTTGTCAGAAGCGAAAATCTTGAGTATCATAGCGTCTCTGATGTTGCCGGTGACCTTCTTTGCCTCTGCGGTGAGTGCAGAGGAAACGGTGTTGTTCACAATATCCGTGGCCAGACGGGAGGTGTTGAGTCCGTCAACGGGGTTCACGGTCTCGCTCTCGTCCTCTTCGGTATCGTCTGTGTCAGGGTGATAAATGGCCTGCTCAAGATACCAGGCGTATCTCTCGGCAAGTCTGTCGTTAGTGAAGATAAGCTCCTCCGCAGCCTTGATTACATCGTTATTCTTGGTGAGAATATCTGCGATGTCCACAGCGTTGCGGGCAAGGTCCTTCTGTCCGCCGGAAAGGAGGGCGGAATAGGCCTTGGGCTTTTTGGAAAGGTCGCTTCTTATCATCTTATAGAGAATCTCATCTTCCCTGTTCATGTCCTCGTTGAAGACCTCGGAAAGATAATATCTGGCAATAGAGTCGGTCTCCACCATTTCCCTGATGGCGGTCTTCTTCTGGGTCGCGGTGGATTCGGACTGGAGGAAGCTGATGCTCATCTCGGTTTCGGGCAGGTTGCCGTATATCTCCTCAAGAGCCACCACATCGTCCATATCAAGACCGGCTATCTCTGCCTCAACATCGGCCTTGGTGATATAGCCCTTGTCGATGCCAAAGCGGAGCAGGGCGGCGCGGTCGCTTTCGCTGAACTTGCTCAGGTCAACGCTGCCCTCTATGAGCTTGGTAAGAGCTTCGATAGTATCGGCGCTGATGCCTTCAAATTCAATGCCGGAGCCCTCAAGAGAGCCCAGAATATCACCGATGTCGCCCATATCGCCAAGGTCGCCGTTCTGAATCTTATCCAGAATATCCTTCAGGTCGCCAAGGTCTATGCCACCCGCAGAACCCTCGGTGGGAACCTCCTCATCGGGGTTGGGCTTAGCTGCCTGGCCGGTGGTGCCGGTGAGACTGGAGATACCGAGAAGGTCGGCATACTTGAGCTCACGCAGCTCCATGATAACGAATGCTGCCTCTTCCTTGCTGGGGCAGGCTATTCTCAGCTGCAGCCCGGTGGGCTGAATGACTATGGCAGTGACCTTGGTAGTGCCGGGGAGCACGCTCTCCAGCTCGTCCAGCATGATAACAAGGTTATCGTTATAGGTTTTTACGGAGCCAAACAGGGTGTCCCAGTCGCTGCTATAGGCATTATACTTGCTTATGTAATTATTATAATTGTTGGCATAATCCTGAGTTTCAGAGAACTTTATGCGCAGTAGAAGCTGGGTGTCCTCAAGATTGTTGATTTCCCGCTTCCAAAGCTCGCCGGCAGCCAGAGTATAAATAAGGGTAAGAACCAGAATACCGCCGCCGATAAGAATAAGCACATACTGCCAAAGGCCGCCCATGCTTCTCTTTATGGCGCCCTTGCGGTTCATGTTGGGATCGCCGAAGTCCATTTCGGCCACAGATGCGCCCTGGCAGAGGAACCAGGCGGGATCGGCTATGACAGTGATGGGCATGCCCAGCTCAAGCTGTGCGCTTGCCAGGAACTCGGGGTCCTCAGCCAGCTTGCCGCCGAAAACGCACTTGATGGAGCTGCCGTAGCCGCCGATGCGGGTGTTGTAGTAGTCCAGCAGCATGGCAACTTCCCTGAGACTCATCTCGGGGTCCGGGCCGCACTGGAACATACGCTGGGAGCGGACGCTCTGGCCCTGCATGATTGTCATTATCATATGCTCATGCTCGGCCACCACGTACAGGGTGCTTTCCGCTTCCTTGGCTTCAGCAGCGGCTGCTTTCTTCTTCACAGGGGGCTCATAAATTCCCCGGGCGAAGCTGACAACACTGCTGCCGCACCACTGAATGGCCTCAACAATAAGGCCGCAGTCGTTGGCAATGGTGTAGTAGCGGGCCAGAACGGAGTTGGAAACTGCCCAAAGCTGAATGCTCAGCTCATTCTTGCCGCCCTCACTTTTAGCGCTGCCGTTTATCTTCCAAACAAGGTTGTAGTCCTTGGTATCCACAGGGAAATACATATCCATGTTGGAACGGAGCATCTTGTCCAGCTTCTTCTCGCTCATAACGGGAGCGGTGGTAAGCTCGGTAATTATCTGGGTTGTGCACAAAGAGAAAACGGCCCTGTTGCAGCGCTTGAACTCAGGCTCGAGAAGAGCGGTGCTGAGCAGCTCCTTGACTATCTCGGGCTGAACTATGAAACCGTCGTCAACAGCGCCATCGGGAACAGGGAGCACTACACTGTGGAGCATGGTGGGCTGGGCGCTGCCCAGTACCATGAGAGCCACGCGCAGCTCTTCCTTATCCAGACGGATAACAAGGGCGCGTCCCTTAAGATTTTTCTTGCTCATTGCTTTCTCCTTTCAAGGGAACTGTGGAAAGGGCACAGCCTTTTCCACGGGGAAAAGGCTCTGCCCCGCCCACAATCTGTGGATAGGGTAATATATCAAAGGCCGAAAAGGCTAAGATAGGCACCGATGAGGGCCTCTCCAAACAAAGCGGAGAAGATTATACCGGCGGAGAGATAGGGGCCGAAGGCCAGCTTCTTTCCCTCTCCTGAGCGGCGCATACGCACCATATGGATAATGCTTCCGGATACGCTGCCGATGATAAGGGCCAGAAGTATGTTCTGCCAGCCCAGCAGCAGTCCGGCGGCTCCCATGAGCTTCACATCGCCCATGCCTATGCCGTTGCCGCGGGTAACAAGCCAGAGAATAAGGAAAAATACGCTGACGCACAGCGCGCCTATAATATAAAGCTTCCAACTGCCGAGATCGGTGAAAAGCCGCACAAGGCCCAAAACAAAAATAGCCAGATTCAGGCCGTTGGGGATCTCGAAGGTTCGCCAATCTATAAGGGCAATTACTATGCAAAGGCTTATGAGGCAGCAATAAAGAGCCACACTCAGCCAGTCTCCCTTGAAGCAAAGGCCGCAGACAAGCCACAAAAGGCCGTTTGCCGCCTCCACAGCGGGATACTGAAAAGAAAGTGCCGCGCCGCAGGCACGGCACTTTCCCTTTTGCACGGCGAAGCTCAAAATGGGTATGTTCTCATACCACTTGAGCTTATGGCCGCACATCATGCAGTGGGAGGAGGTCTTCACGAATTCCTCGCCCTTGGGGATGCGGAAGATGAGCACGTTGCAGAAGCTGCCAACGCACAGACCCAGCACCGTTATTAAGATAAGGACCAGAATATCCATGGATTCCTCCCGGTATGTTGGTTAGTTAGGGGTGATTACTTATTCCAGCCAGCCTTGTATTCAACGTTGTTGATGGTGGTATCAGCAGGAACCCAGGTTGCACCGTTTTCATAGCTGGTGTCAGTGAGGTCAATATTCTTGCCTTCGGCGAAGCTAAACACGCCCTTGGTGTTCTGGGCAGCATCAACAGCGTTCTCATAGAACATTACAAAGTCTGCATCGAAATTATCAGCAAGTTCTTTGTTGGCCACAGCGGTAACAGTGATGCTGGTACCATTAACAGCAACGCTGGCAATGGTGTTGCCTGCAGTAGCATTGGCAGCCTGAGCAGCAGTCTGGATAGCATCAAGCTCGGTAATAACAGCGGCGTCCTGAGCTCTGGTGATGTAGCCGTTGTATACGGGGATGGCAACGCCGGCCAGGATGGCGAGGATGGCGATAACGACGATCAGCTCAACGAGAGTGAAACCGCCCTTGGACTTAAGAGTTCTCATGGGTATCATTTCCTTTCAAAATAAATAATTTTCTGTCTATGTATATCATCCGCCGTGTTTCACGGCAGCTAATATATAAAATGTGTGGGGTATGCAGTATCAGTTCAGATACTGGTCGTATGCAGAGGTCATCTTCAGCATGGGCATATAGATACTCAGAACTATAACCACAACGAAGAAGGCCATGAAGAGGATGATGATGGGCTCCATCAAAGCCAGCAGCTTTGCAACAGCTCCGTCCACCTCATCGTCATAATAGTCGGCGGTTTTTTCAAGCATGCCCTGCAGGTCGCCGGTCTCCTCGCCTATGCCGGTGAGGTTATACACCATGGGAGGGAAAAGCTTGCTTTCCCGTATGGCCACATTCAGCTGCCAGCCCTCGGCCACCTGAGCACGGATGCGCATTACCGCTTCCCTGTACCAGATGTTTTTCATATTGTTGGCGGTAAGCTCAAGGCTGTCCGTGAGGGTCAGGCCGGAGCCCAGAAGCAGAGAAAGGGTGCGGGCGAACATGGCGGAGGCGCTTTTCATGGTAAGCTCCTTGACCACAGGCACCTTGCGGCTTATCCAGCCGTAAACGTGCTGACCCTGGCTTGTTTTTCCGAACAAAATGCCGGCAATAACAAGGACAATGATCACTATTGCTATGAGCCAGATCCACTTGCTCATGAAGCTGCTGAAATTAACAACAATCTGGGTTATCATGGGCAGCTCGGCGCCCATATCAGCAAAGGTGCCAACAAATTTGGGGACGATAACGGTCATCATAACAATGAGAACGATTATCATGACCACAATGAGCACGCAGGGATAAATCATTGCCTTGGTGACTGCGGCGCCGGTCTTCTTCAGCTTGTCGAAGTAGACCTCCATCTGGCTGAAGGAGTCCTCAAGGTTACCGGACTCTTCGCCGGAGGCCACCATATTCACCATCATATTATTGAATATCTTGGGATGGCGGCGCATGGCGGCGGCAAGAGTGTCGCCCTTTTCAATGTCCGACTGCATGGTGCGGACCGCGGCGGCCAGCTTCTTGTTTTCCGTCTGCTGTCCCAGCATGCTGAGAACATTGGAAATGGGCACGCCTGCACGGAGAATACTCACGAACTGGCGGCAGAAAATGGCCATATCCTTGGCCTTGGGTTTTCCGAGAAAGCCTATTTCGATATCCTTGTTAAGAAGGCTCTGCTCGCTTATCTCGATTATGGTATAGCCCGTGCTTCGCAGGGAGCTTTTTGCCTGCTCAAGGGAGGAGGCCTCCAGAGAGTCCTTCACTTTTTTTCCGCTGCGGTTTACGGCAACATAGTTAAAGCTGGGCATTCATTCTCCCTCCTTTCAAAGGCTTGGTTCAAAACTTGGTAATTGGTGCTGCCCCCGCTCTGGCTGCCCGAACAGCGGCGGGCTCATTAGCCACGGAAACAGCGTCATCCACAGTTACAAGGCCCTTCTGGATAAGCTCCACAAGAGCGTCGTCCAGAAGCTGCATGCCTATCTTCTTGTGGGTCTGCATGGTGCTGGTAAGCTGGAAGGTCTTACCCTGACGAATGAGGCTTCGTACAGCAGGGTTTGCCACCATTATCTCAAATACAGCGCAACGGCCGCCGCCTATCTTGGGCAGAAGGGTCTGTCCGATGGCGCACTCAATAACGTCAGCCAGCTGAATGCGAATCTGCTCCTGCTGCTCGGCAGGGAAGACGTCAACGATACGGTCTATCGTGTTGGCCGCACCCTTGGTATGCAGAGTGCCGAAAACAAGGTGTCCGGTCTCGGCTGCGGTGATTGCAGTGGATATAGTCTCAAGGTCGCGCATCTCGCCCACCAGGATAACGTCCGGGTCCTGTCGCAGAGCGGCACGGAGGCCGGCGGCGAAGGAACATGTGTCATTGCCCACCTCGCGCTGGTTTATGATGCACTGGTCGGGGGTGTGGACATATTCGATAGGGGCCTCGAGAGTTATGATGTGGCGGCGCCTGTTCTTGTTGATGTGGTTGAGCAGAGCGGCCAGAGTGGTGCTCTTACCGGAGCCGGTAGGACCGGTGACCAGAATCAGGCCTCTGGGCTTTTCTGCCTGGTCGATAATAACCTGAGGCAGGCCCAGCTCCTCGCAGTTGGGAATGCGCAGGGGCAGCAGACGCAGGGCCATTGCCGTGCAGGCCTGCTGGTAGAAAATGTTGCAGCGCATACGCACGCCGCAGTAGCTTACGGCAAAGTCCACCTCTCCGAGGGAGTCCAGCTCCTTTATCTGTTCCTCAGTGGCCAGCGCCACAGCCATGGCGCGGACCTCTTCCTCGGTAAGACGCTGCTTGCCTTCGTTATGAAGACCGCCGTCCACACGGAAAATGGGGGGAAGTCCCACCGTAAGATGGACGTCGGAAGCGTTCATTGCTTCGGCTTTTAGTATAAGTTCTTTAAGTTCCATTGGTCTCCTCCGCAGAAGACACAGTCTTCTGCTGCTAGTTTGCGTCCTCAACGCTGAGACGCTTCATCTCTGTGAGAGATGTGACGCCATTGAGCACCAGTCGGCGGGCGGAGTTTGTGAGTATCTCCATGCCCTCTTCCATAGCTGCATCCCTGAGCTCGGCGGTAGAGCTGCGGCGGGCTATCATGGAACGAAGGCGGGGGCTTATCTCCATTATCTCAAATACGCCGATTCGGTCATAGTAGCCAGTGCCGTTGCACAGCTGGCAGCCCACGGGCTCATATATCTTGGCGGTGGCCAGTTCTTCGTCTGTGAGCTTGAGATAATCCCGCTCATAATCCAGAAGAACATGGGGCTTTTTGCACCTGTGGCAAAGTCGGCGCACAAGGCGCTGAGCAATTATGCCAACGGTGGAGTCTGCAATGAGGTAGCTCTCAACACCCATATCCAGAAGTCGGGTAATACTGCTGGCAGTGTCATTGGTATGTAGTGTGCTGACAACGAGGTGGCCCGTAATAGAAGCCTGTACCGCGATGGATGCGGTCTCGCTGTCTCGAATCTCACCGATCATTATAATATCGGGGTCCTGACGAAGAATACTTCTAAGGGAGCTGGCAAAGGTGAGGTTTGCCTTGGGATTCACCTGCACCTGATTGACGCCCTCAACATTGGCTTCCACAGGGTCCTCAACGGTGACTATGTTAACAGCTTCGCTGCTCAGCTCGCTGAGAGCGGTGTAAAGAGTAGTGGACTTACCAGAACCGGTGGGTCCGGTGACCAGAACTATGCCGTTGGGATTGCGGAGAATTCTGTCAAACTTGTTCATCTCGTCCTCGGAAAAGCCAAGGGCAAGCTTGCTGCGCTTCAGGGCCTTTTTCTGGGCAAGACGCATTACGCACTTTTCGCCGTAGACCGTGGGAAGCACGGAAACACGAACGTCATAGTCAAGGCGGTCAACAGTGGTGGAAAAACGGCCATCCTGAGGCTTGCGCTTTTCGGAAATATCAAGGCCGCTTATTATCTTGACGCGGGCTATGATGGCGGGAAGCAGGCGAATATCGTAGGTGGCGGTAGTATAGAGAACACCGTCAACACGGCAGCGCACTCGTACTCGCTCAGGACCGGCCTCGATATGAATATCGGAAGCTCTCTGACGAACAGCCTGCTCAATGAGGGAGTTCACCATCATAACAACAGGAGAATTATTGATGTCCTCCTGCATCAACTGCTCCTCTACGCTCAGATCCTCTTCGTTGGACTGAGTGTACATCTCGGCAGCTTCGCGCATTTCGTCGCCGCCAAAGTAGCGGTCAACAGCCACCAGAATATCATTGGTGGTGGCAAGGAAGGGCTTAATGCGGCACTTGCTGTTGAGAGCCGCAACATCTCTGCCCTTCATGTTCATGGGATCATTGATAGCGAGATACAGCGTGCCCTTGTCCTCGGGGTCGAAATCGAAGGGCATCATTATGTAGTTGCGGAGAAGATCGCCTCTTATAAGGCCGCGGACCTCGAAGGGTATTTCCTGCTCAAAAAGACGAACAACTGGCAGGCGGGATACCTCGGAAAGAGCGTCTATCAAAACCTCTTCCGTTACAAGCCCTTTTTCGATAATAAGCTCACGAACGCTTCTGCGTGTCTCCCGGTATTCCTTGCGGAGTGCATCCACCTGTTCGGGAAGCAGGGCGCCGTTTTCAAGCAAGCATTGAAGCAGTCTTTCGTTCATTTTCTATCTCCTGTAAGGTCAAAAAAAGCCCACCGGCATCAATGGATACCCGGATAAAGACAAAAAATCATACTTTTCGCCCTTATCCCAATACCCGAAATTATACCCGGATAGCGGAACGCCCGGAGCGCAATAATGCGCCCCGGGACGCCCCTGATTATGTGTCAGTTAATAAAGCTTTCCCTTATTGGTTCTTACTGCTCGAACTCAACAACGATGTTGAGGGTAGCAGACTTCTCGCCGTAGGAAACGGTGAGATTCTGGCCGGCTTCGGGAGCGAAGTCAGCGAGGGTGAGGTCAGCAAGACCGGTCTCCTCGAGAATGTCAGCCATGATGTCGCAGAGCTCAGCAACAGTGGTGGCATCCTTGATGGCGATAACGGCTTCCTCATTGATGGTGCAGCCTGCGAATACGACAGCAGCCTTTGCGGGAACCTTCTCGATGTACTTGGCAAATCTTGCAACAACGCTGTCAGCGCCCTGCTCAGCAACGAATGCCTGGATGGTGTCGTTGCGGAGGATGGAAGCGACGTTGCCAAGACGGATGGAGGTCAGGTTCTCAACGGACTCGAGAGCGGTGCGAACCTTCTCAGCGAGATCGAGAGCCTTGTTGAACTGCTCGTTCTCCTCGAGGGCAGCGGGAACGGTGGCGTCAACATACTCCTTCATTGCAGGAGCAGCTTCCTCAGCGTAGCTGGTCTCAACGTCCTTCTCAGCATTGCTCTTGTCGCAGATAACGCCGATAACGTAGCTCTCGAGAGCGGGATCGACGTCAACGGTAACGCCAGCGGTTTCCATGTTGGCTCTCAGCTGCTCGGGAGTGATGCCAGCCTTCATCTCGAGGCCTCTTGCATCGAGCTCAGACTCAACATAGCCATAGATCTCGCCGCCGATAACGTAAGCCAGGTCATAGATGGACTCGTTCTTCCACTCGCCGTCGCCAGCGACCTTGCTGGTAGCATTGGCCTTTGCCCACTCGGTGATGTAGCCGTCAACGATCTTGTTGGCAGCCTCTTCGCCCTGAGCCTCAGCGATAACGTCAACGATAGCGACGAACTCTTCGCTTTCCTTAGCCTGCTCGATAGCGGGGTTGAACTCGCTCTGGAATGCATCGCTGTCAACGATAGCGTCGATAGCAGCGGTAGCCTTGGACTTGAACTGGCTCTGAGCAGCCTCAGAGAAGTAAGCCTTTACATAGACACCGTCATTGATCTTGTACTGGAAGGTGTCGATCTCGTTTGCGAAGGTGAGGGAGATGTCTACGGGGTAGTTGTAAGCGTAGAGGTCAGTGTCCTCTTTGTATGCGCCAGCGGAGAAGGTGATATCGATAACAGCGCCGATATCGGTGAGGCTGGAGGTGTAATCCTTAGCCTGAGCAAGGAAGCTCTTGCCGACTTCCTTAGCCAGAGCGACAGCGAAGCCCTTGGCAGCTGCCTTCCAGTCGGGGAAGCTTACGCCGGTCTCTTCGTCAACAACGATAACGTAGCTGTAGTCGCCAACAGCAACGGTGATATCGCCGGTGTAGTAGCCCTTTGCGCCCTTGAAGTTGGAGGTCCAAACGTCAGCAGTCTTGCCTCTGACAGTGCTGTAGATGAGCTCAGCGATCTCGCAAACTTCCATCTCGGAGAGGAAGCCGAGGTTCAGGCCGGAAACGTCTTCCTTAACAGCGTTAACGATCTCCTTGACACCGTCATAGGTGACCTGGTTGCCCTCGCCGTAGAGGGTAACAGCGTAAGAGGAAACAACCTTAACGAGGTTGTAGATGGTGTTCTCGTTCAGAGTGGTCTTGGCTTCGGCGGTGACAACGCGGGTGCCGTCAACGTTTTCGCCAACAACGAGGGTAGCGTCGATGTAGTCAGCAACCTTGATGTCGTCGACCAGCTTGTCGAGAGTGGTGATGTAATCCTTGTACTCAGCAGAGAGATCCTCAGCCTTGACAACGGTCTTGGTGGTGACTTCCTTGATGGAGTCGGTGATGTTCAGAACAGCTCTGTAGATGTGGTCCTTGCCGTGGATGATCCAGTCAAGACGCTCGATAACAGCAGCAACTTCAGCACGGGTGGAGTTGCGCTTGCCACCGAAGGTGCCATCGGGATAACCTTCGAGAAGACCGTAAGAAACGCAGGCCTTGATGGTCTCTGCTGCCCAGCTCTTGTCAACTTCGTCCTGGTCAGCGAAAACTACTTCCTTGTCGCCGGGAACAACAGAGTCGCCGGTCTCGAGAACGCGCCAGTTGATGTAGCGGTCCATGATAGCGGCCATTTCCTGACGGGTAACATAGTTGCCGGGACGGAAGGTGCCGTCTTCGTAGCCTTCAACGATGCCGTTGGCAGCTGCCCATTCGACGGAACCGGTGTACCATGCATTAGCCTTAACGTCGGGGAAGCTGGGCTCGATGGAATCATCGATCTCAGCGCCTTCCATACGGGCGATGACGGTAACGAACATTGCGCGGGTCATGGTGCCGTTGGGAGCGAACTCAGTGTCAGACATACCGATGAAGTAGCCCTTCTCGAGAACGAAGTTGATATAGGGAGTATACCAAACGTTCTGCTTGAGGTCGGTAAAGTCATCATAGTCAGCTGCCAGAGCGGCAACGGGGAGAAGGCTCAGTGCCAGAACAAGCACGAGAGCCAGGCTGATGAGTCTTTTTTTCATACTTTTGCCTCCAATTAGTTATTGAACGGCTTCCGCCGTGGTTGTACATTGTTACCGCCTCCGGCTGTCCTCTATACCGGAAACGGGCAACGGGTTCAGAGCGCATTTTCCGCACACTAAACCGGTTATTATAGTACCATAGTTTTCAAGTTTATGCAACTGGTTTTTATAAAATACTTCCCAAAAAACTCTATCGAACTCAGTGGCTTTCTGTGCATTTCGCACTATTTTTCTGACAGAAAAGCCCAATTTAGCCCTTTTTGTTGACATAACCACACAGTATGCCAATTTAGACCAATTTGTTCATTTTCCCATCCTGTTTCAGAGTTATTTCGGATATATTTCATAAATGTTTCATATCTGTTTTTTCTTTATTTCAGCCCTCAATTCAGCAGCTGGGACCAGCTTTCGTGCTTATCGTCGTCCTTGCGGTCGTAGCTGTGGCTGTTGGCAGCCTCCTGAATGGCCAGATAATACCATGCGCCGGTATCGGTGTTATCGGTGAAACTGATCATGCCATCCATAAGGTCGTCAGCGGTCTCAGGAGCGCGGTCCAGAACGCGGTTTACCAGAGTCACAGCCTCGGCACGGGTAATGGCGTCATCGGGACGGAAGATGAAGGTGCCTGCGTCGCCCTTTACCCAGCCGCGGATGGCTGCCTTGTTTATGTAGGAAGCTGCCCAGTGGCCGTCAATGTCCTCAAAGAGGTTCTTGCCGTCGTAGGTGATAACGTCGAAGCGGGCTGCAATGGCAGCGAACTCAGCACGGGTGATCTTGGCAGCGGGATCGAAGGTCTGTGCATCACGTCCGGTGATAACTCCGGCCGCAGCCAGGGTGGCAATGGCGGTGCGGGACCAGCGGGTAGCGGAGACATCGGCAAAGGAGCACTCAGTGGTCTCGAACTTGCTGCGGCTCTCCTCGGTCATGAGGCGGTAGAAGATAGCAGCCACTTCTTCGCGGGTGATGTTGGCGGAGGGGTGAACGCTGCCGTCGGGATAACCGGTGATGTAGGCGGTGTGATCCCCCTTTTCAAGAGCGGGGCGCTCTCTCACGATGGTGAGAGTGTAGGTAACGCCGCACTTGGGATCGCCCTCAACAGTATTTTTGAAGCTGAACTTATGCTCCAGATTGGGGAGCAGGTCGCCCAGAGTGGAGTCCTTGTCGCGAAGTATGGCCTTGGCATCCACGTCGCCGGACACGGGGGTGACGTCGGTGTAGTACTTGTCCACATACTGAGCCCATGCCTCGGGAGAAGTGCGGTAAGCCTCAATGCCCTCGTCGGTGATGTCGCGCATTGCGGGGGAATTGAAGCCGTAGATATTGCCGTTTCCGTGGTAGTTCTCGTTGAGAAGCGCAACTACCTCAGGCAGAAGGAGCGTGTCCTCCGTGAGATAATGACTGGACTCATCGCTCATAACATAGTAGTCCTCTCCGGTTTCGTCGCTTTCAAGCCAGAGCTTGAAATAGGTGGTCTCCTGAGAGTCTGCCATGGCGGTCATGCTCATCATGGACACGAGCATGCACACAGCCAGGAGTACAGTCAGCAATTTTCCTGCTTTGATTTTCATGATGTATTACCCTTCCTTTCCCTTTGGGGTGTTGTTTCGCAAGAAACAGTGAAGCGTCTTTTTTTCACTTTGTCTTAGATTATAATATTTCCAAACTTTTTTCAAGTGCTATCGGCAAAAAACGGTTTCCTGTTTTTGCCTTGGGTCGGGCAAGTCCGAAACAAGCCAAGGGCTATAGCCGCACGCCCCCCCTGCCGCCTGTACAGAAGACCATTATTATACAATATATATGAACCGTGGGCTATTACCCAGGAGTTTACAGGGTGTCAAAGAAGTGGCGTTGCACTTCTTTGGCACCCTGTAAAAACGACACTCCTGAATCCAAAAGGAATTCAGGAGTGTCGCTTTTGTTATTTGTTTTGCTTGTTTCTCACCCTTAGGCCTCAGTAGCGGTAGCTCTCCAGAGGAAGGTGACTATCTGGGCACGGGTGCAGGGGGCATTGGGGGCAAAGTGCTTATCGCTTATACCCGTGGTGACCCCGCTCTCCACCGCCCAGAGGACGGCTTCGGCATACCATGTGCCTTCAGGGGTATCCTCAAAGGGCAGCACGCCCTCAAGCTGAGGCTTACCCGCGGCACGCCAGAGGAAACTGGTAATCTGAGCGCGGGTGCATGTGTCATTGGGAGAGAAGGTGGTCTCGGAAGTACCGATGGTTATACCCTGCTCCGCTGCCCAAAGGACAGCCTTGTAGTAGTAAGTTCCGGGAGCCACATCCACGAAGGAGCAGCTTTCTACCCTGGGCTCGGGGCAGCCTGCCACCCTCCAGAGGAAGGTTACTGCGTGGGCGCGGGTGCATCCGCCGTTGGGTCCGAAGAGATCTTCGGTTATGCCGGTGGTGATGTCCTCATAGGCAGCCCATGCCACACTCTCATAGAACCAGGAGCCATCGGGCACATCCTTGAATCCGGGGGCGGGTATGGGGTCAATGCTCTCCTCGCGGCTCTCACCGCAGACGGTGCAGACATATTTTATGGTTCCCTTGTCCTTTGTGGTGGGTCTCACAAGCCAGCTTCCCTTGTTCCAGCTGTGGCCAATGGCGGGAATGGTCTCCTGTGCCTTTATCACCTCTCCACAGACAGAGCAGTGGCTTCCGGCAGTGAGACCGGCCTCGGTGCAGTTGGCCTCACGGCCATCATCATTGACTATCTTGTGGCCCAGTGCATCCACATACGCATCGATATAGCTGTGGCCGCAGGCGCACTTATAAGTGGTGTAACCCTCTTCGGTACAGGTGGGGGCAGTGACCGTGGCCTCATACTTGTGGGTATGGCCGGTAACGGGGATGGAAGTGGTCTTGGTCTCATCGCAGACATTGCAGATGTAGGTCATGACGCCCTCCGTGTTCTCCGTTGCGGGCTTGGTAACAGTTCCCTCGTCCCACTTGTGGCCCCATGCGGGCACATTCTCCTGTGCCTTGATGACCACTCCGCAGACAGAGCAGTGACTTCCGGCAGTAAGACCGGTTTCGGTACAGCTGGCTGCGCGGCCATCATCGTATACCGTCTTGTGGCCCAGTGCGTCCACATACGCATCGATATAGCTGTGGCCGCAGGCGCACTTATA
>JAZSFJ010000004.1:0-3981 GCA_045532145.1 Oscillospiraceae bacterium
CCGTAAACATGGAGTTCCTTGAGCTTGCCAACAGCCACCTGTGCGATATAGGGCACAAGGTTATTGGGGATGCCGTTGGGGTCCTCACCGATGAGGCCGCTTGCGTGAGCGCCGATGGGGTTGAAGTAACGGAGCACAGCCACGTTCAGGCTGGGATCGGCCTTGCAGTAGTCGATGAGAATGCGCTCAATGAAGAGCTTGGTGGTGCCGTAGGGATTGGTGGTGCCGCCGGTGGGGAAGTCCTCGCTGATGGGGACGCTGGCGGGGTCGCCGTAAACGGTGGCAGAAATGGAGAACACGAAGTTCTTAACGCCGTGGCGGCGCATGACGTTCAGCAGGTTCAGGGTGCTGATAAGGTTATTGGAGTAATACTCCAGGGGCTTTGCAACGCTCTCGCCCACGGCCTTGAGACCGGCGAAGTGCATGACGGCCTCGATGTCGGGATACTGCTCAAAGACAGCCTCGGTGGCGGCCTCGTCGCAGAGTTCGGTATTGATAAAGGGGATGGCTTTGCCGGTGATCTTTTCTACGCGGGCGAGGGATTCCTCGCAGGAGTTGGAGAGGTTATCCACAACAATAATGTCGTAGCCAGCCTCAATGAGCTCAACGCAGGCGTGGCTGCCGATGTATCCGGCGCCACCGGTAACAAGAATGGACATGGCCGATCTTCCTTTCAGTAGTCAGATTTGTTTGTTATTTTGTCAACTTATTCATTATATAATATTTACAGAAAAAAGGGAATAGTTAATTTTACAAATTGTTTGTACGATTATCCGATAGGCTGTGGTTTGCCTCTGCCAGCATCTTTACGCTCTCGGCATACTCGCTGGGGCTCATGCCCGTAAGCTGCTTGAAGCGGCGGGAGAAATAGTGAACGGACTGGAAGCCCAGCCGGAGGGCTATCTGGGTCATGTTCAGCCGTCCCTCCCTTATCATACGTCGGGCAGCCTTTATCTTCAGAGCGGAGAAGTATTCCATGATGCCGCCTCCCGTTTCGTCGTGGAAAAGCTTTTGCAGCTGGCTGCGGCCTATCATGTTATCCCGGCATATCTGCTCCACGGTGAGGGGCTGGTCGAGGCGCTGCTCAAGATATTCCTTGATGGCCTCGGCAGCGGTGCTTCCGCCCCGTAGCTTCCCGCTGTCCCCAGCCGCGGTGCTTCCGCCCCGGCGGTAGAGAAGAACCAGCAGTTCCTCCAAAGCGGCCTTTATCAGCTGCTCGGAGCCGGCAGGGGCATCGGGTCTGGGCTGGAGACTTCTGGTGCTCGGGTCATCCAGAGGAGTCAGGTAAGCCATGCGGCTTTCCTCCACCGCCCGGGCCAGCAAAGCCCGCTCCGCAGCACCCAGAAAACCGGTGTAGCCCCGGAAAAAGTCCATAAGGTGACTCTGGCAGCCAAAGCCTATGACCACGAGGTTGGGAGCCTCAAGGCCGTTGGCGGCAAGGGCGTGGAACTCACCGGGAGGGTGGAGTATAAGCTGTCCCCGGCTGAGGGCACGGCACTCCTCGCTGGCAGTGACCAGTATGGAGCCGGAGTCCACATATACAAGCTCCCAGAAATCGTGGTCCTCGCCTATGAAGGTGTAGGAGCTGGAGTATTCAAAATAGTGGACGGAGTATAGCTCCGTGATGTCGAAGCACTTTTCGAGTTTTCGGGGTGTGTAGTACATGGTGGAGGTCTCCTAGAAATACATTGCAAAGCAATATATCGCATTGTAAGGCAATATATCGCTGGTCCCACGGGGCCAATATCGCTTTTCCGAAGGAAAAATATCGCAATGACAGGTGATATACGCTATGCGTGCGATATATGCGTGGCATACGATATAGGCTTCGCCTGCGATATGCTTTCTTCGAAAGCAAGCTGAAAACGCACAAAACCGCAGAGATGGCTTGGCAAAGCATCTCTGCGGTTTTGATTTTATATCTTCTGGCTCTCGCCGTCAACAAAAACGGCCTTCAGCTCCAGATCTTCGCCAAGGAGCAGCAGGTCGGCAGCGCAGCCGGCGGAGATGCGGCCTATATCGTAAAGGCGCACTGCATCGGCAGGGGCGGTGGAGGCGCAGTAGACAGCATCGGCAAGGGGCAGGCCGAAGCGGACAACATTGCGCACGGCGTCCAGCATGGAGATGGAAGAGCCGGCGAGGGTGCTGGTGCCGGTGAGGGTGGCCTTGCCGCCACTCATGGTGATGGGCTGGCCGCCCAGCATATAGTCGCCGTCAGGCATACCTGCGCAGCGGAGTGAGTCGGAAATGAGGTTCAGCCTGGTGCCGTAGAGACGGTGGACAAGGCGGATAACGGCGGGGTGGATGTGCAGGCCGTCGCAGATGAGCTCCACGCTGGCATCAGCATCCATGGCAGCTGCCACGATGCCGGGGGTGCGGTGGTGGAGTCCGTCCATGCCGTTGAAAAGATGGGTGGCGTGGCTTGCACCCCGGCCAAAGGCCTCCATAGCCTGGTCATAGTTGCAGGAGGTGTGACCAAGGCTGACGGTGGCATATTTAGCCACATGGCTTATAAAGTCCATAGCGCCGGGCTCTTCGCAGGCCACGGTGACAAGGCGCACCTTATTGCCGCTCTCTGCGTTGAGGCGATCGAACATGGCGCAGTCGGGGGCGTGGAGGTTCTCGGCAGCCTGAGCGCCGCGCTTGGCATAGCCAAGGAAGGGGCCTTCCAGATGCACGCCTGCGCACTTGGCGCCGCCCTTGCCCTTGAAGTCACGGATGACGTTCATGGCGGGGGTCAGGACTTCTTCCTTGAGGGTCATGGTGGTGGCAAGGAAGCTGGTTACGCCGTGGGCGGCGTAGTAGTCGGCCATGGGCTGCATTCCCTCGGCAATGCCGTCGGAAAAGTCCTCGCCCATGGCGCCGTGGGTGTGGATATCCACGAAACCGGGGACGAGATATGCGCCCTTGGCGTCTATGTCGGCCTCGCCGGAGAGCTTACCCACAGCCAGAATGGTCTTATCGAATTCAACATCGGCCTCAACAAAGCTTCTGCCGATGAAAACCTTTGCGTTTTTTATGAGCATGATTAAATCTCCTTACATTATAAGGCTTCCCCCGGGGTAACGAAGTGTCGCCGCGGTAGTGAATGACATGCCGGGGGCATGTCAGAGCCGCGGCGTGACCGAGCCGCAGCGAGACAGCTGTCAGCCGTGAGGCTGACTGATGAGGGAAAAACTTAAATTAGCTTAAGCCATTCCCTCATCCGTCATTTGCTTTGCAAATGCCACCTTCCCCCAGGGGAAGGCTTTATTGGCGCCGCTTTCTTTTTACTTGCTCTCGGGGAGGCTGGCGGCGGCCATGGACTGGCCTACGCGGCGGAACTTCTCGTCGGGAAGAGTGGGATTGATTTTATCAGCGATGTCGGCATACTCGTCGGCCAGAACTGCCTTGGCGCGCTCAAGAATGAGGTCGCCGCCCTTGCCGGACATAACGCGGCCCAGCAGCAGAACGTGCTTGCAGCCGTAGAGATCGAAGTAGTAAGCGAGAGTGTGGCCAAGATAAACGCCGATGGAGTCATATACCTTCACGGCACGCTCGTCGTCCTCGGCCATGAGCTTCTGGACAACCTTCAGCTTCTCGGCGGGGGAGAGGCTCTCGTCCAGTTCGATACCGGCTCTGGGAGCCAGCTTGATTACGGAGTCCTGAGAGAAATACTTGACGCCGCAGCCGATGTCGCCGCTCCACTCGTCGCGCATGGCGTCGGGAGCTGCGTCCACGGGGACGAAGGCAAGCTCGTTGAGCCAGCCGGTGATGCGGCCTTCGTCGTCAACATAGCCAACGGCCTCGCTGGTGCCCATGGCGATACCCAGAACGCTGTTCTCGCCAAGGCTCATTGCGCCTGCGAGAGCGGAAACGTCGCCGTCGTTGATGACGGAGTAGGGCACATCGCCGAAGGTGTCGGTGATGGCGCGGATATAGATGTCCTTGACCTTCTCTTCATAGAGCTCTTTGGGAACCTGGAGGAAGAGGGAGGCGGAC
>JAZSFJ010000027.1:0-16081 GCA_045532145.1 Oscillospiraceae bacterium
AAAAACTCCAACGCCCTCCTCTGCACCGACAGCATCTACGGCAGCCAGTACCTCTACCAGTATGCCAACGGCATGAAGACCGGCCACACCAACGCCGCCGGCTACTGCCTCATCTCCACCGCAGAGAAGGACGGCATCCAGCTTCTGGCAGCAGTTTTCGGCGGAGCCGAGACCTGGCCCGGCCCCACCCCCGAATATTCCAACTTCTCCGACTCTATCAAGCTCTATGACTGGGTCTTCAATAACTTCAGCTACCGCGAGGTCCTTCGCTCCACCGATGCCATCACAAGTCTGGAGGTTGAAATGGGCTCCAACGCGGACAGCGTAAGCCTCCGTCCCGAGAGCTCCATTTCCGCCCTGCTCCCCAACGACTCCGACTTCTCCGAGTTCAGTCTCAGCGTAAGCTATTCTAACGGCGACGCTTCCAAGCCTCTCATGGCCCCCATCAGCGCCGGAGAAAAGCTGGGCGAGGTCACTCTCACCAAAAACGGCATCAATTACGGCACCGTGAATCTGGTAGCTGCCGCCGGCGTTGACCTCTCCCGCGGAGACTATCTCAAGGCCCAGATAAAGGAAACCACCGAATCCACCGTCTTCAAACTCATCTTCTGGGGCGTTATCATCATCCTCGTCGCCTATATCGCCCTTGTTGTGATGTACCGGATTCGCCGCGAACGCCATCGCAAAGCCATGCGTCAGGCCCGTCTGGAGCGCGCCCGCAGAGAGCGCCTTGAGCGGGAGGACCGTCTGCGCAAACAGGAAGAGCAGCAGCGCCCTGTGAATCCCGCCGCCCGTCCCGCCGTCAGCTATATGCGCGATCCCGAGATAAGCTCCGTTCCCGAGAAGACCCCCGCTCAGGCCAGAAACGAACAGGCCGAAAGAGATTATTTCGAGGAATTTTTCAAGAATAACTGATATTCTTAATAATGAACATGACACCCCCTTCTTCACATCGTGACGCAGGGGGTGTCATGTTTATAATAATTACTTTCTTTTCAAATTGGAGCTTATCTCTGCAAGGGCCTCGGCGGCCTCCATGTCGCAGTTGCAATTGCGGGCCATGTCGCAGAGACTTACCATGCCCACAAGCCTTCCGGAGTCCACAACGGGAATGCGGCGAACCTGGTCTTCGCTCATAAGGCGCACGGCGTGCTCCACCTCGTCAAAGGGTCCGGCGAACACCACGCCACGGCTCATTATCTCCTCCACTTTGACTCCTGCGGGGTCCTCCCCTGCAGCAACGCAGCGGATAACAATGTCACGGTCCGTCAGCATCCCCCGGAGCTTTCCCTGCCCGTCGCACACAGGCAGAGCTCCTATATTTTTGCTTTTCAAGAGTCTCGCTGCAGCACTGACAGGCTCATGGGGTCCAATACTCACAGCCCCATCGGTCATAATATCGCATATCTTCATAAAACTGTTCCTCCCGTATAATTGGTTTTCAGCTATATTATCACCGGGAGGGACTTCCTTTTATTCATTTATTCCTCAATAAGCGCCGCCAGAGCATCCCCGGCGGAATCACCGAAAAGCTCTGCGGCCCTGATGGCCTCGGCAAGGGTATTGCCCGTGCTGCCCACCTCTATTATCAACGAGCCGGTGCTGAGATGCTGGTTATATCTCTCGCTTTTCAGGGAGAGAGGGCGGGCGAGACTGGGATAGGCGCTCTCCATTGCGTTTTGCAGATACAGCGCAAGTCTCAGATTTTCCTGCCAAAGGGGGTGGTAGAGCCCCTTTTCCCCCGTACCCACCAGCAGCATAACCTGGGCGCAGTCCCCCAGAGAGGCCTCCGCCCGGGTTTTATACACCGTATCCCCGCTGCCCAATGCGTCCCTGTGCAGGTCGATGACCACGCTTATACCGGGGTACTCTTTCAGATACTTCTCCACCGCCGCCCCGGAGCGGGAATAGGAGCCTGTGTAGCTGGGATAATCATATATTTCCCTGTCATGGATGACTGAGAGACCCTTGCTTTGAAGCACTTCGGTGAGCACATCCCCCACTTTTACAACATTCCGGCTTAAATCCTCTGTTCTATATGGGTCGGACTCAACATAAAGGTCCGTCCCCGACTGAGTATAGGCCTCGCTGCCATGGGTGTGGATAATAAGTATCTGCGGTCCTTCGGCGGAAAGGCTCAGGGCCGGTCCCTGAGCAAGGAGAGCCAGAGCATCTATTTCCTGGGAGCTGTCGTTTTTTATGCTCAGCTCGCTGAGAAAGCTGGTTTCCAGAACCTCCGCCCCCTGTTCTTCACCGAGATTTAGAGCCGATTCACCACTTTCTCTGTAAAATACCACCGGAACCAAGTCTATAGTCCCCACTTCCGCCAGTTCGCTCATTGGCTCGGTCACCGCTGTTTCCGTCTGCTCGGCACCCATTTCCCGCTCCAGCTCCCCCACCCAGTTTCTTATACTCTCCTCTGCTCCGGCCACCACCGCAAGGCGCATTGCGCACAGACAAAGCAGCATAGAAGCAACGCTCTTTCTCACCTAAACGCCACCGCCCTTCACTCTTTCAAAGTATCGTCCATTAAAGCTATGCTCAGAGGAATAAAAATATGTTCTGCGCTCTTTTCTTTTGGAGAGAAATACAGTATAATATGGTGGAAATCAAACTATGAGGTGAATAATTATGGAATTTATCTATAACCCCAGAGGCGTATGCTCCCGCCAGTTCGTTTTTGACATTGAAGATGGCAAGGTCCTCAACGTCCGCATCATGGGCGGCTGCCACGGCAACTTACAGGGCATCGCTGCCCTTCTCAAGGGCATGAGCGTGGATGAGGTTATTGAGCGTCTCAATGGCATTCGCTGCGGCATGAAACCCACCAGCTGCCCTGATCAGATCGCAAAAGGCCTTGAAAGCTACAATAATCAGCTTTGATTCCCCACTTTGGGGAATTTCCTGTTGACATAATTATTTATTATTTAAATAAACTCGTGTCAATTTCAGGTAAAAACGGCGTCAGAATGACGCCGTTTTTGCTTTTTGTCTATTTGCACAACACAAGATTTAGTGTTTGCCCGCGTCGAAACGCACTTAAATACAACATATAGTATGTTTATTTATTTTCCCAAAAATCTAGTTGTGCATTTTGTGCAAGTTGTAGCTTGATTTAAGAGAACTCCCCAGAATATAATTTAAGCACAAAGATAAGCTCTTTGTTTTGTGCATTTTTATCATTCAAAGGAGTATAGTTATGAGCAGAAAGTTCAAAGCCCTGTGTGCCCTTATCTGTACCGCCGTATTGATGCTGACGATGTGCCTTTCCGCTGCCGGCGTTTTTCTCGAGGGCGCCAACATTCAGAATCTTTCCCGCGAGAGCTTCGAGAGCGTTCCCATTTATCTCAACGGCGAATATATGGGCGAGGCCCTTAAAACCAGAGGCACCAGCTATGTGCCCATAGACGATTTTTGCGAGAAGATGCTTGGCCGGGACTGCTCCCTGCGCTGGAGCAGCAACGACGCCACATTGTCTGTAAGCTCCGGAGAAGAGCTTCTTTCCATGAATCTCGCCGAGCACTACCTCCTTGTAAACGAGCGCTGCCTGTATCTTCACGGCGGTGTCTACAACATTGACGGCGATGTATACGCCCCCATCCGTCCTCTGGCAAAGGCCTTCGCTGCCTCTTTAAGCTGGCACGTTGAAAACGGAGAGCCCCTCATTGCTCTCAGCCACGAAACCGGTGACATGATCGTTCACGGAGACGACTTTTATAACGCCGAGGACCTTTACTGGCTCAGCCGGGTAATTTACGCCGAGTCGGGAAATCAGCCCATGGCAGGCATGATAGGCGTGGGCAACGTGGTGCTCAACCGTGCTCACAGCGACAACGGCGCTTTTCCCGACAGCGTCTACGGCGTTATCTTCCAGCCGGGTCAGTTCTCCGTTGTGGACAATGGCAGCATATATTCTCAGCCCGCTCCCCACTGCATTCTTGCAGCAAAGCTCTGTCTTGAAGGCTGCAACACCGTGGGCGACAGTCTTTTCTTCCTCAATCCCAGCATTTCCAGCTCCGCATGGTTTGACACTTACCGTGTTTTCCGTCTTAGCATAGGAGAACACTACTTCTACGCTTGATTTAAGAGAACATATTGTGTTAAAATAAAGGATAGGCTAAAAATTGCCTATCCTTTTGTTTTTTTGAAATTTTTAATGTTTTGGAGCCTGCCATGCTTGAGAAAATACTCACCGAAGGCTTTGAGGCCATGGGCCTCACGCCCCACGAAAAATCCATAGAACATTTCCGGCTTTACTATGAGCTGCTGGAGGAGAAAAATAAGGTGATGAACCTTACCGCCATTTCCGGCGAAGCCGACTGCGCCAGACTCCATTTTCTGGACTCTTCCGCTCCCCTGCTCATTGCCGACATGGCAGGGAAAAAGCTTATCGACGTTGGCACAGGTGCGGGCTTTCCCGGCCTGCCCCTGAAGATAATGGAGCCATCCATTTCTCTCACCTTGCTGGACAGTCTGGATAAGCGCATCCGATTTTTGCAGGATGTTTGCTCTCAGGCAGGGCTTGAAGATGTGAACTTTGTCCACGGCAGAGCCGAGGAGCCCGGCGAACTGCGGGAAAGCTTCGATTTCGCCGTAAGCCGTGCAGTTGCAAGGCTTTCCATGCTCTGCGAATTCTGCCTGCCCTATGTGAAGGTGGGCGGCGCTTTTCTGGCCCTCAAGGGCCCCGCTGCGGCCGAAGAGATAGATGAGGCGAAAAAGGCCATTTCCATCCTGGGCGGAAAGCTTGAGCGGGTGTTTGAATACGAAGTGCCCGGCACCGAGCTGAGGCACAACATAGTGCTTATACGCAAGGTATCCCCTACTCCGAAAAAATATCCCCGCCGCTTTGCCATAATGAAAAAATCCCCTCTTTAAGGAGATATAGAGATGAAAAATTTACCTGAAATTTTTGGTTCCATGGCTTTCAACGAAAAGGCAATGAGCCAATACCTCTCCAAGGAAGTATTCGAGGAGCTAAAGCGTGCAATAGTTTCCGGCGCTCCCCTGAATCTTGACATAGCCAATGCTGTGGCCAACGGTATGAAGGAGTGGGCCGTACACCACGGTGCCACCCACTACACCCACTGGTTCCAGCCCCACACCGGCTACACCGCCGAGAAGCACGACAGCTTCATCTCCCCCGACGGCAACGGCGGCGTTATCATGGAATTCTCTGGCAAGGAGCTTATAAAGGGCGAGGCCGACGGCTCCTCTTTCCCCTCCGGCGGTCTTCGTGCAACCTTCGAGGCCAGAGGCTACACCGCATGGGACCCCACCAGCTACGCCTTCATCAAAGACGGCGTTCTCTGCATTCCCACCGCATTTTGCTCCTACGGCGGCCACGCCCTGGACAAAAAGACTCCCCTGCTTCGAAGCATGGAAGCTCTGAACACCCAGGCCATGCGTCTTCTCCGCCTTTTCGGCACCGAGTGCGAAAGAGTTATCCCCACCGTGGGCCTTGAGCAGGAATATTTCCTCATAGACCACGAGCGCTACGATAAGCGCAAGGACCTTATTTACACAGGCCGCACCCTTCTGGGCGCACGGCCTCCCAAGGGTCAGGAGCTGGACGACCACTACTATGGCTCCATCAAAATCCGTATTGCCGCCTTTATGAAGGAGCTCAACGAGGAGCTCTGGAAGCTGGGCATTCTGGCCAAGACCGAGCACAACGAGGCCGCCCCCGCCCAGCATGAGCTGGCCCCCATTTTCTGCAAGTGCAACATAGCCGTTGACCACAACCAGATAACCATGGAGGTCATGAAAAAGGTGGCCCGCCGCCACAATCTCACCTGCCTTTTGCACGAAAAGCCCTTTGACGGGGTGAACGGCTCCGGCAAGCACAATAACTGGGGTCTTGGTACCGACACCGGCATCAACCTCTTCTCCCCCGGCTCCACCCCTCTTGAAAACGCCCGCTTTCTCACCATGATCTGCGCCGTCATCAAGGCAGTGGACGAGTATCAGGATCTTCTCCGCTTCTCCGTAGCCGGCCCCGGCAACGACTACCGTCTGGGCGGCTATGAGGCTCCCCCCGCCATCATCAGCATGTGCCTTGGCGAGGACCTTGAAAATATTCTCAACCGCTTTGCCGCCGGCAAGGGCTACGGCAAGCACAAGCAGGAAACCCTGCGCATAGGCGCGGACGCTCTCCCCGGCATCCCCAAGGACACCACAGACCGCAACCGCACCAGTCCCTTTGCCTTCACCGGCAACAAGTTTGAGTTCCGCTCCCTCGGCTCAAGCATGTCCGCATCCGACTGTAACACCATCCTCAACACCACCGTGGCCGAGAGCTTCCGTGTGTTTGCGGACATACTGGAAAAGGCCCCCGACTTCAATGCCGCTCTTCAGGAGCTCATCGCCCAGACCATGCGCCGCCACGGCAGAATAATCTTCTCCGGCAACGGTTACTCCAGCGAGTGGGTGGAAGAGGCCGCCAATCGTGGTCTCAGCAACTATCCCTCCTCCGCCGAAGCCATTCCCCACGCCCTTGACAAAAAGAACGTGGAGCTTCTGGAGCGCCACGGCGTTCTCAGCCGCACAGAGGTTGCCGCCGTTGTTGAGATACTGCTGGAAAACTACTGCAAACAGATAAACATTGAAGCCGCCGTTATGAGCGAGATGGTCCGCCGTGACATTATCCCCGCAGTCATCGACTATTCCGGCATGATAGCCCGGTCCATCGCCACAAAGGAGAGCATAGGCGGCTACCACAAATTCAGCCACAGAACCGAGACCGATCTGCTGGACAAGGTTTCCGCTCTCTGCGACAGCCTTTATGAGCGATGCGAGAAGCTGGACAAAGCCAGGGAAAAGACCGCGGACATTGAAGACATGGCCCGCCGGGCTCTCAGCTACAGAGAGTGCGTCCTCCCCGCCATGGCACTGGTACGTGAGAGCTCCGACGCTCTTGAGACCATGGTTAGCAAGCAGGCCTGGCCCTATCCCAGCTACGGCAGCCTCATTTACAGAGTATAATCCCCCAAGAGGTCCTTTGAATGAATATCATCATCGGTAATATCATCGCCTTTGCAGGCTGCGGCCTCATGGTGCTGGTAGGCTTTATTAAGCAAAAGCGCCGCATTCTGGCTGTCCAGTGTGTTCAGTTCGCCCTGCAGGGAGCCTCCAACCTCATCCTCGGCGGCTTCAGCGGCTTTATTGCAAACGTGGTCAGCATACTACGCAATCTGGCCTTCTTCAAATTCAAAAACAGCGTTTGGCTCAAGCTCTTCTTCATAGTGCTGCAGCTGCTGCTCTCCCTGAGCTCTCTCAGAAACGGCTTTATAAACTGGCTTCCCCTGCTGGCCGCTGTGCTCTTCACATGGTTTCTGGACCTGGAGAACGAGGTTTATCTGAAAATAGTCATAATCAGCACTCAGGTTCTCTGGCTCATATACGACTTTGTCCACTTCAACTATGTGGCCGTGGCCTTCGACTGCTTCACCATGGTCTCCACCGTCGCGGGCATATTCCTTATTCTCCGGGACAGACGCAGGAATGCCAATGGGGACAATGAGGCGAAATAGATGCATTTTGTTTCAAATTCGTTCATTTTTTCTTCATTTGTCCTTCATAATCTTCGGATAATATAAAGATGCAAACAACGAAGCCTATCCAAAAGATAAGTGACGTTTGCACCTCCTCTCTTCTTTTTCTTTTCTTACACTCCCAAATCCAAATGAAAAAAGCCCTTGGCGCTCATGCGTCAAGGGCTTTTTTCATTGTGTCAAAGAACTACACTTTTGGGCGGCACCCCATAGGCTCTCCTTTTAAGGGGAGCCTTTTTTCAGTGCTTTTACTGTATTTTTTCAACTTCCACAAGATTCGTATGCTGGGGGTTGCCCCGGGCGTAGGGGGTAGGACGCAGGCTTGTGAGCACATTGATGCTGCCGCCCCGGTCCACTCCCTCTGCGTCAGGACTGTACCACGCCCCCTGAGAAAGCGCCGTTACACCGGGCATTATCTTCTCCGTAATATAAGCGGATACTGTTATCCGTCCCCGGTCGTTGCTCACAAGAACTTTGTCCCCCTGATTAATCCCGCGCTCTTTGGCATCTAGGGGATTAATCCAGATGCGTCTCGGCTCCATGGACTCAAGTGCCGGATTATTGTCATGGACAGAGTGGGCACGGCGGAGGGTATGGAAGCCTATAAGCTGAAGTGGCCAGCGTTCACGCAGCTTATCCTGAGGTCCCTCGGGAGGCTCCACATAGCGGGGTATGGCCGGGAAGAAGCCCTTGTATTCGGTTATGTAAACCTTTCGGGAGAATATTTCTATCTTTCCACTGGGGGTATTGAAGGGATGTTTCTCCGGGTCGGCACACTCCTTTTCAAAGGCAACGAAGGGGGAATTCTCCTTATAGCAGAATATGCCGCCTTTGGAAAAGTCCCCGTAGGGAGGAAGCTCCCTCTCCCGCTGCCGCAGGTCTTCATATATATGCTGCAGCCAGTCCCCGGCAGTTTTGCCCTCAGTAAAGGCTTCGCCGTGGCCCAGTCTTTCCGCCAGTTCGCTTAGCCAGTCATACTCAAAGCGGCACTCACCCAAGGGCTCCACAATTATCCTGGCAAAGCCCAGAAAATCTCCGTACTGCCAGGGCATTGCTATATTATCCTGCTCAAGGGGCGAGACACCGGGCAAGAGTATATCCGCAAAGCGGGCGCTGGGGGTCATGAATATATCGGAGCAGAGAATAAATTCGCACTTTGATGTGTCCTTCAGAATCTCAGCCGTGCGGTTAATATCACTGTGCTGATTTATCAGGCAGTTGCCCGCCAGATTAACTATCATTTTTATGTCCGAGGGCAGGCGCTCTCCACCTTCAACACCATCCAGAGGCCCCATTTCGTGACCTCTCAGAATCGCCTCAGTCCAGGTAAACGCGGGAATGGACATTGGGAAGGGGTTTTTGACCTTGGGGAAAACGGGGTTCTCGTGACCCTTATAAAAGCCGTTGCCGCAGGCCCAGCCTCCCCATAGGCCAACATTCCCCGTCATGCAGGCAAGGAGCATGCCCCCTCTGGCACCCTGCTCGCCATAGGCATGGCGCTGGGCACCAAGGCCCTGAATCAGGGCTGCCGGTTTCGCGGCGGCATAGCGCCGGGCAAGGGAAGTTATTGTCTCCGCCGGAACTCCCGTTATGGCCTCTGCCCATTCAGGACTTTTGGGGCAGCCATCACTATCTCCAAGAAGATAGCTGAGGTAGCTCTCGGAGCCCGGTATACCCTCGGGCATATGCTCAGAGTCAAAACCTATGCAGCAGCGATCCAGAAACTCTTGATTATGTAAACCTTCTGTATAAATCACATAGGCCATGGCATCCAGCATGGCGGCATCAGTGGCAGGGCGGATAGGTATCCACTCCGCGCCCAGCCTGTCCACAGTGGCGCTGCGGCGGGGATCCACCACCACAATGGGTATTCCCTTGTCCCGTGCCTTTTGAAGATAATGCATACTGGCGCAGTCGAAGCGGCTGTCGGCGGGGTTGTGGCCCCAGAGGATAATAAGCTTGCTTGACAGCCAGCTCTCCAGGCTGTTACCGGTGATGGCAGTGCCGTACATAAGCTCCGCAGACTTGGTCATACAGGCAGATGAATAGGAATTATAGCGGCCCAGATAACCACCGTCCAGAGCCAGCAGCCTGCGGGCAAGGCCGGGGCCATCAATAAGGCCGGACATACCCGTCGCATAGTTCACATATCTGGATCCGGGGCCGTAGCTATCCCGGATGCGTATCCACTCCCGGGCAATGGTATTGAGAGCATCCTCCCAGCTTATGCGCCGAAAGCGGCCCTCCCCCCTTTCGCCCACACGGGCCATAGGGTATAAAAGCCTGTCTTCGCTCAGAAAGGTCTCATGGCAGTGAAGGCCCTTGGGGCAGGCTGCGAGAGGCACGTCACCGGTCTCATCGGGGCCCGCCGTGCTCATTTTCATTATCCTGCCATCCCGCACATGGGCTCTGAGGAGGCAGCGGCCTCCGCAGTTATTAAGCCCCGTGGTCTCGATTATTCTCTCCCCGTCCATTTTCTCTCCACCGCCTTTTCTGTTGTTCTGGTTCGAATATAACATATTCCCAGGCATAAGTATACCGCATATAACATTTTTCCTAATAATGCCGTCGAAGCCTTGCTTCTTTATTTATAAAGTGTTAAAATAACTCAAACTATGCTCTTTTTTGGAGGAACACCGTGAAAAGATTTTTCTGCGTATTTCTGACGCTTCTCATTCTTATGGGCTCCACCGCCGTTATGGCCTCCCCTGCTACGGATACGGACCTTGTCCACATAGATTATCCCAGCACGGATACGGACCTGCCCCCTGTGGCCACGCCCAGTCCCGAGGTGGACATCTCCCAGCTTTCCGACTGGGAAAAGCTTATTTATGAGTTTCTGGAGGCCTACAAGATAGACCCAGACACCGTAAGCTTTGCCTACTACAACACCGTCACGGAGGAGGAGCACTATTTTCAGGGCGACAAGGCCATGACCGCCGCCAGCCTGAAAAAGCTGCCCCTTAATATGTACTACGCAGAGAAGCTGTATAATGGCGAGATAGACTGGGACACCACCTACGGCGGCGTCAGCTACAAGCTTGTTCAGGAATACAGCCTGCGTTACTCCAACAACGAGTACACCGACATTCTCATAAACGCCATTGGCGACTACCCCACCTACCGCCGGGCCATGCTGCCTTACATAGGACTTGAGGAAGAGGATGTGGAATTTTCCTACCTCACCGTCAACGAGTTCACCGCAGAGGAGATGATGTACTGCCTGAAGCTCCTTTATGCCGATCCCGAACGCTATCCCGGTGTTATGGAAAATATGCTCCTTGCCACCCCCGGCGAGTATTTTGAGCAGAAGACCGAGGACTATGAGATTGCTCAGAAGTATGGCTGGTATGTTCAGGACGGCCACAACTGCATCAACTGCGTGGGTATAGTGGACACCGAAGACCCCATACTCCTGGCTGTTTTCTCCGATAACTGCTCCATGGGCAAGGATATTCTGGGCGAATACTGCGCCCTCATGGTTGGCTACACTGAGGAGACCGTAGCCGTCCGCAAGGAGGCCGAGGCCGCTCTCGGCGCCGAGGAAGAAGCCGAAGAGCCCCAGGAGACAGAAGCTCCCCAGCCCACGTCTGAGCCCCAGAGCACTCCCGCTCCCGCGGAAAAAGTTCCCGAGACAGACCCCGCTGACAAGGAAAACGCTCTGCGCCTCGTGGCCTGCGTCACAGCCTGCGCAATTCTGGCAATAGCCATGGGTATGGTCACCAGAAAGAAGAAAAAGCCCGCAGACTCCAATGAAAAGCCCGGCCATATGAGAAACATTCTCTCCCTCATTCTGGGTGCAGCCGGTATTATAGCCATTATTGCCACCATCATCCTCTGCGCCAGAGGCCTTCAGGCAAAGCCCATCATAAAGGACGAGGGCAACGACCCCGCCATCGTGGCCGAGGAGTTCATCTCTCTGGCCCTTGAGGGCAAGAGCAGCGAGGCCGAAAAGCTCCTTCTGGGCAGCAGCACTCTGGGCCTTGACTCCAAGCCCGGGGACGCTCTTGGCGCCATGCTCTATGACGCTCTGCTGGAGAGCTTCTCCTATGAGGCAAAGGGCAGCTGCACCGAGGACAGCATAGACGCAAGCCAGATTTTCACCGTTACATATCTGGACCTCCCCTCCATCACCGCACTGCAGCAGGAGGCCACCAATGCCCGCCTTGCCCAGTACGTTGAAAAGGCCCAGAGAGCCGAGGAAGTCCTGGCCGAGGACGGCAGCTACCTCCCCGAGGTTGCCATGGCCGCTCTTGAGGAAGTCACCGCAGAGCTTCTTGCCGATGCTGAAAGCCACTATGTTCAGACAGAGCTCACCATCCGCCTTCGCTACAGCGGCGGGGAATGGAAGGTTATTGCCGACGAAGAGCTCTTTGCCGTGCTCTCCGGCAACACCGCCTATTGAGAAAGGCGGCAGCAATGATACAATTCAAGAACGCAGCAAGGCTCATCTCTTCCTGCCTGTGCCTTGTGCTTATGGCCTTGCTGCTGGCATTTTTCCTTCGCTCCACAGGAAGCGAGGCTCTCTCCGGAAATGAGTCTGTCTCCGCCTCCATAATGAGCAAGTTCGGAATGTTCGTCAACAACTCCTCCGCCGACGCTTTGGAGGGCATAACTCCCATTAAAAAGGTCTACACCCTGCCTGAGGACCTTGTGGTGGCTCCCGAGCCTGACCAAAGCCTTTTCGGCACCGCCTCCTCCCCCGCCGAGCTTGAGAGCGTGATAGCCTCCGCAGAAAAGCTGCTTGAGGGCGAGAAAACTCTCTTTGGCAGCGACACCGTTCTCATGAACGGCAGCAGCGTCAACTACTATCTGGACGAGACCATTCTGGCCATCACATGGAAACAGGCCATCAACAGCGCCTGCTACACCTTCTCCGAGATAAAAATTGCTGATGCCAGCCAGTTCCGCCGCTATCTGGCGGACAACAGCTTCGGCTCCGGCATACAGTACCGCCCCTCCGATATGGCCGCCACCGTAAACGCCGTTGTGGCCATGAGCGGCGACTTCTATAAGTTCCGCCCCATGGGCATCGTGGTCTATCAGCGTGGCGTACACCGGGCAGAAGGCAAGGACATAGACAGCTGCTTTATCGACACCAATGGTGACCTGAATTTTGTACGCCGGGGAGATATTCTGGACCAGGCAGCCGCAGAGGCCTATGTGAAGGAAAAGGACATCCTTTTCAGCCTCTCCTTCGGCCCTGTTCTCATTGAGGACGGCGTGAATGTTTGTCCCGACAGCTATCCTATCGGAGAAATACACGACACATATTCCCGTGCCGCCATAGCCCAGCTGGGCGAGAGGCATTATCTCCTTGTAACCGTCAACTACGAGGGCCCCTATATAGCCGCCTCCACCGTGGGGCAGCTGGCCCAAACCCTTCTGGACATGGGCTGCCCCAAGGCCTACACCCTTGACGGCGGACAGACGGGCACCATTGTAATGAATGACGCCGTTATCAACAACGTTGACTACGGCGAGCAGCGCAACATAAGCGACATAATTTATTTCGCCACGGCTATGCCGGACTGAAAGGTGGAAATATGAACAAAATTGCCTATATTTTTGAGGACTATGTCATAAACTGGTCCTCCATCATAATCGTTATGGCCATTGTGGCCGCCATACTGGTGTGCTTCGCCCTCAGTGTGAGAAAGCCGGGCTACTCCACTCCTCTTGCTGTCACATTGCCCGTTGCCATGGTCCTCGGCTGCGTCTTTGCCCGGGTTATCCACTGGTACTGCCGCACCGACCAGTACGATAGCTTCGCTCAGGCCTTCACCGATTTTTCCGTGGGCGGCTTCTCCCTCATAGGCCTTGCCATCGGCTGCCTGCTGGCAGCAGTGATAGTCTGGGCCATCGGACTTGCCCCCAATCTTGGCAAGCTGCTGGATATTATGGCCCCCGGCGCTGCTCTGGCAATCGCTCTGGGCAGACTGAGCTTCCTTTTCAACTACGCTGACAGAGGAAAGGTATTTATTGAGAACGAAGCCAACCGCCGCCTGCCCATAGGCTCCGCTGTTATTAACGCAAGCTCCGGCGCCACCGAATGGCGCTTTGCCACCTTCTTCGTTCAGGCCATGGTTGCAGCTGTCATCTTCATCATCGTTCTGGCCGCCTTTTTCTACATATCCCGCCTCGTGCTGCGCAGCGGCAAGAGCGCTGCGGGAAACGTGTTCTTCCTGTTTAGCATACTCTATTTCGCAACGGAGATACTTCTGGATTCCACCCGTTATGACGCTCTCTTCATGCGCTCCAACGGCTTTGTAAGCCTTATGCAGATATTCGCAGCGGTGATGATAGTTTTCCCCTATGTGTGGCTCAGTGTCCGCTCCGTAATGTTCAACAGACTGAAGCTTTATCACATTATCCTCTGGGTGGTTTATCTGGGCTCTCTGGGCCTTGCGGGATATATGGAATACTATGTCCAGCGCCACGGCAATCTCTATATGCTCAGCTACTCCCTCATGGGAGCCGGTCTTGTTATTTCCATGGCCTGCGCCATAATGATGATGTGGACCACGCTGAAAAAGAAAGAAAATTATTAAAGCCTTAATCAAAAATGCGCCTTCAACAATGAAGGCGCATTTTTCTGCACGTAATTTGAAATAGCGTATTTGTAGGGACCGGCGTCCTCGACGGTCCGCCCTGCGGGCAAAGGCCGTATTTCGCGCTATATCCCAAATTAGCCTGAAGTGAGCTCAAATTTGCATTTTCTCCCGCCGGACCGTCCGGGAGGCCGGTCCCTACGATACAGTTTTGGCGAATTGCTTCCTGATAAGCTGACAGCCCTGTCTTTTTGACAGGGCTGTTATCGCATTTATTTGCTTGCCAGAGCGTCGGCGTAGAAGGCGTCCATCTCTTCCTTGGTGGGGAAGTTGGCAACGAACATCTGGTTGCCCATGGCGCCGGAGAGGGCATCGGGGATGCGGTCGATCATCTTCATGTTGGCAGCGTACTTCTGAGTCAGTTCCTCGTTAGAAAGAACGAAGTCCTTGCCGTCGCGGCGGCCAGCAAAGGCGCAGAAGTTGTGCTCGCCCTGGGGCATGAGGGTGGAGTCATAGGCGATCATGTCGGCCCAGATCTTGTAGACGTTGGTGGGGTGGGCGAAGTTGATCATGTCGGGGGTGAAGCCACCGCAGGGGCGCATGTTAACCTCGAGAGCGATGATCTGGCCAGCCTTGCCCAGACCTTCCATATCCTGAGTGAGGCGGAAGAACTCGAAGTGGACAAAGCGGCTCTTTACGCCGAAAGCCTTAACGGTGTCGCGGCCGGCCTTGCGGGTATCCTCGGGAAGGTCGCGTACTATGTAGTAAATGGAGTTATCGTTGTTGTTAACGATATCCATAACGGAGTTGGGAGTGACGTTACCGGTCTCGAAAATGGGCTCACCGTTACTATCGATGATGGCGTCGTAGGAGTTGACCTCGGCGTAGACAAATTCCTCCATGATGTAGGGCACGCCTTCGGGCTTATCGTTCATGAAAGCCTCAAGATCCTCGGCGTTCTTGATTTTGTAGGTGTTGGCAGCACCCACGCCGTTGTCGGGCTTGGCACAAACGGGATAGCCAACCTTCTTGATGAAGCGCTGGCAGCCTGCGATGTCGTTGACAAGGTGATAGCGGGCCACGGGGATGCCGGCCTTGGTGTAGTAACGCTTCATCTTGCTCTTATACTTGATGCGGGGCATATCCTCGGTCTTGAAGCCGGAGCAAATGTTGAAATCGCTTCGGAGCATGGCGTCACGCTCCAGCCAGTACTCATTGTTGCTCTCAAGCCAGTCGATGCGGCCATGCTTGAAGGTGAAGAAAGCAACGGCGCGGTAGACCTCGTCGTAGTTCTCAAGAGAGCCAACCTTATAATACTCATTGAGGCTCTCGCGCAGCTCAGGGCTCAGCTCATCATAGGGAGCTTCGCCGATGCCGAGGACGTTCATGCCGTTATTCTTAAGCTCACGGCAGAACTGCCAGTAGTTAGTGGGGAAGTTGGGGGAAATAAATACTACGTTTTTCATTTTGTTTTGTGTCAACTCTTTCGTTTTGATTTTGATTTTTTGTTAATATTTTAAAATTTTTCATTTTAAAGGCTCCCTTGTGTAAAGGGAGCTGGCGTTTTCACCGAGCAGAGCGAGGGGAAAACGACTGAGGGATTGTAGCATTTCGTTGAATCTCATTAAAGCACTTTGTGCCTTATATTTTCAATCCCTCCGGCCCTTCGGGCCACCTCCCTTTACACAAGGGAGGCTTTAAAAGTTCAGGCCTCCAGCAGTTTGGGCACGAAGTAGGCCACCTGCTTATACCACCAGGGCCAGTCATGCTGAACATCGTGACCCCAAATGTCTACCCAGACATTGATGCCCTTGCGATAGAATATCTCGCGGAGCTGGAAGCTGGTTTCAGGAACCTCCCAGGGTCCCTGACCTGCGCAGATGATGCCGTAGTTATTGTTAATTTTGTCTATGTAAGGATGGTCGGCAGGCATATTCTCAAGTCGGATCGTAGCCATGTCGTTCTGTGAGCCAAGGAGTT
>JAZSFJ010000149.1:0-23464 GCA_045532145.1 Oscillospiraceae bacterium
GTAGGTCTGGTATTCTTCCGTTAAAACATAATCAGTTTCGATCGGCAAATCCTTGTAAGCGGCAATAGTCTCCTCCAGCAGGGATTGGTCTATGGGCTTGCCGCTGAGTGCTTTGCGGTATGCTTGATCAATCAGATGTTGTTCGTAATTTGTGCTTATAGATACGCCATTTGCGGAATAGGTTCCCAGTAAAGGAAACAGGATTGAAAAGGCAATGGCTGCCATGCAGACAAGAAGCGAGACCCAAAGTAACTTCTTCTGCATCAGCTTTTTCAGTTCATAACCGTACAGGGCAAACAGATTATTCATGGCTCCCCTCCTCGAATTGCGCAAGATAGAAGCTCTCTAAATCGCCCATTTGTTCGTCCCATGCTCCATGATAAATCAAATTTCCATCTTTCATCATGAGCACCTCATCAGCAATATGCTCTATGTCGGAAACGATATGTGTGGACAGAAGTACAATGCTGTCTTTACCGAGCTGCCCAATAAGGCTTCGGAAACGCACCCGTTCTTTGGGGTCCAGCCCTGCGGTGGGTTCGTCGAGGATCAGTAGTTTCGGGTCGTTCAGCAATGCTTGCGCGATCCCCAGTCGCTGCTTCATACCGCCCGAAAATGTTTTAATCTTTTTGCGGCCCATGTCTTGCAGGCCGACCAATTCCAGAAGTTCGTTTGCCCGCCGTTTAGCAGACTGCTTGGGCAGCCCCTTCAATGCTGCCATATACAACAGAAAATCCATAGCAGTAAATTCCGGATAATAGCCGAAGTCCTGAGGCAAATACCCTAATATTGCTCGATAGCCTTCCTCACGGACATCCATACCGTCAAAAGTGATAGTACCGCTTGTAGGTTGCAGGATGCCACAGAGCATGCGCATCAGTGTGGTTTTTCCTGCACCGTTCGTTCCCAAAAGGCCAAAAACTCCGCTATGCAAACGCAGACTGACACGGTCTACTGCGATTTTGTTTTTGAATTGCTTTGTCAGTCTGTCAATGACAAGTTCCATGTATATTCCTCCGTTCGCTTTATCGTGCAATGTATTTCATATGCCATCCCTATGAGTAAGAGAATTGACAAAACAAGCCACCAACTGATGTAAATTTTTTGATATATGAGGTCTATTACAAAATGCAGGCCGGTATTGATCCCGCTGACAATTATTGCGACACACATACATCCATAAATAATTTCCTTATCATTGGTGCGGCGAGCAATCCATAAGCTGAAGTTCACAGTTAAAAGATATGGAACAAGAAGGTACATCCCCGTTTGGAGAAGAGAAAAGTCATTGCCAATACGGCACAGGGGTGTAAGGACGGCGATTACAGCGAAGTTGAACAACCCCAAAATACTCATTCTTGCGAGAACTACGCTTCTCAATGAAAATCGAGTAGACATTTCAAATTCACTCATTCCATACATCATTGAGCGATTGCTTTCTGTAACCGCCAAAAGACCTAATGCCGGAACAAATGCAGATACAACCCATAAAGTATCATGGCTGATATTGTAGGCACCGAACAGCGCCAGCAGCAGTATCAAGCCAGACAGAACCCACGATACTTTTCTTACATATGATGCCTGCACTAATATAAACCGGAACATACCGATCTGCGGTTGGGGCAATGTCCTTAAAAACCTTAGCTTCTCCTGCTGATCTGGTTTAGGAGCTGCAAATGCTTTTTGAATGCTTCGTTTTAGCTGATTACTCATTCTGAAAAGCCCTCCTTCTTTAATTCTTCATTGAGCCATTTCAAAGATTTTGATAGCCTGCGATAAACGGCAAAACGGGATAACCCGGTGATTTTGCAAATAGATGTAATTGGAAGTTCATTTGCGTATCGCAAAAATAGCAGTTCTTGTTCATCATTTGGGAGTTTGGAAACGACAGATTTCAACACCAATGCATCTATCCATTCTTCCGACGGGTCAGAAGTTGCTTCGTTTTCAAGTTCTTCAATGCTATCAAGGATTTTTCTCCGAAATTCATCTATACACAGATTTTTGGCAATCGTATATAAGTACGGCAGCTCTTTGCCATTATCAAAACTCAATCCCTGTCGGTAAAGGCGAAGAAAGGCTTCCTGCGTAATATCCTGCGCTAACCGCTTGTCGTATAACTTGAAGTAGCAGTAACGGTATATTTTGTCGTATTGTTCTTCAATATCCATGTGCTGCAAAACCTCCCTTCATAATGCTTAACGGATTATGACTGCAAAATGTGCGGCTTAGCCCCGAAATTTTAGACAGCAATAATCATCTGGCATTGACAAACCGTCTCCTTGGGACAAAATGTGCTAAGGTTCATTATATTTTAGTTCTTCTTAACGCCATAAACAAGTTAATCTGCCGGAAACAAATGACACTCCGACCAAAAAGCAAAGTCCCTGCGTCAGCTGGGGCTTTGCTTTTTTATCAGGGCTGATGCTTTAAGCTTTTCTGGACTTTTTTCTGTCTACATGGTATTCTTATTATTAATACAAAGCATTTTCCAAGGAGATTCATTATGAACATTACCGTTGCGGGAAGCGGCTCCTGGGGCACGGCTCTGGCCCTTTGCCTTTTTGAAAACGGGCACGAAGTTACTCTCTGGTCCCACAATCCCCAAAAGGCCGAGAAAATGGCTGCCACACGGCTAAATCCCGCTCTTAAAGATATTCCCCTGCCCTACGACATGAATATATCTTCCGACCCGGCCTGCGTTTCCGAGAGCGAAATGGTAGTTATCGCAAGTCCCTCCTTCGCCATACGCTCCGTATGCCGCGCCGTGGCTCCCCATCTGCATCCCGACGCGCTTATGGTCTCCGTCACCAAAGGAATTGAGCCGAACACCCTTTTGCGAATGAGCCAGATAGTTGAAGAGGAAACCGGGAAAAGCGTTGTTGCCCTCACCGGACCAAGCCACGCAGAGGAAGTTGCCCACCGCCTGCCCACCGCCTGTCTGGCCGCCTGTCCCGACAGAGAGAAGGCGGAGAAGGTTCAGGACGCA
This sequence comes from Oscillospiraceae bacterium, assembly GCA_045532145.1. GTDB lineage: Bacteria > Bacillota > Clostridia > Oscillospirales > Oscillospiraceae > SIG459. Next base: position 2,990 of record JAZSFJ010000149.1, read on the forward strand.
TTTATGTCCGAGTATTTCCGCATTTACACAAGCCCCGACATTATAGGCGCGGAGCTGGGCGGCGCTATAAAAAACGTTATGGCCATCTGCGCCGGTTTCTGCGACGGTATGGGCTTTGGAGACAACACCAAGAGCATGCTTATAACCCGTGGTCTCAGCGAAATGGCCCGTCTTGGAATTGCCATGGGCGCGAAGCTTGAGACTTTCGCCGGTCTGGCCGGCGTTGGCGACCTCACCGTTACCTGCACCTCCCGCCATTCCAGAAACTGCCGTGCCGGCACATACATGGGCAAGGGTCTCTCCCCCGAGGAAGCCATGGAGGCCGCAGGAGGCGTTGTGGAAGGCTACTATGCCGCCGCCTCTATCCGCCAGCTGGCCATCAGAGAAAAAGTTGACATGCCTATTGTAAGCGCCGCATATTCCGTGCTCTACGAGGGTCTTGAGACCGACGAAGCCATTAGCACCCTTATGAACCGCCGCCGCAAGGCCGAAAGCGAGTTCATGGGCTGGAAATAAATTAAAAACACAGAAATATACAAAGGAGGAACGAAAAATGTCTATGACCACCCCCAGCTACAACTTTGAATCCGATTTCGGCAACTTCGACATGGGCAGCTTTGCGGAGGACGCTTCCTACATTGTTGCAATTGTCTTCCTCGTCATCATTGCCGTCTGTCTCGCCTGCATGCTTGCCAATTACATCATGGAATCCATAGCTTTGCACACTCTGGCAAAACGCCGCAATCTCAGCAGTCCCTGGCTTGCCTGGATACCCATTGCCCGCAACTGGACCAAGGGCGCCATTGCCGACGACCAGGACAAGATGACCATAGGCAAGGATCGCCACTTCCGCCTTTTCCTGCTTATCGGCCTTGGTCTTTATTTTGTCTTTACCAGCTCTTCCATCGGCCATATGTTCTCTGTTTTTCCCGTGATGGAACAGCTTATGGAGGAAGACACTTTCGAAGTTATAGGCTCTCTTATGAGCACATTTGTCAGCGTATACGGCGGCATGTATGCCGCAAGTTACGTATATATTCTCTATCTCGCCATGCACACCATAGTCATGTATAAGATCTATGAGTCTGTTACCACCAAGCTCCCCCTGCTCTTCCTGCTGCTCAGCCTCATCATTCCCTTCTTCTCCTCCATCAGCCTGCTCTGCCTGAGAAAAAAGGGCTACCCCGAGGCAGTGGTTGAGGAGACTCCCGCCATCCCCGAGGCCGTGCAGATTGGCTGGTACGATCAGAACTGACAAAGGAAAATTTTCAATATGACCTATTTTCTCACTTCCTCCCCCTGTCTTTTGGGGGAGGAAAAACTTAATGAGGCCAACGGCTTTGTTGCCAGACTTAAAGACGCTCTTCCCTCCCCCTGCCGCTGCCTATTCATAAGCTCGGACAGAGATGGCCACGACTTTACCGAGGGTCACGGCTACGCCATAAAGCGCAGCTTTGAAAACAGCGGCTTTGAGTTTTCCGACTATACGCTTTTGGACGGCAGAAACGAGGCGAAGGCCGGAGAGCTTATTGCCCAAGCAGAGCTTATCATCCTCGCCGGTGGCCATGTACCCACACAGCTGAGCTTTTTCCACCACATCGGCCTCCGTGAGCTTATGGCGGGCTTTGGCGGCGTGGTGCTTGGCATAAGCGCCGGAAGTATGAATAGTGCCGACACCGTATATATCCAGCCGGAGCTTCCGGGAGAGAGCCGGGAGGATTTTGTGCGCTTCGCCCCCGGTCTGGGGCTGACGAAGCAGCAGATACTCCCCCATTATAACCAGGTGCGGGACAGTTATCTGGACTCTCGCAGACTTTTTGAGGACATCACCTTTTCCGACAGCCATTGCAAGCGCTTTCTCGTCCTCTCCGACGGCAGCTATTTATGGGGCCAGGTCGGAAAAGAGAGGGTATGCGGCGAAGCCCGATTTATCAAAGACGGCAGTATGATGCAGATATGCCGCGATGGTCGGGAAATTGAGATATAAGAAAAGACGAAGTCCAAATGGACTTCGTCTTTTCTTATATCCATAGAAAGGAACGGTCAAGACCGTTCAAAGGGATGTGAATTCGCCGAATCTGTAGTGCTATGTTAATGCGCACTGCCGGCGTGCCGGGCGGCCATGGGCTCACGCCCTACGAAGCCTAAGCAGGTATCTTAAAATCTTTTAAGCTTCTGATTGCCCTTCAGCACCCAGCGGTAGATGGGTATCTCCATTTCCTTTTTGACCTTCTCAAGCTCTGCGGGGATGTCTATAGCCTGGGGGCAGTGCTTCACACACTTTCCGCAACCCACGCAGTTGGAGGCCGGGGTGGGAGTTTTTCTGAGGGCGGTGCACTTCACATAGTCCGCAAGGGCCCAGAATTTGGACTCTGTATAACGCCGGTTATATGCGGAGAAACAGCCGGGTATGTCTACTCCCCGTGGACAGGGCAGGCAGTAGCCGCAGCCGGTGCAGCCCACCTTCATTTTGGAGTTTATGGCCCGGGCAACGGCGCGGAGCATCTCCTCCTCAGCATCGGTGAACTCGCCCACCCGGGCATTGGAGGCAGCAAGGGCATTCTCCTTTATCATTTCCATGGAGTTCATTCCGGAGAGGACACAGGTGACTTCCGGCTGATTCCACAGCCAGCGGAAGGACCACTCGGCGCTGCTGCGTCTGATTGGATAGGAACGAAATATCTTCTGGGCCTCCTCCGGGAGATTTTTTACCAGCTTTCCGCCCCGGAGAGGCTCCATTATCACAACAGGGAGGCCTTTGGCGCTTGCGTATTGCAGCCCCCGGCGTCCCGCCTGTGAATGCTCGTCCATATAATTATATTGTATCATGCATATATCCCAGTCATAGGCATCCACCAAGGCGCAGAACATATCCGTATTACCGTGATAGGAAAAGCCAACCTGACGTATCTGGCCGCAACTCTTTTTTTCAGCTATCCAGTCCTCTATGCCAAGAGCTTTCAGCCGCTCAAAGGTGCCGGTATCCGCCAGCATATGCATAAGGTAATAGTCAACATAGTCGGTGCGCAGTCTTTTCAGCTGCTCCTGAAAAAGCTTTTCGAGTCCTTCTCTGCTCCTGATAAGATAGTGGGGCAGTTTTGTAGTTATGTAAACCTTTTCTCTCAGACCGTTTTTCTCAAGGAGCTCGCCCAGAACAGTCTCACTGCCGGGGTAGACATAGGCGGTGTCGAAGTAGTTCACACCCTCCTCTATTGCCAGAAGGAGCTCCCGCTCCGCCTCCGCCATGTTTATTGCCCCCATCTTTCTCTGGAAGCGCATGCAGCCAAAGCCAAGAGCGGATATTTTGTTGCCATATTTATCAAGGCGATAGTTCATGTTCAGTCCTGCCTTTATTTCGATTTGACTAAATCTGATTCTATACTATTTCCTTGCTTATTGCAAACCTTTTAATTTATTAACTCACTGCACTTATCCTTGAAAAATCGGACTTATTGATATAGACTTATTAGTAATATATTCCTCACCGGGAAAGGGGAAAAAGACTATGAAAAAGCTTATTGTTACTGCTTTACTCCTGGGCACTATGGCCGCCATGCTTTGTGGCAGCGCCTTTGCTGCGGAGACCCTGGCCTCCGGCAGCTGTGCCACGGAAAGTACGCCCTCGGAGCTTACATGGACGCTGACAGATGACGGTGTACTCACCATAAGCGGCAGCGGGAGCATGCCCGATTACTACAGTTGGAACAGTACCGTTCCGTGGCTGAGCTATGTCGACTCCATACTCAAAGTGGTGATAGAAGAGGGCGTAAGCAACATTGGCCACAGCGCCTTCAGTTACTGCGATAAGATGACGGAGGTATTGCTTCCCCTAAGTCTGGAGAGCATCGGCGACAGTGCATTTTACAACTGCGAATCTCTCGAGAAGTGTTCTATCCCTGCCGGTGTTGTATCCATAGGTACTCAGGCTTTTTTTGAATGCCCTGTCCTTAGCGAGCTTTCCTTTGCCGAAGGTCTCAAAAGCATCGGTCATGGCGCATTTTATGAATGCATTTCCCTCACAGAGCTCTCCCTGCCGGACAGTCTGGAGACCATAAGCAGCAGTGCTTTCAGCTACTGCTCAAATCTTGCAAATTTGTCCATGGGTTCTGGGCTAAAGGAGTTGGGGGAGCAGTCCTTTTACGGATGCACAAAACTGGAGGACATATCCATCCCCTCCGGAGTCACAGCCATAGAGCGCGAGGCCTTCTATAACTGCGGCGCTCTTGCGCAGCTCAGTCTCCCCGATGGACTTCTCAGCATTGGTGAGGAAGCCTTTTATAACTGCGACAGCCTCACCTCAGTTCAAATCCCGGACAGCGTCACCGAAATTGGCGTGGAGGCATTTAGCAGCTGCTCTTATATCAAAGAGCTGAAGCTGGGCAGCGGACTTAAAACTATCGGCGCCGGTGCCTTTGAATCCTGCATCACACTAGAAAGCATTGTTCTTCCCGAAGGTCTCGAAAATATTGGCGATAGAGCTTTCTATTACTGTACCGCCCTGAGCTCAGTCAAGATTCCCGGAAGCCTTGAGGCCATAGGCAAATCCTGTTTCTACTCATGCCAGTCACTTTCTTCCATCAGCTTTTCTGAGGGCCTTGTTAGCATAGGTGAGGAAGCCTTCGCAAAATGCGCCGCCCTTGGTGCTCTCAGCTTTCCTGACAGTTTGGAGACTGTTGAAGAGCGCGCCTTTTTAAGCTGTACTTCCCTTAAAAACATAGATTTTGGCAGCCTTAGTTCTATGGGCCATGCCGCTTTCGGAAGCTGCGCCGCGCTTGAGAGCCTTGTGCTTCCCGACAGTCTCAGTGAGATCCCAATCAGCGCCTTTTCCGCCTGCAGCGCTCTTAGCTCCGTCACCCTCCCTGACAGCATAAAGCTGATTGGCGGCAGTGCATTTTCCGATTGCGGCAGCCTCTCTTCCCTGAGCATTCCCGACAGCGTTGAAAGCATCGGCACCAGCGCCTTCGCCTACTGCGGAGCTCTTGAAGAAATAAAGCTCCCCGACGGACTTACCAAAATAGAAAACGGCTTGTTTGAAAGATGCTCCACCCTCTCCTCACTTACGCTTCCCGAAAGCATCAAAGAAATAGAAAGCAGAGCCTTTTACGGATGCAGCGCGCTCGCCAGCATCGATCTGCCCGCCGCCCTTCAATTCATCGGGGATTATGCTTTCTTCGGCTGCTCCGCCCTTAAGTCCATTGCTATACCCCAGGGTATTGAGAGTCTGGAGTATCGCACCTTCTCCGGCTGTTCTTCTCTCGAGAATATCCACCTGCCTGAAGGCCTTACTATGATAGGCGCCGATGTTTTCTCCGGATGCAGCGCCCTCACGGCCATCGAGCTTCCCCAGTTTTTGGAAACCATCGGCAGCTGCGCCTTCTCTCAATGCTCCGCTCTGGAGAGTATCCTCATACCCGGCGGCGTGACAAATCTTGGTACCAATATCTTTGAAAAATGCAGCTCCCTCCAAAAAGCCGAATTTGCCCCCGGTATAAGTGCGTTGGGCAAAAAAATGTTCTCCGGCTGCAGTTCTCTTCGGGAGCTCGTTATTGGAGAGGGTCCCACCAGTTTGGGCGAGAATGCCTTTTCCGACTGTAAAGCTTTGGAGTCTGTAAGTCTGCCCGGCAGCCTAGAGCTTATAGACAGCAGCGCCTTTTCACGCTGCAGCGCACTGAAAGCCATTGAGCTTCCCGAAAGAATTTCCGCAATAGAGATGTATGCCTTCTCCGACTGCACCGCCCTTGAGAGCATATCTCTGCCGGAAGGTTTGCGCAGGCTGGAATACGGCGCATTCAGAAACTGCAGCTCCCTGAAAAGCGCCGCGCTTCCCGAGGGACTTGAGTTCATGGCAGCGGAATGTTTCCACGGCTGCGAAGCCCTTGAGGGGCTTTGGACCGACGGAGATGTGTCCGTATACAACGGCTGGGCACTCTCCCTCCTCAGCAGTGCCGCAGATGACGGGATTCTTACCATACCCGAAGGCGTGAAAGCTATATCCGCCAAGCTCATCAACTACCAAAATGAACGGAGTTCTTATACCGCCATCAGTCTTCCCGACGGTCTCGAGCGCATCTGCAGCCAGGCCTTTGAAAGTATGCCAGGAATAAGCGAACTCCATCTGCCCTCCACCCTGCTTTACATAGGCGAACAGGCTTTTTACAGCTGCAAAGCTCTGGCCGATGTCAGCGGCGGGTCACCGGAGATTATCCTCGGTCAGGATGCCTTTGCATACACGCCCTATATGGATAACGCCGAAATGGTGATTCTGGGCACAAAGCTGCTTCGCTACAACGGCAAGGACAAGGAAAGCTGCACCGTACCGGAAGGTATCAGGAGCATCGGCGAGGGCGCTTTCTCCGAGCACACAGAGCTCACGGAGGTGGTTCTTCCCGAAGGTCTCAGGGAAATTGGCGCAGAAGCCTTCTATTTTTGCGAAGGACTTACTTCCATATCTTTCCCCGCCAGTATTGAGTATATCGACAAATACGCTTTTGCCTACAGCGGACTGAGCTCCGTCACGCTCCCCGAAGGCGTCCGTTGCGGCGACATGGCCTTCCGTGCCACCGAGCTTGAAAGTCTCAGCATTGGCGGAGAAAATATTAGCCTCGTGGAACTCTCCCGGCTTTATGGTCCCCGTCTTATAGGCAACACCCCCCTTGCAAAAAACACCATTGTCAGCTGGTACTACGAAAACAATGACTGGAACACAAGAGAGTCCATTATGTCCTCCGTGGCCCGGCTGCTTGCCCGGGATCTTATAGAAAAGGGTGAGGTCAGGGACATCAAAGATTCCTACGACTGGCTATGCGCAAACTGCGGTTACACCTATGACGCCGGCATGCATCTTTCCTATGCAGACGGCCCCTTCTTCGACGGCATGGCCTCCTGCAATGGCATCGCTCTTGCGCAACAGGCCTTTCTTGATGAGCTGGGCTACCCGAATTTCCTTATGACCGGCTATGTTACCGGCACATATGGCCGGGTGAGCCACGCCTGGATAGAGGTATGCGTTGGAGGCAGCTGGTATATTCTTGACGCAACCGACACCCGGCTTGGCGATTACAGCACATATATGATTACCAACGAACGGGCAAACAACGGCTACAGCTATAACGGCATGAATATCAAATATGAGTTCAGCTGGGATAAGCTCTATGAAAAGCAGCAAAAGTGCCTCGAAGAGTTCGTGAAAGCCGATGCTCCCGCCCAGCCACTGCAGTTCACACTTCTTGAGGACGGTACCTACTCCGTAAGCGGCTGCGCCCGTGGAGTAAAAAGCGTAATCATCCCCACAGAGCATGAGGGCATTCCCGTAACCGCCATTGGCAAAAATGCTTTTTCCCACTGCACTTATTTGGAGGAGATAGTTATTCCTGAGGGAATCAAAACCGTCGGCGCTGCCGCTTTTAACCACTGCATAGCCCTCAAGACCATCTCTCTTCCCTCCACCTTGGAAACCCTTGAGTCCAATGCCTTTTGCTGGTGCGTCAGCCTTACAAATGCTGATTTCTCCAAGACTGCAATTACCAAACTGCCTTCTGTATTTCACAGCTGTGTGTCCCTTCGGGAGATAAAACTGCCTCCCTGCATCTCCGATGCATCAGGGCTGAGCTTCCCCCGCCGCGACCTTATAAACAGCACCAGCGGCATTCTTTCCGTGAATATCCACGGCACAGCAGGAACCCCCGCAGAAGAAACCGCAAATGCCCTGGGCTACAACTTCATCCCTGATATGCATGACATAACAAAAGATGAGGCCATAGCGCCCGGATGCACCGAAGAAGGGCTTAGCGAGGGCAGCCACTGTGCCCACTGCGGCCTAATCCTCAAGGCTCAGGAAAAAATTCCTCCGCTGGGACACGAATGGGATGAGGGTACAGTTACCACTCCTGCAACGGAGGAGAAAGAAGGTATTCTTAGATTTTGCTGCACCCGCTGCGATGAAACAATGGAAGAAAAAATACCTGTACTGAGCCACAGCCACAGCTACAAAAGGGACGATATTTTTCCTGGATGCACCGAGGAAGGATATACTCTCTTTACCTGCGAATGCGGGAACAATTATAAGGATAATTACATTCCCTCCCTCGGGCACGATTGGGATGAAGGGGAAGTAACTAAGGAAGCCACATTCGAAGAAGCAGGTGAAATCACCTTCAGCTGCAGACGCTGCGAAGAAAGCTATACAGAAGAGCTCCCGAGTCTTCCCACACCCACGCCTACGCCCACACCTACGCTCACACCCACGCCTACGCCCACACCTACGCCTACACCTACACCTACACCCACACCTACACCCACACCTACACCCACACCTACACCTACGCCTACACCTACGCCTACACCTACACCTACACCCACGCCTACACCTACGCCTACACCTACACCTACACCCACGCCTACACCTACGCCTACGCCTACACCCACTCCCACGCCTGCGCCTACACCTACGCCCACACCCACTCCCACGCCTGCGCCTACGCCCACACCCACTCCTATGCCCAATAATCCCTTTAAGGATGTGGCTGAAAGCGCATATTACTATGAACCGGTTCTTTGGGCTGTCTCCAATGGAGTTACCTCCGGACTCAGCAAAGACATTTTCGGTCCATCTTCCGGATGTACCAGAGCACAGGTGGTAACTTTCCTATGGCGCGCAGCCGGCGAACCTAAGCCCCATATTGAGTCCAATCCCTTCAAGGATGTTGCCAGCGGCGCATATTACTACGATGCGGTACTATGGGCTGTTGAGGAAGGCATAACCAATGGACTAAGCGCCGACAGCTTCGGCCCCGGTGAAAATTGCAACCGCGGACAGATAGTCACTTTCCTCTGGAGGGCACTTGGTAAACAGCAGGCAAACACAAAGCTGAATCCCTTCACCGACATTTCCGAAAAACAGTACTATTATGATGCTGTTTTGTGGGCTGTTGAGAATAACATCACAAGCGGTCTCGGCAACAACTCCTTCGGCCCCGAGCAAACCTGTACGAGAGCCCAGATTGTCACCTTCCTCTTCCGTGCTTATTCCAATCAGACCCATCAACTTCCTTAATCAGCAGTGCCGCCGTCACGAAAACCGTGTCGGCGGCACTTTTTTGATCAGTTCCTTTTTCTGAGCAATTACATATACCGATTTACGGCTAGGATGGTGCACTATATTTTCACACCCGAGAATGTGCAACATCGTTTTTAAGCATAAATAAATCCCTCTGTCCGAAACAGAGGGATTGGCAGCGGGTGAAGGATTCGAACTCTCGAAGCGCCTCCGGCACTTCGTAGGCTTTTCGTAGGCTTATTTAATTGTTGTTTGTTCGGGTTCGAATACTCCTGACTTTTACATAAAAAGAAAAATCCCTCTGTCCGAAAACAGAGGGATTGGCAGCGGGTGAAGGATTCGAACCCTCACAAACGGAGTCAGAGTCCGGTGTGCTACCATTACACAAACCCGCTAAGCGCAAAAGTTATTATACACGTATTTAACAAATTGTCAAGTCTTTTTTCAAATATTTTCACAAGAAAATTTTTCCGTATGCTTTAGCATGTAAATTTATATGGACATGGGTATTTTTTCTTGCTAAGATATAATGGTGTGCACCATAGATAATCATAAAAAATCACTTTCAGGATGACAGATAACATGAGAAATAGAAATTCATGTCTTCTGCCTCCGGATAATGACAGGAAGATACTTTTCTTCTTTACCCGGGACAGGAGTTTTTACACGGCGTTTTTCCGTCTTCTTATAATAATCAGCCTCCAGCAGCTGGCAGCTCTCGCCGTGAATATGGCCGACAACATCATGCTGGGTACATATACGGAGCTGGCCCTCTCCGGAGCCACGCTGGTAAACCAGATACAGTTTATTCTTCAGCAGCTGACAGCCGGTATTGGCATAGGCATAGTGGTGCTTGGCTCTCAGTATTGGGGTCAAAAACGCACAGGACCCATAAAGAAGATAATCAATCTGGGAGCAAAGCTGGGGCTTTTGGTTGGCCTTGTATTTTTCCTCTGTTCCCAGCTCTTCCCCCATACGCTTCTCTCCCTTTTCACAAATGATGAGAGCGTTATAGCCGAGGGTATGCGTTATCTCAGGATAATAAGCTGGACATATCTTATCTTTTCCGTTTCCAACGCCCTTGTCTACGCTCTTCAAAGCGTTGAGACCGCCATTGTTGGCACTGTGATGAGCATAAGCACCATTATCATCAATATCTGTCTCAATTATTGCTTCATCTACGGTAATTTTGGCGCTCCGGAACTGGGCATTGAGGGCGCGGCCATTGCCACTCTGGTAAGCCGCAGCGTTGAGCTTATCATTATTCTTGTCTATCTCTTCTTCATAGACAAGAAGCTGAACACAAAGCTTGCAGAGCTTCTCGCCTTTGACTTTTCTTATATCCGCGATTTTTTCAAGGTGGCCACTCCCGTGATAGTAAGCGGAGCCCTCTGGGGTATCGCTCAGGCGGCACAAACCGCCGTATTGGGCCACATAAGCGCCGAGGTCATTGCCGCCAACTCCATAGCCGTTATTATCTTCCAGATATTTGCCGTTGTGGGCATGAGCTGTGCCAATGTGGGCAGCGTCGTCATGGGAAAAACCATAGGCGAGGGCAAGCTTCACATGGTGCGCTCCTACTCCAAGACCATGCAGGCCATTTTCCTTCTGCTGGGTCTTATCTCCGGCGTGCTGCTCTTTGTATGCAAGGATGCAATTGTGGGGCTGTACTCCGTATCCGGAGAGACCAAAGCTCTGGCCCTGCAGTTTATAACCGTGCTCAGCATTACCACCGTTGGCACCTGCTACGAATATCCGGTGGAAAGCGGCATAATCGCAGGCGGCGGCTTCACCCAGTATCAGGCATGGTGCGACAACCTCTTCATGTGGCTTTTCACCATCCCCTTTGCCGCCCTCAGTGCATTTGTATTTGAGTTCCCTCCTGTGGTAACCTTCTGCTTCCTGAAAGCCGACCAGCTATTAAAGTGCATACCCAATTCCATCACCTGCAACCGCTACCGATGGGTCAGAATACTCACAAGAGAAGATTGATATAAATGACACCGGACTAAGCCCAGCTTAGCCCGGTGTCATTTATATTATTCCCTATATGTTTCCTATATATTGCAGTATCCGTCAGCAGCAGCCATGAGTATATCCACCAGAGCCTGCGCCGCACGGCTCATAGGACGCTCCCTTGCAGTAAGGAGACACACGTGTCTCTCCAAGGCCTGTTCTCCAACAATATTAAGCATATAAAGACTGCCGCTTTCAAGAGACTCCTTTATATGGGGATAGGGCACAAAGCTGTAGCCAAGGCCGAGGCAGACAGCCTTAAGCTGGATGTCAAGGGTAGGCGTCTCTATATTGGGCTTGAACTCCAGTCCATGTTTTTTATAGAGCTGCTCATAGTATTCACGGATGCTGTATCCCGACTGGACGAAGATAAGGGGCAGCGCGGCCAGTTCTTCCAGGGGAAGGGGCTTTTTTGCAAGGTCGGCATACTTCTCCCCCACCACAGGCACATTATCGGAACGGTAGATTCTATAGAGCTCAAAGTCTCCACTTACCTCCGGCTCCTGCAGGCCCAAAATAGCAAAATCTATATCACCGGAAAGTATGGCTTCACGGGCATCCGAAGTAGGCAGGTGGCGTATTACAAGCTGCACCTTTGGATAACGGGTGCAGAAGGTCTCAAACACAGCGGGCATAGTGAAATAGTGGGCAGCGGCCTCGCTCATTCCTATGCGAACCTTGCCGCCTTCAAGGGAATTGAGCATATTCACTTCGGTTTCCCCGCTGTCAAGCAAGTTCAATCCCGGCTTCACATGGGCAAAAAGGGCCTCTCCCTCAGCAGTAAGACGCACACCCTTGGCCGAGCGGGTAAAAAGGCGGCAGCCCAGCTGCTGCTCAAGGGCCTGGATCGTCTTGGTGACCGTTGGCGGCGTCAGACACATTCTCTCTGCCGCCTTACCCATGCTGCCTTCGGTGGCCACATGATAAAAGGTTCTGTAATACTCAAGATTAACCGCCATGATAAGAGCCTCCAGCATTAGGTATTTCGAAAGGGTATTTATGAAAATCTTTCAATACCCGAAATCGTTCAGCTGTATTATAATTGAAACATAAAGTCGATACAAGGGCAAATTTTGGTTTTTTTCAGAAAATGAGGTGTGTTATGGATTTTCAGGCGAACAAAGGATATGAGGTCTTTGAGTGGCCCTACCCGGTGCACTACGAAAAGACCATACACATTAATACCGATGTGCTTATTATAGGCGGCGGTCTGGCTGGCTGCTCCGCAGGCATAGCTGCCGCCAGGCGGGGCCAGAGGGTGGCTGTCTGCGACAAAGCCCCCATCAAAAAAAGCGGATGCGGCGGCGCGGGAATGGACCACTGGAACACCATTCTCGAAAACCCCGACAGCCCCATGACCACCGAGGAAAACATTGAAAAGGGCAAGGATACCGGCCTTTGCCACCGGGACTACATAGCAGAAAAGGGCACCTGGGACGCCCTTTTGGAGCTTGAAAGACTTGGACTGAACATCCGTGACGACCTTGATGAGTTCAAGGGAGCTGCCACACGGGACGAAAGCACGAAGCTGCTCAAAGCCTACGACTACCGGGAAATGGTGGCTGTGAAGCTCCACGGCGGTAACTATATAAAGCCCGTTTTGTACAAGGGCCTTGTGGACTCCGGCGCTGAGCTTTATGAGCGCATTATGATTACAAGCCTCCTCACCGAGGGGGGCAAGCAGGGTGCTCGGGTTGTTGGTGCCACCGGCTTCTCTCTGGAGGGCGGCGAGTTTTACGTTTTCCACGCCAAGACTGTCATAATCTCCACAGGCTACGCCTGCAGCATGTGGATATACAATATGGAGATCACCGGAAACAGCTACCGCTGGGACCCCAACGAGATTGGCGAGGGCTTGGCAATGGCATGGAAGGCCGGCGCCGAGGTCTACGGCATGCACAGAGCCGGCTCCACCAAGGGCAACACCCCCTTCGCATGGCCCCGCTTCGGCATTGGTAACCCCTCCAACACATGGTTCCCCTGCTCCATTGTGGACAACAAGGGCAAGGAAATTCCCTGGGAGGACATAAACGGCAAGCCTCTCACCAGCGTGGAGGCCAGAAACTACCCCGCCGAGGGTCAGCCCTACATAGGCTCCTCCAAAAGTGATAATCTCAAAGGCATAGGTCAGGCAAATATAATCCACGACCTTGCCGAGCGTATCAGAAACGGCGAATACGAGCTGCCACTGTGGGCGGACATAGCCGGTATGCCTGAGGACGAGCGCCGCAGTATCTGGGGCGTTATGATAGGCAACGAGGGCAAGAGCCGCTACACCCTCTACGACCTCTACACCCGCAGCGGCTTTGACCCCGAAAAGGACATGCTCATGGCCCCCATTGAGGTGCCTGAGAATTACATGAAGTTTGGCGCCTGGTTCCACGGCGAGCCTGACATCGTAAAACCCTGGCGCACAGAGAATGGCGGTCAGGGAGAAATAGCCTGCGACTGGAACCTGATGACCAATATACCTGGTCTTTTCATTGCGGGAGCCTCCGGTGGACTTGAGGGCTGTTCCTTCGCCTGCTCCAGCGGCTTCTATGCCGGCAACCGTGCTGCGGAGTACGCAATGAAAACCGAGGCCGGAGAAATTGACAAAGCCCAGCTTTCCGCCGAGCGTGAACGTGTTTACGCCCCCACCAAACGCAAGGGCGATCCCTCCGCCTACGTCAGCTGGAAGGAGCTTTGGGGCGGCACTACCCGCGTTATGCAGCAGTGCTGCGGCGAATACCGCACAGTTCCCATATTAAAACAGGGCATTTTGTGGCTCCAGAGCATAAAACGCAGTGAGGGACAACTTACCTACGCCCGCAACCCTCACGAACTTGCCAGAGTTCTGGAATGCGACACCCGCTTCACCGTGTCCGACATTTTCCTAAACGCCTGCATAGCCCGCATTGAGGCCGAGGATGCAGGACTGGACGGCAACGGCTATATCTTCAACCGTCTCGACGGCGACAAGGTGCTGACCATTCACAAGGAAGAAAAATATTGGCTCAAGGGCGAAAACGAGCCCACATACCTGGAAAACTACAAAAAATGCCGGGCGGCAGAAAGGAGCGAGGAGTAAATGAGCGACAAGTGCTATATCGTGCCCAACCCCTCCGGCCCAACTCTGGCTGTGAGCATAGATCCGGAAAAGTGCATCGGCTGCAACAGTTGCGCCAACATCTGCCGCATTCAGACTCTTCTGCCCAATCCCAAAAAGGGCCAGCCCCCCATCGTAGCCTATCCCGACGAGTGCTGGTACTGCGCCTGCTGCGTGGAGGCCTGCCCCCGGGGAGCCTTGGAAATGCATCTGCCTATTAACCAGCGCATTTTCTTCAAGCGCAAGGAAACCGGCGAGATTTTCCGCATAGGTGCCGCCGACTGCCCTCCCAAGAGCTATTTCAAGCCCCCTGTTGGCTGGTAAGGAGGGGTCAATAATGAGTTTACTTAACAAACTGCAGGACATCCAAAGCCAGTATGGATATCTGCCGGAATGCGAGCTTATGAAGCTTGCCCTGGCTGAGAATCTCAGCCGCGCCGAAATCATAGGCATCGCCAGCTTCTATGGTCACTTTACTTTTGAATCTCAGCTTGAAGTGAGCCATATTCAAAAAATTTATCCCTGCCGCAAGGCGGGAATACTCCTTAATGCCCCTGAGAATTACACCTGGACTGCCCTGAAGCTGGCAGAGTCTACACCCGAGACCCTTATTCCTGCCATAAGGAACGCCGGTCTTATGGGCCGAGGCGGCGGAGCTTTCCCCGTGTGGAAAAAGTGGCTTCTTACAAAGGAGACCGAAGCCCCAACAAAGTATGTGGTCTGCAACGCCGACGAGGGCGAGCCCGGTACCGGTAAAGACCGGGTGCTTATAGAGCGAAATCCCAAGGCTATAATCGAGGGAATGGCCGTTTGTGCAGCCGCTGTGGGTGCGGAAAAGGGCTATATATACCTCCGGGGAGAATATGCCGACCTGAGAGAGGCTCTTGAAAAGGCCATAGCCGAAGCTCCCCTCAACAATTTTGAAATTGAGGTATTCATGGGTCATGGAGCCTATGTCTGCGGCGAGGAAACCGCGCTGCTCAGCTCCATCGAAGGCAGACGTGGCGAAACCCGTCTGAAGCCCCCCTACCCTGGCGTAGCCGGACTTTGGGGCTGCCCCACAGTTATCAACAACGCCGAAACCTTTGCCTGTGTGCCTTTTATTGTGGAATTCGGCGCGGAAAACTTCCGCAGGCGTGGAGGCGAGGGCCATCCCGGCACAAGACTTTACACAGTCTGCGGAAAGGTGAAAAATCCCGGTGTCTACGAGCTGGACGCAGGTGCTGACGCCGCCGTGCTCCTCGCTGCCGCCGGAGGCGAAAGCGAGAGCGTAAAAGCTATTCTTGTGGGAGGCGGCTCAGGCAAAATTGTCCCGGCGGACAGCGACATCGTGGTGAAAGGCACCGGCTCCGCCCGTTTTATCAGCGAAAGCGAGAATCTCGTCACCGTGGCAAGAGAGCTGACAGAGTTCTATGCCGATGAAAGCTGCGGAATGTGCGTACCCTGCCGTGTGGGTCTGCAGCGCCTTGCTCAGATGCTCCGAAAGCATGAGCGTGGCGAAGCTTATCCCGGCGATACTGAGGCTATGGCCCAGCTTTGCGAATACATAAAACAAAACGCCCGCTGCGGTCTGGCCAAGGCAGCTGTAAATCCCACTCTCACTCTCATCAAAAACTTTCCGGAGGTGCTGATATGAACTTCATCATTGACGGAAAAAGCATGCATGCGGCAGAGGGCACCAGCATCCTCGAAGCCGCAAGAGAAAATGGAACACACATTCCTTCTCTTTGCTATCTGAAGGACTTAAACTGCATCTCCGTTTGCCGGGTGTGCATAGTTGAGGCAAACGGCGCTTTGGTGCCTGCCTGCTCCACCGCCATAGCCGAGGGCATGGAAGTTAACACAGACAGCGAGGCTGTACG
Source organism: Oscillospiraceae bacterium (assembly GCA_045532145.1). GTDB lineage: Bacteria > Bacillota > Clostridia > Oscillospirales > Oscillospiraceae > SIG459. The sequence goes on from JAZSFJ010000149.1 coordinate 19,011, forward strand.
CAGCGCAAGACGTAAAAGTCTGGAGCTTATATGCTCCGACCACCACATGGACTGCGCCGACTGCCCCCGGGGTGCCGACTGCGAGCTGCGCGCTCTTTGCAAGGAATATGAGGTGGACGACCGGGCCTTCGGCATCGGTAAGCGTCAGGCCATGACAGACGGCAGCACCCCCTATCTTGTCCGGGACAACGCAAAGTGCATTCTCTGCCGCCGCTGCGAGGCGATTTGCAGCAAGGTGCAGGGTGTGAAAGCTATAGCCGCCAACAATAAAGGCGGCAGGACAAACATTGGCTTTGGACTGCCCCTTAATGAGACCGACTGCGTTGGCTGCGGTCAGTGTGTGGCAGTCTGCCCCACCGGTGCACTAATCCAGAAAGATGATACAAAAAAAGCCTGGAAAGACATTTTCGACAAAGAAAAGTACGTGGCAGCTGCAGTATCTCCCTCCGCCTATATGCGCATAGGCGAGCTTTTCGGCGAAGCACCCGATACCGACTGCGGAAGAAAGATGGCGGAGATTTTCCGTAAGATGGGCTTCGACGCAGTTTTTGACCTGGCCAAAGCCGAGAAATGGAGCAAGCAGAGTATGGTGGCAAAAGCCGCTAACGGAAGCATTACCGCTTCCTGCCCTGCATGGCGCCGCCACATAATAAAAAACCATCCCGAGCTTTCGGATAAGCTGGTTTATCCGGAAGACCCCCTTGCTCTTATCCGGACAGCCTGCCAGGAAAAAGCAGGAGAGCGCGATGTGGTCATTGTCCGCTTTTCAAACTGCATCGCAGCAAAAGGTGACAGCAAAGCATACATCCAGCTCAGCACCCGTGAGGCCTTTGAAATGATACGCCGTGCCTGCGTTTCCAGCTTCACTGCGGATAAGATATGGGCGGGGCTTTCCGGCGAGGACTTCGACCCTCTGCCTCCCCTGCCTGAGAATTACCCGGAAGAAGCCCGGATTCTTGAAGTCAGCGGTATGGCCAATGGCGAAAAGGCCCTTGCAGATGCAGCAAACTATGACCTGCTTCTCGTCCAAGCCTGCCCCGGCGGCTGTATGGCTGGAGGCGGTATGCCCTCTCCCTGCGTGAAATAACAAAAAAGCAATATTAAGAAGTGTGAAAAAAGAAAGTAAAAAGGAGAAAATCATATGCCCTATCCCAAGATACTGCGGAAAATAAACCAGTGGCTGGGCAGAGCCGGCGGCATACTTTGCTTTGTGGTCGCCATCATGTTCCTTGCCGAGGCTATTCTCCGCTATGTGTTCAACAGCCCCACCTCATGGCTGCAGGACTACGCCTGCTACATCCACTGCCTCGCCCTGTTCCTGGGCTGCGCCTTTACCTTCCAGGTGCATGGCCACGTAGGTGTAGACATGGTACGCCGTGCCATGGATAAGCGCGCCAAGAGCCCCAGCCGTATGGGAGCCCGCGTGCTCACCATCATCGGCCACATCCAGACTCTCACCTTCCTGGGCATCGGCACCTACGCCGTCTATAATCAGATGCTCAAGTCCAGAGCCTTCGGAAGCATGACCGAGGCCACCTATCCCATCCCCCAGTGGATACTTTACGCCATTATGTTCGGCGGCTGTATCCTCATGATCATCACCGTTATCTGCATCGTTCTGTCTCTCTTCACAAAGAGCGACGAATTCATCGAGTAAGGGAGGCGGAGAAATATGCTTGAAACATTGCTGATAATACTCGTAATACTGCTTATATCCATTGCCATAGGCGGCCCCATTGCCACAACCCTTGGCTTCACCGCTTCCATAGGCACCCTGCTTTTCTTGTCCACAGGCCATCTCTCCTACCTGGGCACCACCATGTACAACAACGCCATCAAGCCCGATAACGTCATCGTGCCTTTGTTCATAATGATGGCAGAATTTATGGCCAAGGGCGGCATTGCCGAGGACCTCTATTACGTCTTTGCCAAGTATCTTCGCAAGATAAGAGGCGGCCTTGCTGTTGCCACCACCCTTGCCTGCACCGTGTTCGCAGCCCTCTGCGGCTCCTCCCCCGCCACTGCAGCCACCATCGGCAAGGTCTCCCTGGACGCCATGAGAAAGCGCGGCTACAGAGATGATTTCGCCATCGGCACCGTTGCCGGCGGCGGCACTCTGGGCATTATGATACCTCCCAGCATCACCCTCGTTATGTACGGCATCCTCACCCAGACCTCCATTCTCAGTCTGCTGATGGCCGGTATTCTCCCCGGTCTGCTCCTTAGCTTCCTCATGTGCGGCTCCTCCATCGTCCGCGCACATCTGAACCCCACTCTTATCGGCCAGCAGAAGCGCGTCAAGGGCCAGCCCCGTGAGAAGGAAGTTGTTTATGAGGAATACAACACCAGCTTCTGGCAGGATCTGCTGAAGGCAGGCCCCGCTCTCATCCTCATCGCCGTCATCATCTACGGTATGTATTCCGGCGCTGCCACCGCAACCGAGTGCGCAGGCCTCGGTGCAATCTGTGCTTTCCTGCTGGTGCTCTGCCGCGGCAAGCTGAGCAAGAAGGAATTCTTCAAGGCCATTGAGGCAACCGTCAAGAGCTCCTCCATGATGATACTCATGCTCTCCGCAGCTCTGATGCTCACCAACGTTATCGCCCGTCTTGGCATCGCCACCGCCCTTGCTGAGATGTGCACCTCTTCCGGTCTCAGTCCCTGGCTTGTGATGATCCTTCTCTTCATTCTCTGGTACTTCCTGGGCTGCATCATGAGCCCCACCGCCATGGTCACCCTGACCATCCCCTTCGTATTCCAGCCTCTGACCCAGATGGGCTTCGACCCCATTTGGCTGGGCATCGTATCCACCCTCTGCGTCGAGGTCGGCATGATTTCTCCCCCTGTCGGCAACAACCTCTTCATCCTCAAACAGACCTGCAACGTTGATATGGGCACCATCATCAAGGGCGCCATCCCCCAGATCATCGTCCTTACCCTCGGCCTTGTAATCCTCTGCATATTCCCCCAGATAGCAACCTTTATCCCCAATCTTATGATGAAGTAAGCAAACCCCTTAAAAAGTAAGCAAACCCCATTACATATTCAGAAAAGAGGTACAAAAAAATGAAAAAAGTTTTGGCACTCATCCTCTCCCTGTGCATGGTATTTGCACTGGCAGCCTGCGGCGAAACCCCCGCAGCTCCCGAGACCCCCGCAGCACCTGAAGCACCCGCAGCACCTGAAACCCCTGAGACCCCTGCTGAGCCCGAAGCTCCCGCAGAGGCAACTGTTGAACCCTATCAGTTCAACATCTCCTACGGCGGCACTCCTGGCTCCTCCATGGTGGCAGTTATGGAATCTCTCCAGGCTATCATGACCGAAAAGAGCAACGGCGCATTCACCTTCAATGTTTACAACGACAACGGCTACAAAGAGAAGCAGGCCCTTGACGAGCTGATGAACGACATCGTTGACATCGTCTATCTGGCTTCCGGCTCCACCAGCGGCACTGTCACCGAGGTTGCCTATCTTGGTATGCCCGGCTGCTTCCGCTACAGCGACAACGCTGAAGAGTTCTTCGCATTCGAGGAGTCCGTCGCAGGCATCATGAGCAACATCTACGACGGCTACGGCATCCACTATCTGGGCCTGCGCGTTCCTGCCAGAATGGCCATCGTCGGCACCGGCGCTGCTCCTCTCCAGAGCGCCGACCTGCAGGGTAAGGTAGTCCGCGTTTCCGGCACCTGGCTGGGCAAGCTGGCTGTTTCCATGGATCTTGCCACCGCCAATGTCGGCCTCAGCGAGCTTGCAACCGCACTCCAGAGAAAGACCGTTGACTCCTGCATCACCGGTATCGAGCAGGTTTACGCTCAGATGCTGGGCGAAGTTGTGGACTACGCCTGTGTCCTTCCCGAGACCGACGGTATCGGCGCCCTTGTTATGGACGAAGAGTGCTGGGTTAAGCTCTCCGACGCTCAGAAGGCCTGCGTTGAAGAGTCCGTTGCAGCATGGATGGAAGAGTGCCTGAACGTTTCCAACACCTTCTACGCACAGTCCATCGAAGCCCTGGAGGCAAACGAAGTTGAGATCGTTTACTACGACGACGCTCAGTGCGAAGAGTTCCTGAGAACCCTTCCCGCCGTCTATGAGGAAATCGATGCTCAGACCAGCGAAAACGGCCACGCCCTGAGAGACGCCATCCTCGCATTCCGCGGCCAGTAAGACAATTCAGTCAATCTAATTACTGCAAGGCTTAAGCCTTATAGCAAACAGAACACCCGGACTTTCGTCCGGGGGTTCATTCTGTCAAGACACTGTTGCCGGGCACAAATTTACGCTTCAGCCGCCCCTCCATCGTCCATTATAGGGAGGCCATCGTAAGGCGGGGGCTTGCCTGCTCCACGCTCCTCTCCTCTAACTTTGTAAATCCTAAGCAGATTTGTTTGACAAGCTGAAACCCCGCATCGGCAAAATAAGTCGGATCGTAGCCATGTCGTTCTGTGAGCCAAGGAGTT
>JAZSFJ010000041.1:0-5388 GCA_045532145.1 Oscillospiraceae bacterium
GTATAATAACATAGTTATGCCTATATTTCCAGTCTGTATTTCTGTGGGTGATATATCGGTCTTATCAGCGAAATGTGTTGTTTTTCAAGAAAAGTGGTTTGTTCATCCAGCCTGAGCAATATAATCCGAACCCGCTCCACAGGACGTATTTTTGCGCCAGACTTCATTTAATTCTTTGATGGGTCTCGCCCTTCAAAAGACGACAACGCGGCAATGCCGACGCATATGCCCTCAGAAACGGGTTCGAATTATATTGCTCAGGCTAGAAAAAAATCAAGGAGGCAAAAACCATGGTAAAGGTAATTATGGAAGTTGAAGGTATGCACTGCCAGATGTGCGAAAACCGTGTAAATAATGCTGTCAAGGCCATCGTGGCCCCCCAGAGCATCACCTCCTCCGCCAAGGACAGCAAAACCGAGTTTGTGGCCGCAGAGGCTCCCGACGAAGCCGCCGTCCGCGCCGCCGTTGAGGACATGGGCTTCACCGTGAAGGGCTACAAGGTGGAGGAATACAAAAAGGGCTTCAGACTGTTCAGAAAAAAGTAAAAGACCTCTCAGTCGGCTTACGCCGACAGCTCCCCTCATACAGGGGAGCCTAATATGGAAAAAACCGCTCTGCCGGGCCTGGCAGAGCGGTTAATTCTTTGCTTACTTATTCTTTTTCTTCTCAGGAATGATGTAGATGAACACCAGAGAGCTGATGAGCAGTATGTAGGGATAGAACAGGTTGGGCATGATTTCAAAAGCACTGACGCTGTAACCCAGAGTGTCAGCAGCGGCAATGGCCACCAGCATCTGAGCACCGTAGGGGATGACTCCCTGGAACACACAGGAGAAGGTGTCCAGAATGGAGGCAGTCTTCTTGTTGGTGACACCGTAGGTCTCGGCCATCTCCTTGGCTATGGGGTTTGCCATAACGATGGCAACGGTGTTGTTCGCAGTGGCGATATCCATGGCGCCAACAAGCAGACCCATACCAAGCTGGCCATTCTTCTTGCCCTTGAAGAGGCGCTGGATGCCGTAGAGCAGGGCATCAAAGCCGCCGTGTTCGCGGATAAGGGCGCACATTGCAGCAACCAAAACAGCCACCATGCTGGTCTCGAACATACCGGAAACGCCGCCGCCCATGTTGCCGAGAAGGGTGAAGAAATCGGGAACACCGCCGGTTGCCAGCATGATGATGGAACCGGAGACTATGCCGATAATAAGAACAATGAAAACATTGATGCCAATGATGCCGCCAATGAGAACGAGAACGTAGGGAATAATCTGGATGAGGTTATACTCCTTCAGTTCCAGTTCGCCTGCACCGTTGAAGGTGATGACGATGATAAGCACCAGAGTAACAAGCGCAGCGGGAAGAGCAATCCAGAAGTTCTCACGGAACTTGTCCTTCATCTGGCAGCCCTGACCGTTGCAGGCTGCGATGGTGGTATCGGAAATGAAGCTCAGGTTATCGCCGAACATGGCGCCGCCCATAACCGCACCAAGGCAGAGGGGTACGCTGAAACCGGTAGCGCCGCCAACTGCCAGAGCAATGGGGGCGATGAGGGTAATGGTACCGACGCTGGTGCCCATTGCAGTGGACACAAAGCAGCTTACCACGAAAATAACTGCCACCGCAAAGCGGGCGGGAATGATGCTCAACATAAAGTAGGCAACGCTCTCAGCGCTGGAGCGTCCCACAACACCCACAAAGATACCGGCAGCCATGAAGATAAGCAGCATAGTGACGATATTCTTATCGCCAACACCCTTGCCCATGAGAACAAGCTTATCGTCGAACTTAAGTCCCTTGTTCTGGATGCAGGCTACGAGAATACCCACAAGGAAGGCCACCACTATGGGGATATTATAAAAGCCCATGGAGATACCCATTATGTACTCAAAGGTGATACCCAGTCCAAGATAGATGACCAGGAACACGCCTATAGGCAGCAAAGCCCATGCATTTCCTTTTTTCATTTTGTTTCCTCCTCTTTTGTAAAAGGTCCGTCGAAACAGACAAATTAACAGATTATTTATGTATTATAAATCCAAAGCGCTCTTTCGTCAATTAAATTAATAGAATAATAATAAAAAAAGAGTTTGGACTGCTTGTGCGGAGCAGTCCAAACTCTAATTTTTCAGACATAAAGTTCCTGAACCATATCATCGTATTTTTTTCGGATAATGCGGAGCTGTTCTTCGATCACCGCTCTCTCCTCGGCACTGAGATTCTTATCGTCCAGAGCTTCCTCCAGCTCCTGCTCTGCCTTCAGCTCCATTTCCCTTGCGTGAGCGCTTCCCATATTGAATACTCCTTTCGACTCCACTGGTTTATTAAACGCCTGAGTGGCAGTTTATGTTCTGTTATTATGATAGTACCGCTAAAGGCCTTTTGTCAATAATGCACAATAAATTGGCTATTATTTTTCGTTATGCTGTCATAAATAACAATTTCTTATTGTTCTATTAGTGCTTTTTATCCGAGAACAAAAATTTACGGGATACACACGAAACTTTGTGTATCCCGTACAAATAACTTCAGGTAATTTTTAGCAATTTTGCTTAGCAAAGGTTTAGCTCATTCCTTTTCCTCGGGAGGTCCGTTGGGAACAACAGCCCCCTCCTTCCGGGCAATGCGGGCATTTGCGTACTCTTTGATAAGGGTCATAAGTACAGCCACAAGAGGAATGAAGAATATCATACCCAGCAGACCCATCAGCTTGCCGCCCAAAATAACGGCCATCAGGGTCCACATTGCGCCGAGACCCACACTGGTGCCAACCACATGGGGGTAAATGAACTGGTTTTCAACGAACTGCACCACAAGGTAGAGAATGATGCAAAGGATCACCTTGCCGGGTGCGGCCAGAAGCACAAGGAAGGCTCCCACGAAGCAGGCCAGAAATGCACCCACATATGGGATGAAGGCACAGACCGCCGTGAGCACAGCAGTGATGCTGGCATAGGGCACACCGCCTATACTGAAGGCAATGAATATGAGGCTTCCCAGAATGCAGGCCTCGAGGCACTGGCCGGAGAGAAAGCGGGAATAGGTCTTGTTCACAAGGTCCAGAACGTGAATCACATTCCGTTCAAGGCGGGGTCCGGCAAAGGCATGGAGGAGCTTTTTGCCCTGACGGGCCAGTTCATCCTTGCTTATGAGGGCATAAATCATTATTACAAGGCCGATGCCAACAGTGACAACCCCGCTCACTGTGGAGCTGACGATGTCCACAGCAGAGGAAATAATGTTTCCTGCGCCATCTCCCAAGCCGGATAGTATGGAGCTTACATCCACGCTCTCAAGCCACTGGTTGACCCAGACGAAATCATAGCTGCGGATGGTCTCCATCCACTCCGGCCACTTCTTCAGCACCAGATCATAGAGGCTCACCGCGCTTTCAACAAGCTCGGGAATAACAAGGGTGCATATCAGAACAATTATGAGGGCAAGGAGTATCAGAGTAAGCAAAAGGCTCACAAGACGGATAAGCTTTTTGCCGGGAGCTTTTTTCTTCCCTTCAAACATCCTTTTCAGAGTATTTTCAATGCCGCGCATGGGAACATTTATGACAAAAGCCAGCACAAAGCCTATAAGCAGAGGCAAGGCCAGTCCCCCAAGCTTCTTGACAAAGGCCACAACGGGGCCGATGTTAGTAAGCGCGGTGAAAAGGACTATAGCGAAGGTCACCACTATAAGGGAATTTTTCAGCTTTTTATCCATTTGGTCTCCTTTCCTCTTCCTCATTTACCTTCCGCGCCTCGTCCTGACGGGCACAGAGGCGGTTATAAATAAAAAGTCCCAGGCCGCTAACAGCAAGGGTTACGGCGAATACTATAATTGCCATTATATACTTTTCGGTGCCAAGAGCATCCCCTCCGATGGTGGAGGTGACAATGCTGGGCAGCCTGCCAAGAGAACATATAAGCAGCCACACCGGGAATTTTATATCTGTGATACCCGCGAAATAGCACAAAAGGTCCTTGGGCGTCCCCGGTATCATAAATATTATAAGAAACAATATCTCGCGTCTGCGGCTGCTGCGTAGAAAGCGCAGGGATCGCAGCTTTTCCTCCGGAAAGAACACTTCCACCAGTCTGAGGCCGAATCGCCTGACAAGTCCGAAAACCAGAACGCTGCCCACAGTTGCGGCGGCAAGACAAAGCACAGTGCCCTCCACTGCCCCGAAGGCGTAGCCCCCCGCTATTTCAAGAGCCTCTCCCGGGATTAGCGCCACTATGATCTGGATAATGACCATGCCCATATAGGCAAGTCTGCCCCCAATGCCTGACCTATCCACCCAGGAGCGGATAAGCTCCGGATCCCCGGCGAAGCGCAAAAGAGGCACTCCCACAAGCCAGGTCATAAGAGCCATCATCAGCACAAATACCACTATAGCGGCAATGCCTATTATTTTCTGTTGTTTTCTGCTGAGCTGCTCCGGCTTTTTCATATTACCTCAAAAAACTGCTTTTTCTTTTATTTTGCCGCAAAAACAGGGATTGTCAAGGCCATTGGGGAAAAATTAAGAGAATCTTTACAATACAAAAGGGGCTGTGCATTTCTGCACAGCCCCTTGGGATTTATTTAATTGCTTGCGATGTTAAGCTTTCGCTTTACATACGGCCAAACATAACTGCGGCTTCTGCGCGGGTTGCGGTGCCCTTGGGGTTGAAGCTGCCGTCGGGGTTGCCCTCGATGATACCGGCGCCCACTGCCCACTTTACAGCATCCACTGCCCATGCGCTTACAGAGTCTGCATCGGTGAACTGGTCAAGAGCAACGCCGTCATTCTCAACAAGTCCTGCATACTCAGCGTAGCGGTAGAGCATGGTGACAAACTGCTCGCGGGTGACTGCTTCGTTGGTACCGAAGAGACCGTCGCCGTAGCCCTTGACGATTTCTTCTGCTGCAGCCCATGCAATAGCATCGGAGTACCACTTGCCTGCTGCAACATCCTTGAACTCGGCTGCCTTCTCCACAGCGGGCTCACCGGCCATGCGATAGAGAATGGTTGCCAGCATTGCGCGGGTCATGGTTGCCTTGGGAGCAAACTCGGTGTCGGAAACGCCGTTCATAATGCCGGCCTCGGTTGCGGCCATGATGGCATCATAGTACCATGCGCCTTCAGCAACATCGGTGTACTCAACGGGCTCTGCGTCTGCAATGACTTCCTTCAGCCATGCATAGGCCTCGGGAACGTCGTAGTTGCCGGAATGGGGCTTGGGCCATGCAAACTCGAAGGTCTTGTCAGCAATGCTCTTGTCAGCTTCCATAGCTGCGTTCAGAACTGCCTCAACAGCGAAGGAGCTGTCGCGGTCAGCCATACCGTAGCGGACATACCAGTAGGGAGCGCTGTCGCCATCCTCAGCATCCAGGAGATAGGGGATGGGGTTGGTC
>JAZSFJ010000035.1:0-7893 GCA_045532145.1 Oscillospiraceae bacterium
AAGCTGATGAACGCTGCCGGCTATGATGTGGCAACTCTGGGCAACCACGAGTTTGACTACGGCATGGACGGTGCAATGAACGTCATCGACTGGGCAGAGTATCCCTACACCTCCAGCAACTTCTACCATGAGAAGGACGGCGTCAAGGGCGAGACTGTTCTGAAGCCCTATGTGATGTTCGAATGCGGCGCTGACAAGATCGCTTTTGTCGGCATTACCACTCCCGAATCCTTCACCAAGTCCACCCCCGCATACTTCCAGGATGCTGAGGGCAACTACATCTACGGCATCGCAGGCGGCGCGGACGGCAAGGCCCTCTACGCTGCTGTTCAGAAGGCCATTGATGCTGCTTCCGCTGAGGCTGACTATGTTATCGCTCTTGGCCACCTTGGCGATGACAAGGCTTCCCAGCCCTGGACCAGCGAAGAACTTATCGCAAACACCAAGGGCCTCGACGCTTTCATCGACGGCCACAGCCACTCCACCATTGAAGGAAAGTTCGTTAAGGATGCTGCCGGCAACGAAGTTCTCCTCACCCAGACCGGTGAATATCTGGGCAAGATCGGCAAGATGACTATCTACGCCGACGGCAAGATCGCCACCGAGCACCTCACCTCCAACAGCTATTACGTCACTCCCGGCGCCCTTACCAAGGAAATCGAGGACGCATGGATCGCCGAAATCGACACCAAGCTTGGTGAGGTCATCGGCTCCATCGACGATACCTTCGACAACTACGACGCAGAGGGCAACCGTCTCGTCCGCAAGCAGGAGACCAACACCGGCGACTTCTGCGCAGACGCTCTCTACTATCTCTTCGACAACATGGGTCTTGATGTTGACGTTGCCATCATGAACGGCGGCGGCATCCGCAACAAGGCCATCACCGGCGACATTTCTTACAAGACCTGCAAGGAAATCCACACCTTCGGCAACGTTGCCTGCCTCCAGACCATCACCGGACAGCAGCTCCTCGACGCTCTCGAGTGGGGCGCACGCCAGACTCCCGATGTTGAGGTTGGCGGCTTCCTCCATGTTGCAGGCATCAAGTACACCATTGACGCTTCCGTCACCTCCACCGTTCAGGCAGACGAGAAGGGCGTCTGGACCGGCGCTCCCACCGGCGAGTACCGTGTAAAGGATGTCCAGATCCTTCAGGACGGCAAGTATGTTGACCTCGACCTCAAGGCTCAGTACAATCTGGCCGGTTACAACTACACCCTCCGCGACCTGGGCGACGGCTTCGCCATGTTCGACGGCGCTGTGAACGTTCTTGACTACGTCATGGAAGACTACATGGTTCTGGCTAACTATGTAGAATCCTTCGAGGGCGGCAAGGTCACCGGTTATGCCGAGCCTCAGGGCCGCATCACCATCATAAACGCAGGCAGCGAGGAAGAGACTCTTGGCAAGGTCACCATCGGCGGCCTCCAGAACGACCTCTGGATGACCAAGTACGGCAACGTCTACTGCGACGCCAAGGCCGAGCTCTTCGCCAAGGAATACACCTGGGGCGACATCGTCACCGTGAAGTTCCTTGATCAGGAGCTGCAGCTCCCCGTTATCCCCACCTACTCCTACGTTGATTCCGGCAAGCCCGCCATCATCATGGGCAAGACCGACAAGGGCGCTCCCACCGGCTACATCTCCTTCGCCATCAACATGGGCAACTTCGCCGACACCTACGGCATTGCCACCAAGGGCACCGACGCCGAGGGCAACTGGTACTGGACCGCCAAGGAGGGCGTTTCCTTCCCCATCGAGATCACTTTCGAGATGTATGAGAAGGAAGGCTATCTGGGCGAATACCTCCTCCACGACCTCCAGCGCACCAATGTCCGCGAGGACTACGCCCAGCTCAGCGACGAGGAGTTTGCAAACTTCCGCCACATTGCAGGCAATCTCTATCGCTCCTCCAGCCCCATCAATCCTGAGCTGGGCCGCAACACCTATGCCGACGCCGCCATCGAGTCTGTTGGCGTTGACACCATCGTAAACCTGGCCGACACCTATGAGGAAGCCACCGCTTACGAAGGCTATGAGGACAGCTACTATTCTCAGCAGAGCATTCTGTTCCTGGGTCTGGGCGTTGACTTCGCCGAGCAGAGCTTCAAGGACGGTCTTGCAAGCGGTCTCAGCCTTATCGCCATGAACGAGGGCACCTATCTCATCCACTGCACCGAGGGCAAGGACCGCGCAGGCTTCGTCTCCGCAGTGCTTGAGTGCCTCATCGGCTGGAGCTATGATGAGGTCATTGCCGACTACATGACCACCTACTACAACTACTACGGCGTAGAGCCCGGCACCGACAAGTACGAGGCCATCGCAAACAGCAACATAATCAAGAGCCTCACCGCCGCCTTCGAGGTGGAAGATCTGGCTTCCGCAGATCTGGCAGCCGAGGCAAGAGAGTATATCAAGTCCATCGGTCTCACCGACCTTGATATCGACAACCTCATCGCAAACATCACCGGCGAGAAAGTTCCCTTCGCCGATGTTGACCCCGACGCATGGTATGCCGAAGCCGTTGACTACGTGGTCTCCTGCGGCTACATGAACGGCATTTCCGACACCGAGTTTGCTCCCAAGGCAACTATGACCCGCGCCATGCTGGCCACCATCCTCTACCGCATGAGAGGCGAGCCCGCCGTTGAGGCCGCCGCTCAGTTCGAGGACGTTGCCGAGGGCAAGTGGTACTCCAATGCCATCGCATGGGCCGCCGCAGAGGGCATCGTCACCGGCTACAGCGACAAGTACTTCGGCACCAATGACGCCGTGACCCGCGAGCAGTTCGTCACCATGATCTATCGCTATGTTGACTCTCTCGGCCTCATCTCCAATGACGGCGTTGCACTTGACCAGTTTACCGACGCTGACGAAGTGAGCGCATGGGCAGTGGATGCTGTGAAGTGGGCAGTAGGCGCCGGTATCATCGAGGGCAACCCCGACGGCAGCTTCAACCCCAAGGGCACCGCAAGCCGTGCAGAAGCCGCAGTCATGTTTGACCGCATGTAAGGCGAAACAGCGCATCAGCAGTAACTAAATAAACCCCAAGGGGCTGTGCATTTTTGCACAGCCCCTTTTTTTGTAATGGCGCGCCGGGGGCGACGCGCCCTACGGGTGCGCGGTATGTGTACGTACACCGTCGTAGGGGACGGCCTCCCGGACGTCCCGTTTTGTAGGGGCGGACCGTTGTGTCCGCCCGTTTTGCGGCAGTATGTGTACGTACACCGTTGTAGGGGCGTCCTGTGGTCGCCCGCAAGGGGAAACGGATTGCCACGTCGCTAAAGCTCCTCGCAATGACGGAGGGTATTTATCGTAGGGCAGCCCGTGGCCGGACCCCCGCGCGCCGCGAATTTCTGCCACACAACTCGCGGGCGGACACAGCGGTCCGCCCCTACAAGCATAATGTCGGGCGCACCCGTAGGGCGCGATGACCTCATCGCGCCGCTCTTGCAGGCTGAGGGCACACACAGCGTTTTTTATACTCTTCTCCCTTGACTTTTCGTCAAAAGCAAATACAATTGAAGTAGTATACAAAAAGGAGGCAGCGCCGTGTCAGACTCCTATGTAGCCGTTATTGGCGCAATAAATATCGACATTTGGGGTAAAAGCAGCTCCATCCTGATACTCAAAGACTCCAACCCCGGCGAGATAAGCTATTCCTTCGGGGGCGTGGGCCGGAACATTGCCCACAATCTCTGCCTCATGGGGCAGAAAGTGAGTATGCTCACCGCCATAGGCGACGACCACTGGGCCCCTCAGGTCCGGGCCGCCTGCGCCGACATCGGCATTGACCTGAGCCACGCCTTCCATGTGCCCGGAGCCCGGACGGGGACTTATCTGGCCCTCAGCGGCCCCGACGGAGACATGGCCATAGGTCTCAGCGACATGGCAATCGCGGAGGCCATAAGCCCCGAGGTGATTTTGCGGGAGCTCCCATTCCTCAACGCCGCAAAACTTGTGGTGGTGGACGGCAATCTCAGCCCGGAGACCATTGAGTGCATCTGCCAGAATGTCACCGCCCCCATTTTTGCCGACCCCGTGTCTGTAACCAAGGGTCGGAAGTTCCTGCCCTATCTTGATAAACTCCACACCTTCAAGCCCAACAGCCTGGAGGCCGAGAGCCTCACCGGCACAGCTGACCCTGAGTCCGCTGCAGCGGAGCTTGTTCGCCGGGGCGTGAAGCAGGCTTTTGTCAGCGACGGCCCGGGAGGAATCGTGGTTGCCGATGCTCAGGAGATTTTCCGTGTACCCTGCCTTCCCACGGCGCTCATAAACGCCACCGGCGGCGGCGACGCTGTGATGGCTGCACTCTGCGACAGCTTCTGCCGGGGCTTTGACAAGCTAACCACCGCCCGCCGGGCCATGGCCGCAGGAGCCATAGCCGTGGAGGCCCCGGAGACCATCAGCCCCCTGATGAGCGCCGAGGCTATTGAGGCGAGGATAAAATAACAGTACATCCCAAAGCCTCCCCTTCCAGGGGAGGTGGCCGAGCAAAGCGAGGCCGGAGAGGTTCTAAGCTACCTCTCAGTCACGGCTAAGGCCGTGCCAGCTCCCCTAAAAGGGGAGCCAATAAGGTAATATATTTTTTCAATATTGGAGGACCACAAATGAACAAATATCTGGACATCGCCCCCGAAGTAAAGGAAGCTCTGGACGCCGGAAAGCCCGTTGTCGCCCTTGAAAGTACCATCATTTCCCACGGTATGCCCTACCCCCAGAACGTTGAGACCGCTCTGAATGTTGAGCGCATCATCCGGGACAACGGCGCCGTTCCCGCCACCATCGCCATCATCGGAGGCCGCCTGAAAGCCGGTCTCAGCCCCGAAGAGATAGAATATGTGGGCAAAAACGGCGCTAAGGCCGCCAAGGCCAGCCGCCGCGACCTGCCCGTTCTCGTTGCCCGCGGCGCAGACGGCGCCACCACCGTTACCACCACCATGATAATTGCCCACATGGCAGGCATCAAGGTTTTCGCCACCGGCGGCATCGGCGGCGTACACCGTGGCGCAGAGACCACCATGGACATCTCCGCCGACCTTGAAGAGCTGGGCCAGACCCCCGTTATGGTTGTCTGCGCAGGCGCAAAGAGCATTCTGGACATCGGCCTCACTCTTGAGTATCTGGAGACCAAGGGCGTTCCCGTCATCGGCTTCGGCACCAGCGAGCTCCCCGCCTTCTACACCCGCCACAGCGGCTTCGGCGTGGACTACCGCATTGACACTCCCGAGGAGCTGGCCGCCGCCTTCGCTGCCCAGCGCGAGATGGGCCTGCAGAGTGGTATGCTGGTTGCAAACCCCATCCCCGAGGAGTATTCCATGGACGAGGACGTAATAAACACCGCCATTGCCAAGGCCGTTGCCGAGTGCGAGGCTCTGGGCATCCACGGCAAGGCCACCACCCCCTTCCTCCTTGCCAAGGTCAAGGAGCTCACCGGCGGTGACAGTCTGGACAGCAATATCCAGCTTGTGTACAACAATGCCCGCCTGGCAGCCCAGACCGCAGTAGCGCTGAGCAAGTAAGGTTTTTTGATAATATACGCAAAAGCAGCCCCGACAAAAAGTCGGGGCTGCTTTTGTTTCGGCGGGACGTCCGGAGGCCGTCCCCTACACGCATATTGTTTGCGCGGTTTTCGTAGGGGCCGGCGTCCCCGACGGCCCGTCAATATGCTATACCCATTGTGGGCGGACACGCCGGTCCGCCCCTACATCCATAACATCAGGCGCTTTCGTAGGGCGGGGTGACCTCACCCCGCCGCATATTTGCGTTTTCCCATTTATATGCCCTGTAGGGAGCGGTCTTGACCGTTCCGAATGGCGGCGGGAGCAAGCCCCCGCCCTACGGGGGGCAGCACAGATTTTGCCGCGCAATAATTTCAGCCTGCTGTGGCGCGCCGGGTCGTCGCGCCCTACGGGGGGGTGCATAACCGCTGGCAGGCGCATATTATTTACACGGTTTCCGTAGGGGTCGGCGTCCCCGCCGGCCCGCAATATGCTTTACCCATTGTAGGCGGACACGCCGGTCCGCCCCTACATCCATAATGTCAGGCGATTCCGTATTTACCCCAATTATGCCGTAGGGGCGACCTGCGGTCGCCCGCCCCCCCAACCGCCCACGGTGAATCTGACAATCCCTCAGTCAAAAATCTTATGATTTTTGACAGCTCCCTTTACACAAGGGAGCCTTTAAACTGCGTCAAAAGCCACCCGCTTCCCTCCTCGCGGCATAGCCGCTGCGGTCGGTGGCTAAAAACATGCCACTGGCATGTTTTCTTTACGCCCCGACACAAGGGAGCCTTTAAAAAACCGAGGCGTTGGGGCGGCACCCCTCTGCCTCGGTTTTCTCAATTTCACGCCACTTGCTCCAGCATTTTCTCCACGGCGAAGCTCATGGCGTTTATCATCATGTGGAAGCCAATGGGCAGCCATATAGTTCCGCTGCGCTCATAGAGCCAGCAGAGGACAAAGCCCACGGGCAGGTACTGGAGAATGTAGATAAGCAGGCTCACATCCCCATAGACCCAGGCGAACTGCCACACATGGTAAAGGGCGAACATGAGCATGGTGACGGCGTAGGCCAGCAGCCGGTTTTTCTCCCTGAGCGCCCCGAATATGACGCCCCGGAACAAAATTTCCTCCACAATGGGGGCAAGGAAGATGGCCACAGCCCGGATAACGCCGCTGTTTTGCAGAGCTATCTCCGTTATAGCCATCTCGTTGGGGTTATCTATCCCGCCCACGATGGCGAAAATCAGTGTATTCACCGCGTAGCTCAGCACATAGTCAAGGCCCAGAGCCATGAAAAAGCTGAGAACGCAGTGGCCCAGTCTGTCCAGCAGCGCGTCAAACTGATTTCTGAGATAGCCCATATACAGAGCAAGCACCAAGGCTATCCCAATGCCGTAGTAGACAAGGTTCATCATGGCTTCATCCTCCATGCCCAGATTCATGAGCAGCTGGGGCAGGAACATGGGCAGCAGAAAGACATGGACGGGGAAGTAGACAAGTCCCGCGATAAGACCTGTGCGGCTCATCCGGTTTTCAAAGGGAAAGGGCTGTTTTAACATCAGATTTCAACTTTCTTTTTAAGCTCCATGAGGGCCAGCATGGCCTCCACAGGGGTCATATTATTGGGGTCAAGGCGGCGGAGAGTTTCACGAACCTCGTCGGCTCCCACATCCACAAGGCTTATCTGGTCGCTTGCCTCCGCCTTTTCCACATTGGGTGCGGCGCCGGAGCGCTCCAGCTCACGGAGGTAGGTCTTGGCCTTGGAAATAACGCTGTCCGGCACTCCTGCCAGCTTGGCAACCTCTATGCCGTAGCTGTCGTCAGCGGCACCGGGTACTATCTTGCGGAGGAAGATAAGTCTGCCCCCCTGCTTCTTGGCGGTGATATTATAATTTCTCACCCCGGGCAGGCTGCCCTCAAGGGCGCTGAGCTCGTGGTAATGGGTGGCGAACATGGTCTTTGCTCCCAGCTTGCGGCTGTCGGCGCAGTGCTCCAGAACGGCACGGGCAATGGCCATGCCGTCATAGGTGGAGGTGCCGCGGCCAATTTCGTCCAGAATGAGCAGGCTCTTGCCCGTGGCGTAGCGGAGGATATTGGCCATCTCGCTCATCTCCACCATGAAGGTGGACTGGCCGGCGGCAAGGTCGTCGCTGGCGCCGATGCGGGTGAAGACACGGTCCACAACGCCTATGGTTGCGCTCTTGGCGGGTACAAAGGAGCCCATCTGGGCCATGAGGGTTATAATGGCGGTCTGGCGCATATAGGTGCTTTTGGCGGCCATGTTCGGGCCGGTGATGATGAGCATGCGGCTGTCGCCGGTATCCATGTCCACATCATTGGGAACAAAGGGCGCGTCGGTCACCATGCGTTCCACGATGGGATG
>JAZSFJ010000161.1:0-3585 GCA_045532145.1 Oscillospiraceae bacterium
GGTGAACAGACCGTGCTGCTCCAGTTTTCGGGAATAGCCCCGGCCGATGCGCCAAAAATCCGTATCCCGCAGCAGCGCCCCCTGCGCCCCCCGCACTCAGCGACCAGGCCATCTGGGAAAAGACCAAGGCCGCCCTTTCCGGCAATATGCCCTTCGGCCTTTATCTGCTGCTCACTGACCCCACTCAGGTGGATGCTTCCATAGCCGGAGGCGATCTGCTCCTCACGGTGAAGAGCTCCTTCGCCATGAACATGCTCAACCGCCCGGACATCATCTCCAAGGTGGCTTCCACAGCCTCTTCCGTGGCAGGAAGGACCATGGCCGCCCGCATGGTGGATGCAGACTCCGCGCCCACCACTCCCGCCGCAGCTGCTCCCAGAGCCGACAAGACGGACAAGCTGGACGAGCTGGGCAAGTTTGAAGTGGTAAGCTTTAAGTAAAAATATTTTAATGATAAATACAACCCACACAGGAGGAATTTGAAAATGGCAAAAGGCGGATTCCGTGGCGGCAGCTACGGCGGAATGAACCAGATGCAGATGATGAAGCAGGCCCAGAAGATGCAGCAGGATCTTCTGAGAATGCAGGAGGAGCTTGAGCAGGCCCAGTACACCGCAACTGCAGGCGGCGGCGTTGTAAGCGCCGTTGTAAGCGGCAAGCGTGAGCTTGTTTCCCTTGAGATAGACCCCGATGCTGTTGACCCCGAAGATGTTGAAATGCTTCAGGACATGGTCATTGCAGCCGTGAACGAGGCCCTGCGCAAGTGCGAGGAGGCTTCCTCCGCCAGCATGAGCCGTCTCACCGGCGGCCTGAATCTGGGCTTCTGATAAAACACTACATCAAAAAAACCGCTCCGGTGGGAGCGGTTTTTTCAAACTGTCAAAAAACTATGCTGCTAATTTACGAAACTGAGCAGCGGGGGCGTGTGTAGGGGGCAAAGGGCCCCCTACACGTTTAAATCCACGCATTTTTGAGCCTAAAATGCTCAAAAATGCTGTTTTCAGGGTGTCAAAAAGTGGCGATGCCACTTTTTTGATACCCTGAAGAAAACCGCTCCGGTGGGAGCGGTTTTCTTGCGTTTATGAGCATTTCCAGGCAAATATCACCCGCCAAAGTATAGCTAAGAACGCAGGGGCGACCATTGGTCGTCCGGCGACTGACGCTGCCCCCTTGCTGCAATCTGCGGCGAATGCGCGAACAGGATGGCGGACGAGCAATGCTCGCCCCTACGGTAAAAACTTAAAATCCCCCTTTAATTACACTGCCTCAGAATGCTGTTTTCAAATTGCCTCGACACCGCCCGATAAGTCCCCGCATATTTTATATTGAATAAAATTTTGTGGGAAAGGTCTGAATATAATGGCATCTGCACCCTGCACGCACTATTTTCTGGGCGCCAACTCAAGATACGGCTTTCGCTCTCTCTACGGCGGCTTTTGCCGGGCGGAGGACAGGAGCTTTCTCCACGTCATAAAGGGCGGGCCCGGCTGCGGTAAATCCAGCTTCATGAGGCGGATAGGCGCTGCAGCTGAAAGGGAGGGTCTCGCCGTGGAGTACATTTTATGCTCCGGGGACCCGGATTCTCTGGACGGGGTCTTTATCCCGGCTCTGGGTATAGGCTATGTGGACGGGACTGCCCCCCATTCAATGGATGTGGCTTATCCCGGCTGCGGAGGGATGTATCTGGATCTGGGCCGTTTTTATGACAGCTGCGCCCTCCGAACCCAAATCATGGAAATAATGGACATAAACCGCCGCTACAAAGCCCTGTACGCCTCCGCCTATGCCGCCATTGCCGCCGGAAGCGCCGCTCTGCCCCGCTGCTTCCCGGGCATATGGGGCCGGGAGGAAAAGGATAAGGTGGCCAAAAAGCTCTCCGGCCTCTGCCGCCGGGAGCTCAGGAGCGGCTCAGGAAAGGGACGCGTGACAGAAAGATTTCTGGAGGCCATGAGCTGCAAGGGCCCACAGTTTCTGGACGCCACCCTCTCCGCTCTATGTGAAAAGATCTATCTGCTGGATAATGAGCTGGGACTTGGGCATTATTATCTCCAAAACCTCCTACCCAGGCTTCTTGAAAACGGTCTGGACACAGTTGTGTGCCGGGACTGCCTTGACCCGGAGCTTATAAGCGCCCTTATCATCCCCGAGCTTTCTATGGCCTTTGTCTGCAGCGGACCGGGTCGGGAAGAGCTTAATATATACCGCCACGTGCGTCTGGACGCCCTGCCCCTGAGGGAGGAGCTATCCAGGCTGCGCCCCGAGCTCAGGCGGGCAAAGCGGCTGAGCAGGGAGAGCCTCAGCTTTGCCGTGGATACTCTGGCCGGGGCAAAGGCCCTCCACGACGAATTGGAGAATATATATAACCCCCATGTGGATTTTGACGGAGTGTATGAAGAGGCGGAGAGACACATTTCCCTGCTCTTCGGCCCCGGAAATCATGGCTGAAGCATAATAAAGTAACAATCGCAGGGCTATATAAGCCCATAAGACGGCAGCAAGCCCGGAATTTCAGTCACATGGCCGTGATGAAATTTCGGGCTTGTTATTTTTCTATTTTGTTATACTTGCACAAAAAAAGATAATTGTATAAAAAAAAGAGGCGGAAATCCAACTTCCGCCCCATTATCGATTTTTGCCATTTTACCTGATTGTGGCCTTTTTGTCAATAGTGAACGCGCAATATTTTCATTGCATTTCCCCTTAAATTCAGTTATTATTAACCAGTAAGACATCAATCTTTTGTGCAAGATGCACCAAACGTACCATACGTTTGGTATGTCGTAAACAAGCTGACGAAAACTAACTAAGGAGTGTAACAACAATATGGAAAACCTGATTTGGGTAGGCATTGTTGGTGCCGTCGTGGCTCTCATCTTCGCTCTCATCCAGCGCAATGTTGTCATGAAGGCTTCCGAAGGCGACGAGAAAATGGTAAAGCTCGCCGCCGCCATCCGTTCCGGCGCTAACGCATATCTCAAGCGCCAGTACAAAACCGTCGCAATAGTCTTTGCGATAGTATTCGTTATCCTGCTGGTCATTGCATTCGCTTCCAAGGGCGTAATGCTCTCCCGCGTGACTCCCTTCGCCTTCCTCACCGGCGGTATCTGGTCCATGCTGGCCGGTCTTGTCGGCATGAAGATCGCCACCGCTTCCAACGCACGCACCGCTCACGCTGCACACGAAGGTCTCAACAAGGGTCTGCGCGTTGCATTCTCCTCCGGTTCCGTTATGGGCTTCACCGTTGTCGGTCTGGGCATGCTGGATATCAGCCTCTGGTTCATCGGTCTCAAGCTGGCCGGTCTGGACTCTGACGCTCTGGCCAACATCATGGTCATGAACGGCATGGGCGCTTCCTTCATGGCTCTCTTCGCCCGTGTTGGCGGCGGTATCTACACCAAGGCTGCTGACGTCGGCGCCGACCTTGTTGGTAAGGTCGAAGCCGGTATCCCCGAGGATGACCCCCGCAACCCCGCCACCATCGCTGACAACGTCGGCGACAACGTCGGTGACGTTGCAGGTATGGGCGCTGACCTCTATGAAAGCTATGTCGGCTCCATTCTGGCCACCTTCGCTCTTTCCGCTGCT
>JAZSFJ010000172.1:0-3780 GCA_045532145.1 Oscillospiraceae bacterium
TTCCCTAAGATAAGATCTCCCATCTCTTCGGAGAGTAAGGGTCGACGTAGACTATGTCGTTGATAGGTCGGAGGTGTAAGCACGGTAACGTGTTCAGCTGACCGATACTAATAACCCGAGGGCTTGACCTACAATGAATAAATGCAGGCATGCCTTACTTACCAAAGACTTCACTTTGTTCAGTTTTGAGGGTGCAAAACCCACTAAGTTGGTGTTTCTAACGGTGAGGGTCCACCCGTTCCCATTCCGAACACGGAAGTTAAGCTCACCAGTGCCGACAATACTTGTCTGGAGACGGACCGGGAAGATAGGTCAACGCCAACACAAAGCTCTCGAGAAATTCTCGGGAGCTTTTTCACGGTCTTTTGCTCGACCTTTGGAAGCGCTTGATGCTGGAAAGGGCGAGAAAAGTTTATATATGACGCGCCAAAACGAATGCAGCAAGGCTGCAGGATACGGAGGAGAGCGTCAAGCAGAATTGGTGCTTCTAACGGTGAGGGTCCACCCGTTCCCATTCCGAACACGGAAGTTAAGCTCACCAGTGCCGACGATACTTGTCTGGAGACGGACCGGGAAAATAGGTCAGCGCCAATACAAAGAAGAGAGACAGGCTGAAAAAGCCTGTCTTTTTTCTATTTATACCTTGTCGTAGGGCGTGGGTATATGGCGTCAGATTCGTGAATCGCCCCAACGGGGTGCATGGCGTTGTAGGGACCGGCCTCCGGACGGTCCGTGTGGTGGCGGGAGCAAGCCCCCGCCCTACGGGGCGCGGGTATATGGCGCGCCGAGGTCCGGCCACGGGCCGCCCTACGGAAGGAGTTTCCAGCCGGGCCGGCCGGGTGCGAGGGCCCCTACGAGCTGATAATGTGATTTGCCATGATACAAGTTCTTGTCATTTTACATATACTATTACAATATACAGAAAAATCACATCGGAGAATCAAATGAGCAATTACCTTAGAAAACTTCATATTCCCGTCGGGATGCGAACGGTGAAGACGGCTATCGCGGTGAGTTTATCCCTCCTTGTCATAGAGCATTTGGGCACAAGCTCCGCCAAGATTATCTTTGCGGTCATCGGCGCCATTGCTGCCATGGATAACTCCTTCAAGGCCTCCCTGCGCAACTGTGTTGCCCAGATAGGCGGCGTTATCATCGGCATGGTGCTTTCCGTCATCATGCGTCAGCTTCCCATTCCCGGCGTGGCCGCGGTGGGTATTGGAATTATCATCACTATGGCGGTTTTTCAGCTTTTCCACTGGCATCAATCTCCGGTGCTGGCTTGCCTGATTCTGGTCACCATCTGCACTAATGAAAATATTGTTGCTCACAGCTACTGCCTTGAGCGCATTTGGGATACCACCATAGGTCTGGGTATTGGTCTTGC
Source organism: Oscillospiraceae bacterium (assembly GCA_045532145.1). Taxonomy (GTDB): domain Bacteria; phylum Bacillota; class Clostridia; order Oscillospirales; family Oscillospiraceae; genus SIG459. The sequence continues at coordinate 1,388 of JAZSFJ010000172.1, forward strand.
TGTGAATATGCTGGTGGTGCCCTATGATAACTCCAAGAAAATGCGCCGGCTGCTCTCCATCCTTGATAAGGATTTGCTGAGTTTTCTGGAGGATATGTTCGACGGGGATGAGCTTTTGCCTGATACAGATAATCTGGCCGGAGTGCACGACGAGTTGGAAATTCAGCTCGCCATATTCGCTGAGCAGCGGCTATTTCGCAGAAAGCGGCAAAAAACACTCCTCCGCCGCCTGCAGCACTGCCAGGAGCTGGCCCGTGAGCTTCTTGTTGAGATGCGAGCTTTGAGAAATATGGGCAAAACCGGACGGCTCACCGAGCAAAACCGCCATCGCCTGGGCCTTCTGGGGGCGAGAGTACCCAAGCTGAAACAAAAGGGCCAGTTTTCCACAGAAGAGATTGTTATCAACTTCCATGTTGAGCGTATACTGAAGCTGCGTGAGGAGCTGAAAAAAGAGCTTGAGAAAATGGGCAGAGTGAAATAAAAAAATGCCCCCGAGCATGACGCTCGGGGGCATTTTTGCGCATAGATTCACGCACCGAAGGCAATTGCCGCTATCATAAGCAGGAGTATTGCCGGAAGAGAGCAGCCCCGAATATAGTACCACTTGGAATTGTCAAAATTATCTTTCATGGCTTCGCCTCCTGTATTGCTGTTTATATTCTATGAGGCAATTGTTCCTAAATTCCATAAAAGCTGTATCATTTTTGCAGCAATAATCGGGTTTTTCAGCTTTGAACCATATATGAGGCGTGTTAATATGCGGCGTACGGCAAGCGCCCGCCCTACGGGGAGGGATACAGCAGCGGCGGGAGCAAGCCCCCGCCCTACGAAAATATAAGTCCGCAAACCCGTAGGGGCGCTTCAAGAAGCGCCCGCAGCAGAGTATAGGTATCGCTTTCTACGGGAGGAGATGATTTTTACTTAAACATACCCTTAAGCATTTTTTCCACCTTGCTTATGGTTTTGTCGGCAAAATCCAGGGCGGTATCGGAGAGTTTTTCTGCGTTATTTTTGATATTATCGTATTTCTTGCGCTGCTGCTCGTTCATATCATCCCGATCAAGGCAAAAACTGCCTTTGACACCCCGCCATTCGTGGTCTTCGTCGAAGCTTACATGACCGGCGGTGCTGACATCGCCGCCTATGCTGTCGCAGCTGACCCTGCCCCCTGCGCTGACATTGCCTCCCACGCCGTCGCAGGTAACATTGCCGCCGGCCTCCACGCTGCCGTAGACATTGTCGCAGCTGACACTGCCTCCTGCGGTGATACTGCCCTGCACATTGTCACAGCTGACGGTTTCTCCGGCGGAGACATCGCCGCCCACCATATCGCAGCTGATGCTGCCTCCGGCGCAGACATCGCCCCGCACATTTCCTGCAACACGTACGCTTAGTACACTGCTCACATTCAAGGCCGGGCCATTCCACACGAAGGGCAGTTCCTTGAGCCGGGGGCTCAGAAGCGTGGGCTCATCGGTGTAGAGCTTATGCCCCTTGTATACAACCATGTATATCCCCTCGTCGTCAGGCCAGGGGAGCTGACCTTTGCTGGCTGTTTCCCCCGCCGGGGCCTTGCTTTCAAGACCGAAAAGGGCATCGATGCTCACGTCAAATATTTCTGCTATTTTCGGCAAAAGCGTAATATCCGGGCAGCTGAGACCGTTTTCCCACTTGCTTACTGCCTGATAGCTAACTCCAAGCTTGTTTGCAAGTGCCTCCTGAGTAAGCTCTGCGGCCTTGCGCAGCTGGCATATATTTTTGTTGATATTAATTTCGTCCATTGTATTACCTCCTTGGTATCGGGCGCCGCGTATGCCTTTATTATATGATTTTGCCCCCAAAAGGCAATAACGGAAAGGTTGAAGGGCTGTATTTTAGCACTCAACCGGCGGTTGAGTGCTGGTTTTATGAGAAATTTGTCAGGGGAACGTCAGCATTAAATGGCGCGCCGGGGCGACGCGCCCTACGGGAAACAAATAATGCGTTTGTGGCGGGAGCAAGCCCCTGCCCTACGAGGGCGGATATGTCCACGGCAGGAGCAAGCGCCCGCCCTACGAAAAGATAAGTCTGCAAACCCGTAGGGGCGGACCGATGTGTCCGCCCGTGACTCGCCGGGGTGATGGTGTGAGAAAGCGGGCCAACAAGAGCATCGGCCCCTACGAAAAATCCCCAACTGTATTGGGCGGCACCCCATAGGGATTTAATCGGTTTTGAATGAATCTTTTTCCCCACAACTTCCCCCGCCGTCCTTGAAATACATCAAGTATTCCTGCGGCCATCGTGGATTGCTGCGGGAAAAAATCTTCTATTCAAAACTGCAAAGTACTCCAAAGCGAGGAGTTTTTCTGCAAGACAAGATAGAAAAGCGCGGTAAGGCTGACGCCTTCCGCGCT
>JAZSFJ010000022.1:0-17378 GCA_045532145.1 Oscillospiraceae bacterium
CCCTAACCACACCCTTAACCAACCCCCCCGCCCACCCCTCCCCCCAGAGCTTTTCCTAATTTGTCCTTCCATTTGCAATTACCACTTAATGCCGCCGCCGGTGCCGGTGTCGCCGGTGCCGGGGATCCAATCGTCATCTCCGCTTGTAGTAATTACATCTTCGATGGAGAACACCAAAATCTCAATTTCAGGTTCCAGAAAATCTTTTTTCATTACGCGTTCTCCTTTCTCAAGACTGGGTATTTTGCTTTGCGAAGTAATCATCTCTGTAAGCTTTAACCGCGGTGTAGAGTCCGGTCATATCATTGTAAACGCCGGCTTCCACGGTATCAATGCCTTCATCTGCGCCTCGCTCTGTGCAGAGCTTATGGGCGTTGAACACTCTTACTCTGTCAAAGTAGTATGTATCATCGATTTTGACAAAGAACAGCGTATACAGAGTTGTATCAAGCTGATAGGTATATATGCCCTCGTTGAATCGCGCTGCAATAAAGTTGGTATTGCCGGAATTGACAAAGGCGCTTCCATCCGTTTTGCTGAAAACATAAGCCTCGCCCGTCAAAGCCAAAAGTTCCTGGGGAGTCACTTCGGTGGTTTCCTCAGCGGTGTTGGTCCTGCTGTTGAAATCACCGTCAAGGTCATAGTACATGACCACGCCGTACTCTATATTGTCTGCGCTATAATCAATGTGGTCAGAGAGAGACTCTCCTGCCGCAGGCAGAATGGCGGCGTTAATCTGGAGACCCCAGGGCTCGATAAGGACGATCTGGCTGCTGACACCAAACTTGTAATCGCTCTGCTCAGAATACTTCGCAGACCAATCCTCAGCCAGAGCTGCACCCATGGTAGTGGGAGTATCGATCTTGCCCTCTCTATATACGGTTATGTCCGTATTCAGGTCGTACATTTCCGTATACACGTTGCGCTCAAGCACCGGCCACACCTTTCCGGTATCGGAATCGCCGGCTTCGCTCTTTCGCACTTCGAGAAGGTCCACAAGATTGAAGCTCTCCAGCTCAGCGTACTGCTTGCCCTCAGCATAGGTGACATAGAAGGCCACATGGATATCCTCGTCCATCTTGTAGGTGTACAGTTCGTCGCTGAATCTGGCACTGAGCATAGTCACACCATCGGTGGTGGTTACAAAGCTGACACGTTCATCACCCTTGGATATTTTCAGGGCATCCCCGTCGGCGCTGATACCGGCCAAGGTAGCCTCTCCATTCAACTCACTGGCCTTTATGAAGTAGAAGCCGTAGTCAGAAAGCGCAGCTATCTGCTCTTGATTCATAATACCGTTGGGTCCCTGAATTGCTGTGCTGATGCACAGGAACCACGGCTCAATGAGACCAATCTGGCTGTCCCAGCCGATGTTGTACATCTGATGGCCGCAGACATCGCAGAAGTTGTCGTAACCGGCGCTCTGGTCGGAGTTGACCTTGTTATCCACATGAACGGAGGTGTCCTTGTGCCAGTAGCCGTCAATGTAGGTGTAGGTACCAGCGCCCTGACTGGTTTCGGTGTACTGCTTGTCGGTATTTGCGAATGCATCACCGTTTTTGAGACTTGCAGCAACAACATCTTTTTTTGCCCATGCCGTTAGGTTGATCTTTGTTGTTATTTGGGCCGCAGCGGGAACTTCATCAACTACGATTACACCTGTACCTTCGGAGCTGATAATGCTTGCTTTATTTGTGGAACAATACAGACCGCTGCCTGCATTTATGGTGCCGTTAACATCAATAACGGAATCTCCGGTAACTTCGGTATACACATTTCCATGGACGTCTTTTGCAGATACCGCGCCGGGTGTTTCGGTAGCAGCGTCGCAGTCATCATCCTCGTCCATAACGTAAACCTTCTTGCCGTTGAGGTTTACTGTCGCATTGTTACCAACAGTGATCTTTGACCCACCATACAACACAAGGTTATCATTTAGGGTAAGGGTACCGTCATCTAAATAGACATTGTATCCGGCAGGAAGATCCAGCCCTGAAGTTTTGGAGCTATAAATGTCAATCTTTATCTTAGTAACCAAAAGATCGTATTCACCCATATCAAGAGCAAGCTGGTTGATTATCGCTATGCTCTGATCCTTCGTGCCGCTGCCCTTTACTTTAAAGTGAAGTTTTTGGTCGCTATAAGATTTTTCCAAAGTACCGCCGGCTTGCAGTTGGAATACAGCGCTGGAGTCCGAGCCGATGAAGTTGACATAGCCCTGCTTCAATCCAACCATTTGACCATAAAGGGTATAGAATACAGATTCTGTCGAGCCGTAATGGAAGGTCATAGGAACTTCGACATTATAAATGTAGTAAGATCTCAGGGGGAAAGCACCGCCGCTAGGAATACCGCTAATTGCTGCTCCAGCAAGTTCAGATGTTGACACTTCTTTACCGGCATATATATTTAAGCAGCCGCCAGCGCTGAGGGGATAGTCTTCTATCGTACAGTTTTCGTAAACAGTTGCTTTGCTATTCACCGTTATAGTGCCGGCGCCGCCCTCACCGGCGAAAATGTAGCCCCATGCATAAAGGGTTGCACCGCTTTCAAGGGTAATGTTAGAGCCTGCGTCCATAACAATGCAGCCATAGGGACCAACCTGACCGATCGTCTGTACATGTGTCTTTGAGCCGACAACAATAACGGCGCCATTGCCAACAGAAAGGCTTACTCCGGAAGGCATGGTCAGCCTTCTATATTCGGTTGAAGCCGGTACATTGGTGAAGTATTCGGGATCTGACGCATATTCGTCTGCCGTTTTGCCCCACGTATTCCCCTTCATCTCCGTAATCAAAGTATTGGCATCATCGAAGGGAATATGCAGGGTCACGCCACTCTTTACGGTATATCCGCCGTTATTGAGCCAGTCTGTTGAATAAACGCCGTCCGCAACGGATGCGAAAGATGCATTCTTGAGCAATATGAGGCGATGGCCTGATTCCGCTTCCTTCAGCGCATCTTCAATGAACACATAGTTTTTATTGGTGTTGTAGTTCAGCACCGTTGCCTCACCGCTGGTCACCGGCGTCATGGTATAGGTGAATACATCGGTTTTATTTTCGGTTCTTACAGTAAGCTTAACCGTGGTCTCGTCAAACTTGGGAGAAACCGTGAAGCTGTAAGGCTCCTGGACAGTGTATTCAAATTCGGATTTGTCGCCCACAGTATCACCGGAAACGGTATAGCCGACTTCTAATATCGGGTCACTTTCCGAAGTATCCAAGGTAAAGGTGAAGTCAGTTTTTGTGCCCTTTGTAAAAGTGGCGCTGCCACTTTTTTTATCCGTAAAGTTGAATTCAGCGCTTCCTCCTGCCACATTATCGCCAGATACGATAACGTTGGGCATAGCTACATTCTGCACTTCCCATTTGCCGATTACCTTGGTGGTAATGCTGCCGGTATTTTCATGATAATACACATAAGTCTTGGTGCTGCTCTCTTCACCGGTGCTTATACCTTGCAGACTGTTGGCATTGTCAACTCCATCGCTTTCGCTATATGTAGGAATGGAACCGTCCGCGTTGTTGAAACCGATGAAAGAGGCGTCGCCATTGGGTACAGCAGTCAGAACTATAGGCATATTGACCAAAGTCTGAGCCACAGATTTTACTTCGATATTTTCGCCGAAAATGCTCTGCGCGGTAATTGTACCCGCAGATGCCGCTTCGTTATCGAGAACTACACTTCCGCCTGTACCTATGGGACCAAGTGCAGTGCCAGAGGGAATTTTAAACACCAGAACAGTGTTATAGTATGCCTTGTTATTGCTCCAGACATTGTAATAATAGGTTGTGCTATTGCCGCCGCCGCCAAGAGTCAAAGATTTTTCCTCGCCTCCATAGAAGGTGTCGTGGCCGGTATTGTCTGTTTTTTCGTTGTTAGATATCTCGCTAGGCGTGCAGGAAATGGACGCGGCATACCACCGTACGGTCTTCACGCTGATTTCGCCCCGATACCATCCGGTATTTTCGCCGATTGGAGTAAGTACCACTGCTTCCGGAAACGTGCTTGTCGTTGCATAAGCATTGGTAGCTGAGCAGCTATCCAGCATAGCGTAATTCAAAGTCAGGGAATCCTCGGCGGCACCTTCCTTATACACGTGTACATAATAGGTCACGCCATTAGTGGGATCGCCCCTGCCGGGTACAACGCTGTAAATTCCGTTTCCTGTTGCTGCCGGTTTCACGACAGGAATTGCCGGCGCGGACGCAACTGTGGAAGCCACAGTGCCTGCAGTAACATTGCTGTTGAACTTGGTGAAGGCCAGCTTCTCCATAGGAATGGTTTTACTTGTATCTGCTGGATACAGCTTACCGTCGCTTACATCCGCCTTCTCAAAGTAGTTAGTGGGATATGCTGCACCATTACTATCAGAATATTTCGTGGCAGTCGTGTTTCCTGCTCCACCGCTGGTATACCAGTCCAGAGTTGTTGATCCGGTCAGGTTATAGCTGGTTTTTTCGTGAGTGGTGGAGTCAAATGCCCAGACATCCCCATAGGAAAGAGTTTCCTTGTTGTAAGTAATATTTGCATTTGTTGATGTCAGGGTAGAGCTCTGGGCAATGGCGCCTGTGGCAAACAGATAACAAGCCAGAATAAGCACTACGCAAACAGCCGCAAAGCCCTTTTTGTGTTTCTTTCTGAAATTCTTCATTGTATTTCACCTCAATACAAATCGAAAATATACCCAATACCGCAGAACACTACGGTGTAAACCACCATATGTCCGCAGTATATAAGTCCGCTGTGCCGTCCCAGAAAACGAAGGGGACGGTGCCATTTTTTATCTTCAAGATTGGGAAATCTTGTTTTCTTATCTGAATACCAGTGTCTGCCCATAACCACACCGATCAAAAACCAGCCCAGCATAGGAAACACCGGCCAATAATCCCGCATCATAACCCCACGTTCCTTTATACCAAAGGGAACAAGCAGGGAAAAATCGGAATATATATTCAGGTGCTTTAATGTGTATCCAAGCACTAGGGAAGCTATTGCTGAAACAACAAGAAATTTATTGCTTCGGTTTTCCAGCAGGAAATAAAATATCAGGTGGCAGACCGCATAACAATGCAGCACGCCAAAACGAATAAACTGAGTTTCATCGCCTGTAAAAACCGCAAGCAGCTTAGTAAATAAGCTTACAAAGGCAGCACCACACAAAAGCCTGATTCCGCTCTTCAAGTTGTTCCGGCTGAATATACAGGACAGCCCGGATACAACAAAGAAAACATCTACCCAAGCCGGCTGCAGATACTTCTCCGCAAAGGCCGGTAAAATGCCAAGGGTCACCTCACCCGAAATATCAAGCGCAAACCAAATTCGCAAAGGGTCTGTTGCGGCAATGTAAGCGTATGGGTCAATACTATATCCACCGTCTATGCAGAATTCATACACAGTGAAATACAGGTGGTAAAACAGCACCCAAAGTATCAGATAGCCACGAATGGCATCTATTTCCCATACACGATTTTTGTGCAGCATTTCTTTCTCATTCATAATGTTTCTTCAACGCTTTTCTGTCTATCTTTCCCGTGGCACCTCTTGGCATACTTTCAAGAAATCTTATTCTTTTGGGTACGGCATATGCCGGAAGAGTTTCTGCACAAAAAGCTTCTATCTGTTTTCGACTTTCTGTTTCATCTGCAAAGCTGAAGGGAACTACATAGGCACATACGGTTTCCGTATGCATATCTTCATCCCAGATTCCTACAACACATACATCTCTCGCGGCTTTTGATTTCATTATCGCAGCTTCAACATCGCAAGGGAAAACATTGTTTCCGTTGTATATGATGATATCCTTGGTGCGCTCCTTAAAATGGAAGTTCCCACCATCGTCCACAACGCCGTAGTCTCCTGTTTTCAGCCATCGGCTGTCATCCCAGTTCAGAAAAGCTGCTTCAGTAGCCGCGGGATCTTTCAGATATCCCAGCATTGCCGTATTTGAAGATACTATCAGCTCTCCCTCTCCTTGATGCTTTGGAATGCCATCTCCATTTATCACAGCAAATCGCGTCTCGGGAAATGGTGTGAAACCGGAATTCCTGCCATCATGCACCTCAACACCGCAAGGTGCAACAAGCTCCGTCATGCCATAACCTTCAACTATCATCTTCCCTGTGCGCTCATAAAACTCTTTTTTTATTTTGCTGTCAAACACTTCGCCGCCGGAAAAGCAAATTCTATAACTCTCCGCATTGAAATGTTCATCTTTAAGCAGGTCATAATATATCTTCGGAACAACCGTCATGATTGTTACTCTGTGTTTTTTTATGAGCCGTACAGCACGGTTGACATCCCATGAAGCCATCTGCACAATCTTTGTTCCTCCGGATATTGCACTGTGCATATCGTCCACAAGCCCTATGCCATGATACATAGGCATAACATTCAGCAAAACATCCTCATTGACCGCACCCAAACAACATCCCTCACGGATATTAATTGCCTCTTGATTAATTGCGCGGTGGCTATGCATAACCGTCTTGGGGGTACCGGTTGTTCCGCTTGAATGTAAATACCACGCACATTCTCCCGAAAGCATCTTTTGTTCGGGTATATTCGCCGCCACATGGTTTTTTTGTTCCAAAGTCTCAAATGCTATTGCTCTTTCAGGTCTGCGGTTTTTGTTTTTCATTCTAAACCCAAACCCAGAAACGGTGGCCATATGCGAAGACAAATCAGCGTAAATCAGAAGTTCAGTAAATTCTGCCTTTTCAGCATCGGCAAAATGGCTCCCGGTAATCAGCACCTGACTCTCCGTAAAATCCATATTTTCTCTAAGGCTCTTCAGCGGAATCATCGGGTGCATCATATTGCATATTCCCCCAAGCTTGGCCACTGCATAAATAGCCATAACAGCCTGAGGGCAATTGGGAAGATGAATCGTAACAACTGTTCCCTGTCTCACACCAACTGCAAACAAATTATCCGCAATATTGTCTATTAGTCGGAAAAGCTCCCGGTAAGTGATGCTTTTCCCATAAAACCAAATAGCCGTCTTGTCTGCGGACAACGCCAATCCCTGACGAGCATATTCATAAATGCTTGTTTCCGGTGTCATAGTTTTCTCCGTCAGCTAATGGCAAACCAGTGACAGAGCATATTCCATACAAAGTGGATTATCATTGTCATGCCCAGGTTTTTCCATTTGGCAAAGGTCATCGAAAATACATATCCCATCACCGCTATCACCCAGAACCTGAGCCCCAGAAGGGCATGAAGATTTTGGCCGATAATGAATTCGGGAAAATGATAAAGAGCAAAAAGCAGGCCGTTGATAAGCGCCGCTTTTATCGCTCCGTGAGCCGCAGCCTGCCGATTGAAAAGGAAGCCTCTGAAGGCCAGCTCCTCTATAAGCGCCGCGCCAAGGGAAAGGAATATCCACATGGGCTGGAATATGCCCCAGGTGTCTATGCCCACCAGCAGAATATGCATAGTGTGCAAAAAGGCAGCCGTCAGGCAAAGCCCCACAAGGCTTGGCAGCCACGGAAATGGGGAAATAAACATATCCCGCGGCGCAATGAGCCACTTTTCATCTTTTCGCAGCAGAAAAAAAAGCATGGGGCCAAGCCAAACCAAAGCTTTCACCACTGTGCCCACTGCGAAGGAAGCGGCAAGCCCCGGCAGGGGGAGCTTTCCCCCCACCAAGGACCATGCCGCCCATAGCAAATAAGATATACAGTAGGCAAGGAAAGCTAAGCTTTTTGCTGTCCTCCGCATGGTGTTTTAGTTGCTGCCAAGAAGCTGATTGAGAATATCATTGATAGCATCGCTGGACCAGAAATCATCGCCGCCGTTGGCTACGTCGGGAGAAATGGTGTTGATGGCATCCATAGCGCCGATGAAGCCGCTTACGTCGTTGGTAAACTGCTCAGTGGCAATAATTTCACCGCTGCCGTCCTGCTTATAGTTACCAAGGTAAGCGCCCCACTCGGCATTTGTCTGCAGAGAAGTGAATACGCCAAGGAGAGAATTTGCATCATTAACGTTCTTGACGCTGTCCTTGAAAGCCTGATCGGTGCACTTATCGCTGTTTGCGAATCCGGTAACAGCGGCATACATCATAGCTGCGTTGGTGAGAGGATCGCCGCCGTCCTTGGAGACAGCAGTCAGTGCATCCATAAGACTACCGCCATTAGAGAGCGCAGCACCTGCCTGGCCGAATTTATTTGCGATATCTTCAGCCTTTACACCGGTGGAATTCTGAGCAATATAAAGAACGGCTGCATTGCCGATATCTGCGTCGGCAATGTTGTTATCGGTCAGGAACTCCACGAAATCTTCGCCAAAGATCGCAGCATTCTCTTTGGTGCCTACAAATTCACCGAAGAAGCCTGCAAGAGTGTCTACCTGACCCTGCATATCAGTGATGTTATCCTTGAAAACGGAGTTATTGAAAGCATCAATAGCAGACTGGTTCACATAGTAGGTCTGTCCGTTATAGGTCACGGGAGTTCTGCCGCCAACAGCGACAAACTTGCCTTCGGCATCGAGAGCAAGAGTCTGGCCTATATACTGCTCGCCCTTGAAAGCTGCGCTCTTGTTTTCGCCGTAGAACATGGCGAAATCAGCATCAACAGCATCCTTGACATTGGCACCGTCAATAACAACGGTATCGAGGTAGGTGTACTGAGCATCAGCGGCACGGGTAACGGCTCTGCCGATAGTGCCGTCAGCATTAACAGTGATGGATGCCTGTGCGCCAACATGGCTATAGCCATTGCTCAGGCAAGCTGCTGCAAAAGCGGTGTTGATGGTGTCCAGAAGCTGCTCGTCAGCGGCGGACTGTGCCTTCTTTATGTAGCCGTTGTACACGGGGATTGCCACGCCTGCAAGAATTGCCAGGATAGCAATCACTACGATAAGCTCTACAAGAGTAAAGCCCTTGTGGCTCTTGGACAGAGTCCAGAAGCGCTGGAATTTTTCCTTAAGTTTCATAGTATTTTCTCCTTACTCGGGCTTGCGCCCATTTTTAATTTGCGGTTTCATTTTGCCGGGAGGACGTCTTTTTCCTCCGACTTCCCGCCCGGCGGGTTGTCCAAAAAAAGGTATAAAATCCCCTTGTTTCCGGACTTTTTGCCATGGTCATGATAGCACAAGAAGCCCCTCTAGTCAAGGCTTTTGGGCGGTGTCATACTTATTATAAGAGTTCGTAATAATTTGGTAACAATTAGGGGCTTCAAGGCTGCGGAGTGTTACCGGCGGCGGGCTGAGGGCAGCCCGCCCTACGTAGGTGGAGAGATGAGGTCGGAGACGGGCGGACACGTCGGTCCGCCCCTACGGGGAACTAGAAATCCATCTCCGTCATTGCGAGGAGGCCTTGGCCGACGTGGCAATCCGTTTTCCCTGCTGCCCATTTGACGGAGTTTTGGCGCGCCGGGGTCGACGCGCCCTACGGAGGGAGACGATGTCTGCACGCATTCGTCGGGGAGGGTGCGGGGTCGAGGGCCGGAGACGGGCGGACACATCGGTCCGCCCCTACAGGGTGTATATACCCAATTGCTTCGTAGGGGCCGGCGTCCTCGACGGCCCGGGGCAGTGGATTTATCGGCGCGCCGGGGTCTGGCCATGGGCTTCCCTACGAGGGGTGCGCATATTGTTTGCTTCACTCCCGTAGGGGCGATTCATGAATCGCCCGAAATCTGCCGGGCACATTGCGGGCGGACACGTCGGTCCGCCCCTACGGAAAACGATAAATCCACCTTGTCATTGCGAGGAGGCTCTTGGCCGACGTGGCAATCCGTTTTCCCTGCTGCCCATTCGCCGGAATGCGCCGACAGCTCCAAAGGGCCGGCCAGTGTCCGGCCCCTACAACAAAGGGAGGGGGAGCCTAAAGGCGCACGGGTGTGCGGCGGCTTTTTCTTTACATCATCCTCACGGACGTGGTATAATATAGGTTAACACTGAACTAAGGAGTCTGCCATGAAAGCTTTCAAGCTTCTCGCCATAGACGGAAACAGCATAGTGAACCGCGCCTTTTACGGCATACGCATGCTCAACGCCCCGGACGGCACCCCCACCAACGGCATTTACGGCTTTATCACCATACTCCAGCGACTCATAGACGAGGAAAAGCCCGACGGTCTCTGCGTGGCCTTTGACCTTCGCGCCCCCACCTTCCGCCATCTCCAGTACGAGGGCTACAAGGCCCAGCGCAAGGGCATGCCCGAGGAGCTGGCGCTGCAGATGCCCATACTCAAGGAAGTGCTGGATGCCATGGGCATAATGCGCATAGAGAAAGAGGGCTTCGAGGCCGACGACCTGCTGGGCACTCTCAGCCGCATATGCGAAAAAGACGGGGACGAGTGTGTCATCGTCACCGGCGACAAGGACTCCTTCCAGCTCATCACCGACGAGACCAGGGTGCTCCATGTGAAATCCCGCATGGGCCAGACGGAGACCATCAACTACACCCGCTCCCGCTTCGAGGAGGAATACGGCTTTGAGCCCATAAAGATGATAGACCTGAAGGCCTTCATGGGCGACTCAAGCGACAACATCCCCGGCGTGGCAGGCGTGGGCGAAAAGACCGCCCTGGACCTCATTCGCCGCTTTGAGAGCATCGACAATATCTACGCCAATATCGACACCATTGATATAAAGGACGGCGTGCGCAAAAAGCTCATCGCCGGGGAAGATTCCGCCCGAATGAGCTATGAGCTGGCCACCATCGTAACCGAGGCCCCCGTGGAGATAGCCCCCCGCTCCGCCGCATGGAGCACCGAGAGCTTCAAGCCGGAGCTTTACAATCTCTTCCTCCGTCTGGGCTTCACCAAGTTCATTGAGAAATACAAGATTCGCCCGGCGGCGGGAGCAAGCCCCCGCCCTACGGGTACGCATATCGTGGGTGCATCCGTAGGGGCGATTCACGAATCGCCCGCAAATGGGAAACGGGACAATCCCTCAGTCGGCGGAGCCGACAGCTCCCTTTACACAAGGGAGCCTTTAGATGACGTCCCGCAAAACGAAGTCTTTGAAGCCGAGTGCACTATCGAGCATATCACCACTGCCGCCCAGATTGCCGCCGCCCTTGCCGGGGCCGGGGAGGAGACCGTATACTTCGTCTTTGAGGACGGCCTTGACTACATCGTTTTCCAGTACGACTGCAAGGCCTTTGTGCTGGACCGCTTCGCCTTCACCGGCAACTATACCGAGGCTCTGAATACGCTTTTCACCTCTCCGGTGAAAAAAGCGGGCCATCATATAAAGGACAGTCTCCGCGCCCTCCTTGCCCTTGGCATTGAGAGCGAAAACTGGGTCTTCGACAGCGCCCTTGCCGCCTATCTGCTGGATTCCACCGCAGGCAGCTATGACATAAGCCGCCTCTGCGTCCGCTACTGCGGCTTTGAGCCCTGGACCGGGGACGAGGAGGAAAGCGGCCAGATGAGTCTGCTGGACGTTCCCGACGACACCAAGCGGGCAGCGCGCCTTGCCTCTCTGGGGGCCGCTGTGGGCTGCCTTGAGGAAAAAATGCTGCCCCTTCTCCGGGAAAACGACATGGAAAAGCTCTATTTTGAGATAGAGCTGCCTCTCTGCGGCGTTTTGGCTGACATGGAAAACGAGGGCTTTCTCGTTGACAAAGCCGCCCTGCGCGCTTTCGGCGAGAGCATGACCGAGGGCATTGAGGCCCTGCAAAAGAGCATATGGGAAGCCGCCGGGGAGGAATTCAACATCAATTCCCCCAAGCAGCTGGGCACTGTGCTTTTTGACAAGCTCATGCTGCCCCACGGCAAAAAGACCAAGACCGGCTGGTCCACCAATGCGGACATTCTGGAAAAGCTCCGGGACAAGCACCCCATCATAAACGAGATTCTGGAATACCGCACTCTCACCAAGCTGAAGAGCACTTACGCCGACGGCCTTTTGAAGGTCATCGCCCCCGACGGGCGCATCCACACCTCCTTCCAGATGACCGTCACCGCCACAGGTCGCCTTTCTTCCACGGAGCCCAATTTGCAGAACATCCCCATCCGCAAGGCACAGGGGGCACAGATACGCCGTATGTTCGTTGCCGGGGAGGGCAAGGTCCTCGTTGACGCGGACTACAGCCAGATAGAGCTTAGGCTGCTGGCCCATATCTCCGGGGACGAAAACATGATGGGCGCCTTCCGCTCCGGGGAGGACGTCCACCGCTTCACCGCCTCTCAGGTCTTCGGCGTGCCCATATCTGAGGTCACAGCCCAGCAGCGCAGCGCCGCCAAGGCCGTAAACTTCGGCATAGTCTACGGAATTTCCGCCTGGTCTCTGGCTCAGGACATTGGGGTCTCCCCCGCCGAGGCCAAGGCCTATATGGACGCATATCTGGATAACTACAGCGGCGTTCGCACTTATCAGAAGAACATTGTTGAGCAGGCCAAGGCCGAGGGCCTTGTAAAGACCCTCTATGGCAGGCAGAGGGCTCTGCCCGAGCTTAAAAGCAGCAATTTCGCCATGCGCTCCTTCGGGGAGCGTGTGGCCCTGAATATGCCCATTCAGGGCACCGCGGCGGATCTTATTAAGATTGCCATGGTGAATGTCCACCGCCGCCTCAAAGCCGAGGGTCTGGAGGCAAAGCTTATTCTTCAGGTCCACGACGAACTCATCGTGGAGGCTACGGAGCAGGAGGCCGAAAAGGTGGCAGCCATTTTGCGTGAAGAAATGGAAAAGGCCGGCTCTTTCCATGTGCCCCTGACCGCCGAGGCCAAGCTGGGCAAAAGCTGGGCGGAGGCGCACTGATATGGTGACTTGCAAAGAAGCGGGAAAAATGCTGGACAAGGCCATGGAGGCCCTGCCCGCAGGTATTTTCGACGGTCTCAACGGAGGCGTGAATCTTCTGGAAGAGGCCAAGACTGACTCCAAAGGCGGCTACATTCTGGGCCTTTACCACAACAACATGATGGGCCGCTATATAGAGATATTCTACGGCTCATTTGTGGGCCTTTACGGGGATATTCCCCCCATGCAGTTCGAGCGGCGGCTCAGGAGCACCCTCCACCACGAGCTGACCCACCACATTGAAGGTCTGGCCGGGGACCGCAGTCTGGAGCACTGGGACGAGGATCAGGACTTCATCTGGGAAGAGCTGGACGAAGAGCCTCTCTTCGTAGGCAGCATTCTCTTTGTGGACGACGATGACAGCGCCCTTGCCCCCGCCGCCAAGGCCTTTTTTGAGATGTACGGCGCGGAGCGCTGTCCGGACATTCCCTGCGAAAGCGCGGGTCTCTTCTCCGCCGGAGAGGCCCTGCACGGCGACTGCCGCAAGGCCGCCGAGGCTCTGGGCGCTTCCTTCGCGGGGTATGAGTGCAAGGAGCTCACAGACCAGCTTTTTGACAAGTTCGAGGTAGTGATGTGCATGACCCTCGCCCAGGTGGACGAGCTTCTGGAGCGCTATCCCGGCAGCGAGAGAAAGGTGATCTGCGCCGACGAGACGGATATACTTCGGCCCAGATTGAAGATGGGCTGGAAGAAGGCCGTGGAGCGCATTCACGCCGTGATAAACGACGAGACGGAGCAGCTCCGCCTCCCTCCCGAGGAGGCCTTGAGCATAGCAGCTCTGGGCATAGATACCCCGGAAAATTATATAGACAGCATCCTCAGCATAGAGAAAAGCTGCTTCCCCGACCCATGGAGCCGGGAAATGCTGAAAAGCTATCTTTCAAAGGACAGCTCTTATTTCTTCGCCGCAGTGCGCGGCGGGGAGCTTCTGGGCTACATCGGCTCCCAGCTTGTGCTTGATGAGCTTGAGATATTCAATGTGGCCGTGGACGAGGGCAGCCGCCGTCAGCACCTTGGCGAAAAGCTTGTAGAGCGCCTCGCCGAGGAGGCCCGGAGTCTGGGTGCAGAGCGCATCACATTGGAGGTAAGAGCTTCCAACGCCCCCGCTATCGCCCTCTATGAAAAGCAGGGCTTTGTGGAGGTCGGCAGGCGGAAGAATTACTATCGCAGCCCCCGTGAGGACGCAGTGCTGATGGATTTGATTTTGGAATAACAAATACCGCTATGCCTCCCCCCCTTGGGGGGAGGTGCCGAGCAATAGCGAGGCGGAGAGGGGCCGTCTATTGACAGCTCAAAAAGTTTGCCCCTCTCAGTCAGCCTTGCGGCTGACAGCTCCCCCCAGAGGGTGGAGCCTTGAAAGGAAGTAAATCTATATTTATGCATATTTTACGAAAACTCACAGACGCCGAGCTCTCTGCCGCTTATGACAGCGTGTTCCGGGAGGCCTTTCCTCCCGAAGAGCTAAAGCCTCTTTCCGCCATCACGAAAATGCGCTCTGAAGGCCAGTATGACACCCTGGGTCTATTCCGTGATGGAGAAGCGGTGGGCTTCATTTGCTGCTGGCTGGATCTGCCCTATGTGCTCATCGACTATCTCTGCGTTGAGCGCAGCAGCAGAAACGGCGGTATAGGCGCGGAGATACTGGAAGAGATACAAAAATATTATCCCGCCGGGACCGTGTTTATCGGGGAGGTTGAGGCCCCCACCGGTGACGCCGAGGCGGACAAAATGATACTCCGCCGCCTGGACTTTTACGCCCGCTGCGGAGCTCAAAGAGTGGGCTATGACTGCGCCCTTTTCGGCGTGCACTATAAGACCATAGTGTGGTCAGCCGCCCCCGTGGACGAAGATGAGCTTTGCCGCCGCCACGACGGTTTTTACAGACGGAATTTCACACCAAAAATGTACGACAGCGCCATTCAGCTGCCCCTCCGGGAAGGGGAAAAACCCTTCGACCGCAGGGACTGGGATGAGCGGCCAGATTTTGAATAAAAGGATGGAAAGTGTGAATAACACACTTTCCATTTAATAAAAGCCCATCGCCTCGCCCTTTGGGCAAGAGGCCATGATGGCAAATATCCCCCGTTTCTGCCGGGGGATGGACAATCTATTTTACCAAGCCGCTCATTGCGGCAGAACGGGGGATATATCAAATGATTATTATGAGCGTTGAATCCACCTGCGACGAGACCGCGGTGGCCCTTGTCAGGGACGGACGGGAAGTTCTCACCGACCAGATATTTTCTCAGGCTGACCTCCACGCCATCTACGGCGGCGTGGTGCCCGAAATTGCCTCCCGCAGCCATGTGGAGGTCATCTATCAGCTGGCCGACCGTGCCATTGCCGCAGCCGGAATAGAAAAAAAGGACATTGACGCCGTGGCTGTCAGCTTCGCTCCCGGCCTCATCGGCGCGGTGCTTGTGGGCGTGAACTTCGCCAAAAGCGTGGCCAGCGCTCTGGGTGTCCCCCTCATCCCCGTGCACCACGTCCGGGCCCACATGGCCGCCAACTATCTGGCCTACCCGGAGCTGGAGCCTCCCTTTGTCTGCCTTGCCATCTCCGGCGGCAATACCATTATCGTGGATGTGCGCTCCTACACGGATATGCGCATAGTGGGCGCCACCCGCGACGACGCCGCCGGTGAATGCTTCGACAAAACCGCCCGCGTGCTGGGTCTGGGCTATCCCGGAGGCAAGCCCGTTGATGAGCTGAGCCAGACCGGAGACGACAGCAAGTACACTCTGCCCATCTCCCACATCGAGGGTCACCCCTATGACATGAGCTTTTCCGGTCTCAAGACCGCCGTTATAAATCTTGTCCACAACGCAGAGCAGAAGGGGGAGGAGCTGGACAAGCCCAGCCTCTGCGCCTCCTTCGCAAGAGCCGTCAGCGACAGCCTTGTGCCCCGCACCATAGCCGCAGCCAAGGAGCTTGGCTATAAAAAGCTGGTGGTGGCCGGAGGTGTGGCAGCCAACAGCCGAATCCGCCGTGACTTCGAGGCCGCAGCCAAAAAAGCGGGACTGGAGCTTTATGTGCCCCCCCTCCGCCTCTGCGGCGACAACGGCGCCATGGTAGGTGCTCAGGGCTATTATGAGTACATCTCCGGCAACACCGCGGGCAGCGATCTCAACGCCTACGCAAGCATGGACCTTGACCATGTGAGGTAAAGGGCATGGAAGAAAATATTCACGCCGGCCACCGGGACAGACTCCGGGACCGCTTCGACGAAAACGGCCTCAAGGCCTTCAGCGATGTGGAGGCGCTGGAGCTTCTTTTGTTCTACGCCCTGCCCCGCTGCAACACCAATGAGATAGCCCACCGACTCCTTGACCGCTTCGGCGGCTTTAGGGAAGTGCTGGAAGCCGACGCCAGCGAACTGCGCCTTGTGAAGGGCGTGGGGGACAGCGCCGCCCGGCTCATCCGCCTTGTGAGCCAGATGAATATGCGCTATCTCGCCTCCGAGCGCCGGGGCGGCGGCAGCATCATGAAGAGCACGGACAGCGCCGTGGAATATCTTCGCCCCCTCTTCGCCTACAGCCGGGACGAGCTGGCCTTCGCCCTGTGCCTGAACAGCTCCGGTGCCATCATCCGCTGCCACGAGCTTGCCCGGGGCATGAGCAACCGTGTGGAGTTTTCCGCCCGCCAGATAGTGGAGCTTGCCCTCCGGGACAATGCCGCCCACATCATTCTTGCCCATAACCATCTCAGCGATGTGGCCCTGCCCTCCCGGGCGGATGTGGCCGCCACCAGAGCTGTGGCCTCCACCCTCCGCAGTCTGGGAGTGAGCCTCGCCGACCACTTTATCATCAGCGGCGACGAATACGTTTCCATGCGGGAGAGCGGCTATTTTATCGAAAACTGATTGTGGAAAATACATAAAAGAGCAGAGCCGGTATGGCCCTGCTCTTTTTTGCAAACAGAGCCTTGCGCCGGTGCGCACAAACCTCGTTTATGCAAACCCTTAATCCCTGTCGAAAACCATCGAAAAGGGCGTTTGCGGGATTGTTATTATTTGGAAATTTCCCTCCAAAGCCTTGGGGCGCAACGCTTTGAGACTTGTTGACAAGCTTGTTGAAAATGTTGATAACTTTCCGGCATGAGCTTTATTTTCACCTTTTATGTAAAGCATAATTTCAGATTTTTCGCTGCTCCTTTCTCCTGCCCCTAACAAAGCCTGACGCTTTTTTAGATTATTCCCGAAAATCTTTGTGCAAAAAGCCGTATTGACACAAGCCCTGCCCTCACCCGTCGAATCCTGTAAATTATTAGGTATTACAGCTTGTAATCGCACCTTTCTGCCCCCTTCCCGCAGTTGACTTTATACCCATCCTGTGATATAGTGAAAGTCTGTGAATAAGCTGGTGTAGCTCAGTCGGTAGAGCATCTCACTCGTAATGAGAAGGTCACGTGTTCGAGTCACGCCACCAGCTCCAACCCCTGCTCTGTAAAAAGGGCAGGGGTTATTTTTTGCCTCCAACGATAAAAACCCTCCCCGCCATAGGCGGGGAGGCAGTAAGCCGGA
The DNA here is from genome assembly GCA_045532145.1 of Oscillospiraceae bacterium. Taxonomy (GTDB): domain Bacteria; phylum Bacillota; class Clostridia; order Oscillospirales; family Oscillospiraceae; genus SIG459. The sequence goes on from JAZSFJ010000022.1 coordinate 17,285, forward strand.
ATCGGCGATTGCATGATATTGTTTGAAAATCACTCGAGAATATACACGCTGACAGCCCGGCGGCCAAAGGTAATACAATCGTGATAGGTATTCA
>JAZSFJ010000093.1:0-37187 GCA_045532145.1 Oscillospiraceae bacterium
CCTCTCTGCTCTGAGGCAGAGAGGGTGCTTTTGTATCAGGAGAGTTTTGAACTCAGCTTTCCTTGGAAGTCAGCTGCTTCTGCAGCCAATCCTTACCGTCCACAAAGCGGGAGACGATGTAGGAAACAACGTAGTCGCCTGCTGCATTGATCATGGTTGCGGGAGGATCAACAAGGTTGCCGATGGCAACGAGGATGGGGAAGGCGATCTCGATGGTGTCGGGGAAGAAGATGGTGCAGATTATGTATTCGCCGATGTAGCCGCCGCCGGGAACGCCGGACATACCAACACTGGAGAACACGGCAACTAGGACAATAAGGGGCAACATCTCGAAGCCCATTTCCTGACCGGTAACACCGAAAACGAAGGCGATCTTCAGAACGCAGCTGAAGCAGCTGCCGTCCATGTGCATGGTTGCACCGAGAGGGAGAACGATGTCGCTGACATCCTTGCTGATGCCGGTGTCCTTAGCAGCATCCATATTGGTAGGAATGGTGGCTACGGAAGAGCAGGTGCCAAGAGAAACAACAGCGGGTCTGGTGATATGCTTGAACATGGTCTTTGCACCGCCCTTGCCGCCGCCAAAGCGGGCAAAGAGGGGGAATGCAGTGAAGATATAGACAAAGCAGAGGGGATAGTAGAGCAGCAGAGCGCGGCCATAGCCTTCGGCAATCTGTGCGCCGTAGGTGGCAACCAGATCTGCGAAGATGGCGAAGAAAGCGATGGGAGCATAATAGGTGACGATCTTCACCAGCTTGAGCATAACATTGCTCAGATCCTCAAGGAACTTGCCCACGGCAGTTTCCTTGCCGCCGTTGAGGTTAACGGCAAAACCGAAGAGAACGGAGAAAACGATGAGAGGCAGCATAGCTCTTCTGCTGAGAAGACCAACAAAGTCCTCGGCAGTGAAGAAGTTGACTATCATCTGGCTAAGAGAGGCATAGTCGCCCATTTCCTCAGTGGGGACCTCGGTCCAGGCCTGAAGCACAGGGGGGAAGAGCTTCACAAGCACAAACATGATGACCGCTGCAATAGCACCGGTGACAACGAAAGTGCCAATGGTCACACCCATAATCTTGCCTGCGCGCTTGCGGGAGCCCATATTGGCCACAGCGCTGGAAATGGATGCGAAAACAAGGGGTACAACGATGCAGAACATCATGTTAATGAACACAGTACCGAAGGGCTTGATGGCGGTGCCGAATTTGGGGAAGAGCCAGCCGGCCACAGAGCCGAGGACCATGCACACTATCATGATGATCATAAAGGTGTAGTTTTTAGCTACTGCTTTCTTGTCGAGAGCTTTACTCATGTTTGATTCCTCCGAAAAAGTTTATATCAATAATTTAATTCTTCGTCCTTTATCTCGCCCACAGCCACAATATTGGTGGGGCCGTTGAGCCAGAGTTCGTTGCCATCAATGTCAACACTAAGCTCGCCGCCGTGGACACGGGCGCTGACGCTGCCCTCAGAGGGCACAAGCCCCTTTCTCCTGAGTACCAGAGCCGTGCTTGCAGTTCCTGTGCCGCAGGCATAGGTCAGGTCCTCCACTCCCCTCTCGTAGGTGCGGATGCGGAGGCTGCCATCGCGACTGAAGTCGTAGAAGTTAATGTTGGCTCCCTTGGGGAAAGCCTTTGCGAAACGAAGCTTACGGCCCAGAACTTTAAGTTCCTGTCCGGGGATACGCTCCAGACCATCCATATGTACAACGGCGTGGGGCAGGCCGGGCTCACCCAGCTCAACATAGGAGCAGTCATAACTGACACCCTCGGCCTCGGCGCTGCACTCAAGCTCCACCACAGTGCCGGGATTGAGCTTTACACGGTAGCTGCGCTCTGTGAGCCGCCAGCCTGTGACTGTGCCGGAGAGAGTTTCTACTCTCTGCACCTCTCCCGCAAGGCCATTTTCGTAGCCATAGCGGCAGATGCATCTGGCTCCGTTACCGCACATTTCGCCAACGCTTCCGTCGCTGTTATAAAAAAGCATACGGAAGTCTCCGTCGCCCTTAGCCTTTTCAACCACCATGAGACCGTCCGCTCCAATGGAGAGGTGGCGCTCGCAGACCTTGGCTGCGATGGCAGGAAATGCGCTTTCGGGGAGACCTTCTTCTATATTATTGATTATGATGAAGTCGTTTCCGGCTCCGTTCATTTTCCAGAATTTCAAGGCATTATTCACCTTCTTTCAAAAGTATTATACTAAAACATTTAGCCATTTACATTCCATTTTGTGTGTTTAATCATGCAAATAGTGCTATGCATTCGCATAACGTTATTTACCCTATCCTAATTTGTTGACATTCGCTGCAAATAGTGCTATTTTGTAATAAATATGTAGTCTGAGTGCCTGTGGATGCGGTAACAGCCCCACAGGAGAATAGAGAACCGGGTGCGAATCCCGGACGGTACCGCCACTGTATGCGCGGAGGTGCCCACATTTGACGAAAGTCGGTCATTGGCGAAAGCTGAGAAGGCTGTGTGGGATCCAATGATGCGCGAGTCAGGAGAACTGCTCAGATTGATTTTAACACTGGGGTCTGCAAGTACGGACCGTGGTGTGATTTGTTGTGAGAAAACGGCCGCAGCATGCTCTTTTCAGGAGTTGCTGTGGCTTTTTTATTTTCATAGGACATAGTTCAGGCGATCCGGTGTAAATCCGGAACAACCGTCCATTGCTGTGTTTGGCTCTCCGGAGCCATAAGTCAGAAAGCCTACTGTGTCATTGGGGTCTATCACGCTTTGACAGGAGAGTGCAGCCATTTTGTCCTTACAGGGGCATTGGCTGCATTTTTTCGTGGAGGCTACATGGATATAAGGGGGGATGCAAGTGACACCTGAGGAGAAGAAGGCCTGGGTGAGGACCTTCTGCGTAAGAGATACAGGGAGCTGGGGCGTCTGCCGCAAAAAAAAGACTTCGACGATGTTGCCTGCTCCCAAATAAAGGCATTTCTGGGGCCATGGCCCCGGGCTCTTGAGGCTGCCGGACTCAAAGAGCCAAAAGAAAAGAGAATTAAAAACAAAAAATAATCAGAAAGGAAGAACCCATTATGCACAGCAAGAAAAAAATATTGAGCATCGCCCTCGCTCTCGTCATGTTACTGGGTCTGCTCCCCGCCTCAGCCTTTGCAACAGGTTCAAACAATGTTTACATCTCTGTGAGCTATGACGGACAGTATATCAATGATAAAGATGGCGGCTACATAGCCTATATCCCTGTTTCCATGGAACAGGTGGCATCTGTGGATTTGGATGCCTATGGATTAAGCGACTACTGGTACGACGAAGATGGCGACGGCAACTACGAAACCACCGCCCTTCAGCTGATTATCTACGCCCATGAAAATATCTACGGTGGAAGCTGGAGCGATGTGACCTTCACCGGCGGTGCCGGAAGCTCCTACTTCCAGGGCGGCATCTTCGGTTTCGACGAAAATCTGAACTACTACCTGAACGGAAAGTACCCTCTGGCAGGTGCCGGCTGGGGTGCCACCTCCGATCAGATCGTGCTGGAAGCCGGTGATTTTATCGATATGGCCAGCTTCTCCAGCTGGGATTTCTATCAGGACTCCGCCTACGGTTTCCACTTCTTCGCTGACGGAAACGGCGATATTACCCACGCCTATACCGCCCAGGAAGAATCTTCCCTGGATATCAAGCTGATACGTGGTACCAAGGATTATGAATACAATTCCGTGTTCTTTGATGTTGCGGATTACGAAGTTTTCTACGGTACTTCCTATGGCAATGCAACCGGTTCTGTAACCACAGACAGCGAAGGCTGTGCGTCCGTCGCCTTCCCCTCCGCCGGAACCTGGTATCTATGGGTAGATGGCGGTTATGGCAGTGAGTACCCCGATGCCATTGTTTCCGCTCCCGGTTATGCAACTGTGACGGTCACTGCTGGGGAAGAGCCCGCTCCCGAACCTCCCAGGGAAGCCCAGGACGTCAGCACCGTGTTGAATGCCACCATGGCACAGCTGGCAGCCACCGTAACTGAGCCTGTGTTTGGCACCACCGCCGGTGAATGGACGGTGCTGAGCCTGGCCCGCGGTAACTACTATGCCAAGGAAAACGCCTACTTCACCGATTACTATGATCGTATCGTCGCAACGGTCAACGAGACTGCTACTTCCGTCAACATGAATGGCGCTCTGCATAAGAACAAGTCCACCGACAACGCCCGTCTGATCGTGGCCCTGTCCTCCATCGGTAAGGATGCCACTTCCGTGGGTGAGTGGGATCTGGTAGAAGCCTACAGTGCAAACGGCTTCTCCTGGATCAAAAAGCAGGGCCTGAACGGCACTATCTGGGCGCTGATTGCTCTGGATTCCAACAATTATGCCACTACCGATACCACCATTCGCCAGCAGTGCGTGGATTCCATCCTGTCTCACCAGCATGATGACGGCGGCGGGGCACTGCAGGCAAATCTGACCTATGCTTCTGACCCCGATGTGACCGGCATGGCGCTGACCGCTCTGTATCCCTACCGGGACCAGCCTGAAGTTGCTGCCGCTGTAGAGGAAGCTTTTGCCTGCCTGTCCGCCATGCAGCATGACAACGGCACCTTTGCTTCTGGCGGCAGCGAATGTGCCGAAAGCTGTGCATGGGTCATCGTGGCTGCTACCACCTGGGGGATCAATCCCGATACCGACAGCCGCTTCATCAAGAACGGTAATTCCGTCGTGGATGCTCTGCTGACGCACTATCTGGAAGATTCCGCCACTTTCCAGCATATCATCGGCGCTGGCTCCAATGCAATGGCTACCGACCAGTCCTGTTATGCACTGGTTGCCTATGACCGCTTCCTGTACAGCAAAACTGCTCTGTATGACTACTCCGATGTGACCTTTGATCCCGTGGTTCCCGAAACGGATGAAATGACCGCAACCCTGGGTCTGCCTGCTGAGATTAACAGCGGTGACAGCTTCAACGGTGTTATCAGCATCAACAAGTGGCACAATGAAGCTGCTTATAAGCTGATTGACTTCATTGTCAATGTTCCTGAAGGCGTGACCGTAACCGGTGTGACCGCCAGCGACCGACTGGTCGGCGGCGAAGTCTGCTGGAATCTGGAAGCAGAGACCGGCAAGCTCCGTGTAGTCTATTTTGATGCCAATGAGAATACCACCCTGACCATCAGCGGCGAAGAATTCCCCGCCGAGCTGTTTACCATCGGATTTAATGCAGAAAATGTCACCAGCGGCAGCAAGCTGGACATTGCCCTTTCCGGCATGTCCGTAAAGCTGACCTCCGATTCCGCCGACGAAGCAGCCATGGTGGTTATTAACACCGACACTGCCAAGGGCACTGTGGATGTCGTTGTGGGTATTTCCTACAGCGCCGTGTGCCTGTATACCGGTGATGATGTGGATCTGATTCCCTCTACCAAGAAGGCTGTGGCAGTAGCTGTTACTGGCATCAAAACCGGCACCAAGCTGACCTACAATGATGGCACTAATACTGTGGAATTTAAGTACAGCACGGAGATTTCTGCAAAGACCGGTGTATCCACCTATGTTGCCATTGTGGACGAAACCATCGCCATGGAGAACTTCGTAAACGAGAACTATTTCTCCATTCCTGGCGGCGATGCAACTGCTGTAACTTTTGGCGATACCAACGGCGACGGTATTATCAACGCACAGGATGCCCTGGCCGTTGTGGACACCTGGCTGCGCAAGGGCGAGGAACCCACCGATGATCAGATCCTGACCATGAACGTTAACGGCGACAGCCGCATAAACACCTTCGATGCTCTGGGCATCGTAGAGAAGTTTGTCAGCGGCAACGAATATGGGGTTGTAACCAAGGCAGCAACCATTACTACTCAGCAGTAAATAATTCGGGTGGGGGATTTACTCTCCCACCCACCCTTTATAAAGGAGTGTTTCTATGGCAGGGAAATTTGAACAAGTAAGCAAAAAGAAAACGAAATGGCCCTGGATTGTGGGTGTCTGCGTTTTGATCGCAGTAATCGTATTGTTGCTGACGCAATGTAATGGGCCTGATTCCGGTGTGCCGACACTGATCGTGGAAACACCCCAAAAGCTTTCTGTATCCCAAACCGAGGAGTTTACTTTGGATGTGACCGTATCCACACTGGGCGAAGCTCGTTATCCCGCCATGAGCATGAGTATCCGTTTTGATTCCTCCCGATTGGAATTCCTTGGAGTGGAGGAAGGCAACATTTTCATCCTCAGCAATGAAAACAGCACCGGTCAGCAGTTACCCGATTGGAGCTGCAATGTGCAAAACAGCAACGATACCGGTCTGATCAACATTATGTACCTGGATATGACCGGCGGCAAAAACGCTTTCACCAGGGAACTTTTGGCGGAAGACTACAATGTAGTGCTGCGTCTGCGGTTCCGGCTCCGGGGAAGTGTTCGCCCCGGCGATGTTCTTGACTTGATCCTGGTGGATGCAGTGTTTGCAGCCTCTGATGAAACCCAGAGTCTTGCCATGACCACCGATACCCTGAAAACCAAGAACGCCAGACTTGTGATTGGAGAATAAATGATGAAGAAAATACTGAGCCTATTATTGGCTTTTAGCATAATGCTTTCTCTTTGCGCCTGCCAGGGTAACTTTGGCGGTGTCGATCTGAATGATTCCATTGTGATCCCTGAAGACGGTGTGATCAAAGAAAGCATCGTTAGCCAAATCAAGGATGAAAATGCCATCGGTGTATTCACCGGGGAATCGAGCGGACTGCACTATGAATGGACCATCTTTGGCAGCGACATTATCGAACCGAAAGAGATCAATTTAGCGGTGAGCATTACCAGTACTGTAAACGGCGAGCCGAAAGTGACCCTCTCCCAGACAGAACCCTTTGGCTTTTCCTGTCTGCTGTCCATCCGTCTGGATGAAAAATGGGCAGAGGACAGCGCCACTGCTTATCAGGGCGACAAGACAGTGGCATCTGTGTCGCTGACCGGCAGCAAAGACAATACGATCCTCAACTGTATCCTGGATGGCAGCCTGGGCGAATTTGTCATCAAACCCGACGCACTCCTGCAAGAGGACGAGATCCCTGATGAAACCGAGGCACCTGACGAAGAAACAACCCAGCCGGCCGAAGGCAATGACGATTACCTATCCAAGCCGGAGGGCGAAGATGGCATGGTTTACACCGACGGCAAGGACAAGTACCTTACCGACCCCATCCCGGAGGGCAAACCCAAGCCTGTGGAGCCGGAGGATCAGGAAGTGGATAAAGGCACGACCTACACCTGCACTTTCTCCATTGAGTGCTCCACCATTCTCAACAATCTGGATATGCTGGATCCCGAAAAGCTGGAAATGGTTCCTTCCGGCGGTGTAATCCTTGCCAAAACCACAGTAACCTTCTACGAGGGTGAATCTGTGTTCGATGTTCTCCAGCGGCTCTGCAGAGAAAAGGGGATCCACATGGAATCCTCCTGGACACCTATCTACAACAGTGCTTACATTGAGGGTATCCACAATTTGTACGAATTCGACTGCGGCGAACTCTCCGGCTGGATGTATCGGGTCAACGGCTGGTATCCTAATTACGGCTGTTCCCGCTATCAGCTAAAGGATGGCGATGTGGTAGAGTGGCGCTACACCTGTGATCTGGGTCACGATGTAGGCAGGGGTATGGGTTAATGGGTGCGGATAGATTTACAAAGTACCACCCGCTGGTGAACTTCCTGTATTTCACCCTGGTAATTGGTTTTTCCATGGCGCTGAATCATCCATTGGCGCAGGGCATCTCCCTTGCTTGTGCAATTATCTATGCGGTGCAGGCAGAGGGGAAAAAGGCAGTGCTGTTCACCCTGAAATGGTGTCTGCCCATTATGCTGCTGACGGCATTTATAAACCCGGCATTCAGCCATGAGGGCATCACCATTCTGCTGTATTTCCCCACGGGAAATCCCCTAACCCTGGAGAGTATTTTCTACGGACTTTCTGCTGGTACTATGCTGGCAACGGTGATGCTGTGGTTTCTGAACTTCAACCGGGTCATTACCTCCGATAAGTTCATCTACCTCTTTGGCCGCATCATCCCTGCGATGTCCCTGGTGCTGAGTATGACATTGCGGTTTATCCCTAAGTTCAAAGCTCAGATGGATGCAGTAATAGACGCCCAGCGGAGCATTGGCAGAGATATTTCGGAAGGCAGCCTTTGGCACCGGACGAAGATCGCCATTACAGTGCTGTCCATCATGGTCACCTGGGCATTGGAAAACGCCATTGAAACCGCTGACAGTATGAAAAGCCGTGGCTACGGTCTTCCCGGCCGCACCGCCTTTTCCATCTACCGCTTTGATGACCGGGACAAGATGGCTTGTGCTTTTTTGGGTTTCTGCGGTTTTCACCTGCTGGCAGGTTTGCTGGTGTCCGCTTTTGGCTTCCGATATTTCCCCAGTGTTCGCTATGTTAGCCTAAATGCTGCAAGCCTTAGTTTTCAGTTTGTTTATTTGATTATGTGTGTAATGCCCGTGGTGCTGAACTGGGCAGAGGAGAGAAAATGGAAAGCTATTCATTCAAAAATGTAGATTTTACATACCCAGAGGGTGAAAAGAAGGCTCTTCGCAATATTTCCTTTGCGGTTCAACAGGGCGAGTTCGTGATTCTTTGCGGCCCATCCGGTTGCGGAAAGTCCACGCTGCTGCGGCATTTAAAGTCGTGTTTGACACCCCACGGATTGTTCTTCGGCGAGATTCGCTACCAAGGAACATTACTGTCTGAGTTATCCCAAAGAGAGCAGGCGCAGCAGATTGGCTATGTTCTGCAATCACAGGAAAACCAGGTGGTCACCGACAAGGTATGGCATGAACTGGCCTTCGGCTTGGAAAGTTTGGGATACGATACCCCCACCATTCGCCGCCGGGTTGCGGAGATCGCTGCATTCTTCGGTATTGAGAATTGGTTTTACAAGAATGTCACCGAGCTGTCCGGCGGTCAGAAGCAACTGCTGAGTCTCGCATCTGTTATGGCGATGCAGCCGGGTGTTTTGGTGCTGGACGAGCCTACTGCCCAGCTTGACCCCATTGCCGCCGCAGACTTTTTAGCGCTGCTGGGCAAGATCAACCGGGAACTGGGCACGACTATTATTCTGACAGAGCATCGCTTGGAGGAAGCCTTTCCCTTTGCAACCCGTGTCATCGTGATGAACGAGGGTGCGATTCTCTGCGATGACAAGCCGGAGAATGTGGGTCTGCAGCTAAAAGATAAAGGCAGCGGAATGTTCCTTGCGATGCCCACCGCTATGCGGGTTTGGGCAGCAGTGGAAACAAAATTGGATTGCCCCATGACAGTCCGTGACGGCAGCAGCTTTCTTTCTCAGCAAGTAGAAGAACACGCACTGCTGCCCCTTGCAGAAAAAGATCCCCCGGTATACCCAGAGGAAGTAACCTTAGAGTGTGACGATCTGTGGTTCCGTTATGAAAAGGATAGCCCTGATGTTGTGAAGGGTTTTTCCCTGAAACTGCGCAAGGGTGAATTCTATGCCATTCTGGGCGGCAATGGTGCCGGTAAGTCCACCACGCTGAAGGTGATTTCCAGTCTGCGCCCTGCCTACCGTGGTGGTGTACGCCTGCAAGGTAAGCTGGGACACCTGCCCCAGAATCCCCAAACTCTGTTTGTCAAACGTACTGTTCGGGAAGATCTGTACGAAGTTTTCCTGGGAGAGAAGATCCCCAAGGAGCAGCAGGATGCAGAGGTTGCCCGGATTGTGGAACTGTGCGGACTGCGGGAATTTCTTGACCGCCATCCCTATGATATTTCCGGTGGTGAGCAGCAGCGCACCGCGTTGGCGAAGGTATTGCTGACCGCACCTGATATTCTACTGCTGGACGAGCCTACCAAGGGTTTTGATGCAGAGTTCAAGGTAACCTTTGCCCTGATCCTCCGCAGGCTGGTTGCCCAAGGTACCACCATTTTGATGGTCAGCCATGATGTACCTTTCTGTGCTGAATATGCCCACAAGTGCGGCCTATTTTTCGACGGCAGTATCGTGGCAGAGGGCACACCCCGCGAGTTCTTCTCCGGCAACAGCTTCTATACTACACCAGCCAACCGCATGGCACGGCACTTGATTCCCAAGGCGGTAACCGTTGTCGACATCATCGGCTGCTGTGGTGGAGAACTTCCCGCAGAACCTGAGATTCCAGAAACAACAGTTCTACCCGAACCCAAAGAAACGGCGGTCAACTTCAAGCCAAAGCCGCTGCCAGTATGGAGAAAGCTCCTCGCAGGAGTGTCCCTGTCCATTGCCATGCTGGTCTTCTTCTACGCCACCAGCATCACCGATTTGTCTGCACTCATTGGCAAAGAAGGTATCAGTGCCACCGGTGAACAGCAGCTTCTTTTGTATTTGGTGCTGATCGCAGCGCTGGGTATATTTATTGCCGCCATTGGTCGCAGAAGCGCACCTTCTGCCATGCTACAGATTCCAGCCAAGCAGAGAAAACTGAGTAAGCGAACCCTGGTAGCTGCGGTGCTGATCGTACTATTAATTCCCATTACCATTTTCTCCGGCGTTATGTATCTTGGCAATCAGCACTATAACATTACTGCATTGCTGGTATTGGTGGAGTGCATGCTGCCATTCTTTCTTGTGTTTGAAAGCAGAAAGCCAAAAGCCAGAGAACTTGTGACTATTGCGGTTCTGTGTGCTATAGGAGTGGCGGGTAGAAGTGCGTTCTTTATGCTTCCTCAGTTCAAACCTGTACTTGCACTCGTTATAATCGCAGGTGTTGCTTTTGGAGGAGAGACAGGTTTCCTGGTGGGAGCGGTGACAATGATGGTGTCTAATGTTCTGTTCTCCCAGGGGCCTTGGATGCCTTGGCAGATGTTCAGCATGGGCATTATCGGTTTTCTTGCCGGTGTGTTGTTCCGCAAGGGATTGCTCTGCCGCAGCCGCGGAAGCCTTGCTACCTTCGGTGCCTTTGCTGCAGTTATAATCTACGGCGGTATTATGAATCCTGCTGCAGCATTGATGTATAATTCTCAAAGTATCAACGGGGAAATGCTCATCGCCTATTATGTATCCGGACTTCCCATGGATTTGATCCACGCTGCCGCAACAGTCCTCTTCATTCTTATAGCTGCGGAGCCCATGCTGGAAAAGCTGGACAGAATAAAAGTAAAATACGGACTTGTAGAATAAAAAAGCACCGGATTCTTAACAAATCCGGTGGTTTAAAAATAAAAGGTTTTTATTTGCCGGAGATGGCCTTTGCAAGGTCATCCAGCCAGTCGCCCTGAATGTTGCGTGCCTTGCCCTTGTCGCAGAGCTCTGCGATGGTGGGATCCATGGGAAGCTTGGCAATATTCTCAATGCCGTGCTTGGCAGCCACTTCTTCAATATGGCTCTTGCCGAAAATCTCGTGGCGCTTGCCGCAGTCGGGGCACTCAAAATAGCTCATGTTCTCAACAAGGCCGAGAACGGGAACATTCATCATCTTTGCCATGTTGACAGCCTTTTCAACGATCATGCCAACCAGCTCCTGGGGAGAGGTGACGATGATGATACCCTTGATGGGCAGAGACTGGAAAACGGTGAGGGGAACGTCGCCGGTTCCGGGAGGCATATCGACGAACATATAGTCCACATCGCCCCAGACAACGTCGGACCAGAACTGCTTTACAACGCCTGCAATGACGGGGCCGCGCCAGATAACAGGAGCGGTGTTGTCCTCGAGGAGCAAGTTGACAGACATGATCTTGATGCCGTTGGCGCTGACCTTGGGCTCAATGCCCTGAGCGGTGGCGCCTGCGCGGTCCTCGTTGAGGCCGAACATCTTGGGTACGGAGGGGCCGGTAATATCAGCGTCCAGAATGGCGGTATTGAAGCCGCTGCGGCGCATCTTACAGCCCATGAGAGCAGTTACAAGGCTCTTGCCGACGCCGCCCTTGCCGGAGACAACGGCGATGACATTCTTAACGTCGGAATAGGCGTTCATGGGCTCGATGAGACTCTGAGGCTCGGTGCGGGAAGAGCAGTTGGAGCCGCAGGAGGAACAGTTATGAGTGCAGTTTTCAGACATGGGTATATCTCCTGTTTCTAAAATTTCATACTCTATTATTATAAACTCATTCCGCCGTATGTCAAGCTCTTTACCCCCTCCCCTTTTAGGTGTATAATAGGCCAAAAGGATAAAAACGAGGTGCTTTATGAACTATATTGCCGCCGTAAAGGCCTTTGTCCCCCATTGCGAACAGGAGGAAAGAGACAAAGAGTTTTTCCTCCGCTTCATAGAAAATAACCCGGACTGCCTCAGCCGGGATAATGATACAGCTCACTTTACTGCTTCTTCATGGATAGTGAGCCCCGACAGAAAACGGGTGCTGATGGTGTATCATAACATATACGACAGCTGGTCATGGACAGGCGGTCATGCAGACGGAGAGGCTGATATGGAGGCCGTAGCACGCAGGGAGCTCATGGAGGAAACCGGGCTTACAAATCCCCGTCTTGTCTCCCCTGAGCCCATTAGCCTTGAAATTCTCACTGTGGACGGCCATATGAAAAGGGGCAACTATGTCCACTCCCACCTTCATCTGAACCTCACTTACCTTTACGAAGCGGACGAGGAGGAGGCTGTACGCATCAAGGCCGACGAAAACAGCGGTGTCCGCTGGTTTGGCTTAGAGGAAATGTTCGCAGCCGTCAGTGAAAAATGGATGGCTGAGAATGTGTATAAAAAGCTCTGTGAGAGAAGCATCGTTGATAAGGGGCCTTATATTGATAGAAACAAGGAGTGCATATAATATGCACTCCCTGTTTCAGGGTGTCAAAAAAGTGGCGATGCCACTTTTTTTGACACCCTGAAAACAGCTTTTTTTGAGCTGAAAATGCTCAAAAAAGCATAGATTAAAACGTGCAGGGGGCCCTTTGCCCCCTACACACGCCCCCGCTGCTCAGTTTCATAACGCTGGAACATAGTTTTTTGACAGTCCAAAACAGGGAGTGCATATAATATGCACTCCCTGTTTTCATAGTATCAAATGTAAACTACAGTAGCAGAGCCCTTCCGTTCAGCAAGAGGGGTGGCACCCCCAAGTCCGGCCAAAATGAAGGGTGGTAGCTCAGCTCTGACGGGATTGTTGTTTCCGCTGAGGACATTCTCGCAGGCACCCACCACATCCTCAAGCAGCTGCTTTTCCATGGGCTGCTGGCTGTGACCGCTGAACATTCTGATCTGAGCACCTGCTGCATCGGCAAATCGCCGGATATGATGAATGTATGCTCCAATATCGGAGCCTTCGCCAAGAAACATTACGCGGCTTCCGATGGTGTCGCCAACGAAGGCGATGTTTTCCTCCATGGAGTAAAAAACCATTGAGCCCTCGGTGTGACCCGGTACAGACATGGCATTCACAGTGAGTTCTCCCAGGTCGAAACTATCGCCGTCCGTGAGAGGAACATAGTCAAAGCCACTGCAGTCGCTGGCCTCCGCTTCCATCTCCAGATAAAGGGGACTTTCCCCGAATTTTGCCTTCATGTCTCCCAGCCTTTTTTCCAGAGTTCGTGAGCTCAGTGATATTTTTTCATCCAGAGGATTCATGTAAACCCTGTCAAACTGGGTGCTGGCGCCCATGTGATCCGGGTGGGGGTGGGTCAGCAGGCAAATAAGGGGCTTTTGTGTAATGTTGGACTCAATGTAATTTCTCAGATTTCCAGTGAGCCCCCAGCCGCTGTCAATCACTGCGCCACTGTGGCTGCCCACAAAAAGACCGATGGTGTAGCGGGATTCCGGTCCATAATCTTCAGTTATGATATAGCAATTGGGACTGACTGCTCTGTGATTATAATGATTCAAAAAGGCACCACACTCCTTAAACCGGGATTCCCGTCAGCAAAGGCCACCGCAAAGGATGGCCCCGCTGAAAGGGTAAAAGAGGTGTGAAAAAAGAAGGCCAAAATCAGAAGGTCCATTCCCAACCGTTGAAGTCATAAATGACCTTCAGCAGTGCAAGACCGTATTCATCGGTGTTCTTTCCGAATTCCTCAAAGAGAGGACGAGTGGCAGCAGTGAAAGCAGCGCTTTCCTCGTCGGTGAGCTCAACAACATTGACGCCGGTGTCCTTTACGCCCTGAACAAGAGCGGCATAGTCGTAGTCGTCCATGCTCATCTTAGGATAAATGAGAGCAGCTTCGTCAATGATTGCCTTCTGGGCGTCGGTCATATCCTCATAGGTGTCCATGGGCATGATCATAGCGGAGAAGGTCTCCTGATTGGTGGTGTAAACAGCCCAGTCAACCAGATCTTTGAAGCCCTGGTCATTGAGCATTGCATACATGGTGTAGCAGGCGTCAACAGTGCCACGCTCGAGGGAGGAGGCAATGTCGGGCATGGGAATGGTGGTGGCTGCAGCACCCCAGGCTTCGATGGACTTGCTCAGATATTCGCCTGCAGAGCGGATGACCTTGCCCTTGCAGACATCGGGAGAGGTGATGGGATCACCGGTACCGTAAAGGGCGGCAACGCCGGGATAGTCAGCACCCATGTACTTCAGATCATACTGGGCAAGAAGCTCGGTCATGGGCTCATGGATGGCAGCTGCGAACTCAAGCCACTCTTCCTCGGTGCCGGAGAAGTAACCGGGAATGCTCAGGCAGGCAACCTGGGGGATAACGCTGGTGAGATAGCTGGCGGTATTGTGGCCGTAGTGGCAGACACCGCTCAGGCAGGCGTCAATGAAGGTGGACTGGTCGCAGATAGCGCGGCTGCCGTGATGCTCCATGGTGATGGAGCCGCCGGAGACTTCGGTGAGGTATTCGCCGAACTCAACATAACCGGCGCCGTGGCCGCTTGCCACATTCATTTCATGGGCGCAGATGAGGTTGACAACGGGATCATTGGAGGCATCCACGGGACCTGCGGGCTCTTCGGGAGTGGCAGGATCTGCGGGAGCAACGGGCTCAGCGGGAGCCGCGGGGGTCTCAGGGGCCTTTTCGCCGCAGGCAGCGAAGAAGCTGAGGCAGAGGATAAGTGCAAGGGCAAGAGAGAGAATGCGCTTGGTTTTCATGACTTTCATCCTTTCTGTTTGATTAATTATCTGAAATTAAAATTACATTCTGTTGGGGAGGAACAGGGCGATTTCGGGGAATATGGTCAGAATTACAAGGCCCAGCAGCAGAACGATTATGTAGGGAATGGAGCCGCTCATAATATACTTCATATCCACCTTTGTATTGGCCTTGAGTACGAAAAGATTAAGCCCCACAGGAGGAGATATCATGCCTATCTCGGTGCAGAGGCAGGACACAACGCCAAGCCACACGGGGTCAAAGCCCAGACTCACCATAGTCTCAAAGAGGAAGGGAACGGTGAGTATGACCATGCTGCCGGGATCCATCAGGCAGCCCAGAATGAGCCACATCATGTAGTGCATTATGAGCAGCACATATTTGTTTACACCGGTGCTGACGATGAACTGAGTGATTGCGGAGGGGATCTTCAGATATGCCAGGACGAAGGAGAGGCAGTATCCGGCCACGCAGAGAAAGACCATCATGGAGCTTGTTCTGGCAGTGGACTTCAGGGATTTGAGGAAGAGTCCCTTGGTGAAGCGGCGCTGAATAACGGTTATAAGCAGTGCACCCAGAACGCCAACTGCGGCAGATTCAGTGGGAGTGCAGATGCCGCTGTAAAGGGAGCCTATAACTGCCACGATGAGTATGAAAGCGGGGATTATCTTGACAAGGTCGCGGCCGTTGAGCTTGCCGCCGCCATCATAATTGCCAGCCTCAAGCTCCTGGGGAGAGAGGTCGTACATTTCGGGCTTAAAGCTCTTTTTCTGGGTATCACCCGGCTTGAACTGGCCCACAAGGTTGGGATTTATCTTTGCGCGGATGACTATGGAGAGCACCATGAGAAGAGCAAGCATTATGCCGGGAAGAAAACCTGCCATCAGCAGCTTGGCTATGCTGGTCTCGGTGAGTATGCCGAAAACAACCAGTGTGATACTGGGAGGAATCATGATACCAAGAGTGCCGGCTCCGGATACAGTGCCTATGGCAAGATCTTTACGGTAGCCGCGCTTGGTCATGGCCTCGGTGGCTATACGGCCCACAGATGCGGCAGTGGCAGGAGAAGAGCCGCAAAGTGCTGCGAACACGGTGCAGGCCAGGGTGGTGGCGATGGCCAAACCGCCTCGAACCTTTCTAAGCAGCTTGTTCAGCACGGAGAAGATATCCTCCGCTATGCCGCCATGCGACAGGAATTCCGCCATTAGAATAAACAGCGGCGGGATAAGCTGGTTCAGCTCAGTGGCCTGCTGATAGGTGATGCTGGCAAAATAGGACCAGAAATTGTTGTCCATGAAAAGAAGCATGGCGCCCACGGCAGTCATTCCTATGGCAGCCATTACGGGGCAGCCAAAGAACAGGAACAATATCAGCATTGCCGCAATGATAAGAAGTTGTATACCTGCTGTCATTTACCAAAGCCTCCTTTCCGCGTCACAGATACTTGCCTTCGTTCTTGGTGTTGAGGCAATCGATTATCATAAAAATAAGAGTTACAAGCATCAAGACGCAGCCGACTACCATGGGAACATAAAGTATCCACAGGGGAATAACAGGTATCTGGGAGGTCATTCTGCTCTTTTCGATTGCGGTCAGAGTCAACTGAAATGCGCCATAAGCGATAATGCCGATAAAAATGGAAGCAAAAACATAGCCGATGGAGGCCATGATGCGCCTTGCGAGGCGCTTTCCGCTTTTATCGCGCTTGTCTATGGCGTTGAGCACCATGTCAACTGCCACGTGGCCGCCCTCCTGAAACGCATAGGGTGAAGACATGAATATCATGTATACCAGAAGATACTGGCAGACGTTCAACGCCCATCCGGTGGGACTGTCAAAAAAGTATCGCAAGACCGCTTCCACAACGGAAAAGACAGAGATGATTATTATGATAAAGCCGCTGAACATTCCCAGCTTATCAATGAGCTTTCTCCAAAATTGAGGATAATGCATATCTCTTTCCTCCTTTTTGCATAATTAACTGTATAAATTATATCAGCGCAGTTAAGTTTAGTAAATTGAAATATATTGAATGGTATATTTCTCCGCAGTAAATACATCAGCGTTTTATAGGGGCTTGATAGTATAAAATAGCCCTGATTGACAATAATACCTTGAAAAATTCTGTTTTGAGGCTTAATATATATTAAACTGGAGTTAAGTATTTCAAAAATTACTTAAGCGAGGGTAAATCCATGAAAACAAATCTGGAGTACTACAGAACGTTTTATTATGTGGCAACGCTGCAGAACATGGGCAAAGCTGCAAACTTGCTCTGTCTTTCAGCGCCGTCAGTGACAAAGACCATACAGATACTTGAACAGCAGCTGGAGTGTCAGCTTTTTGTCCGAAGCAAAAAAGGCGTGTCACTGACTCCGGAGGGACAGGCTCTTTACGAAAGGGTGAATCCTGCCTTCAACCTTCTGATGCGTGGCGAGGAGGAGATAGAGCTTCTCAACTCCCTGGCCCGGGGCGTTGTCACCATCGGTGTTAACGAGGCCTCCAACAAATATTTTCTTTTGCCGGTGGTAATTGAAAAATTCCGCTCCATGTATCCGGGGGTACGCGTAAAAATCGTACATATATCCTCATATGATATTAAAGATTCCATAGATTCCGGACGCATCGACTTCGCCGTGGCCGGCATACCTCAAAGCGGCATAGGGGAGCTTGATGTGCGTGATCTCTTTGTGGCCCATAATATCGCCATTGCAGGGCCCAACTATGAGTTTTTGACAGGAAGAAAGCTGACGCTCCTTGAGCTGAGCCAACATCCTCTGATTTTTGTTTCCAACGATTTCAGCATTCGGGACTACTATCTTCAGATATACGCAAGACATGGCCTCGAGTTCCTCCCGGATATAGAAACACCCAGTCTTGATATTCAGCTTCGGGCGGTGGAGCTGGGCTTGGGTTACAGCTACGTGCCGGATCTATATGTCAACAAGCACATCAGCGACGGAAGCATCCTGAAGCTTGATTTGGATATCGAGCAGCCTACATCCTGCTCTGTATGTCTCTCTACATATAAAAACAGGCAGCTCAGCAAGGCTGCCCAGACCTTTGTGGATATATTGCTCCAGTGTGCCGAAAGCTTCGGTCAAGGTGAGTGAGGTCCGTTTCATCCCTCTCCCCTCCCCTGCTTTACATCCATGCAGATTAGTATGTACGGCCTGTTTGTGTTGAAGTCTTCCGGCTCGTCCGAAAGGTGGCGCACCGTGGTCGTCGCGCCCTATATTAAAAAACCCCGAAGCTGAAGCTTCGGGGTTTTTTTGAGATTATCAGAACTTGTATTTAGGCTTTTTCTTGGGGGGCATTTCCCAGCAATGGTGGTCGGTGTGGAGCAGGTGGTGGCTGCGTTCACCCAGAGGACGCTCGAAATACTCGTTATAGATGGTCTGAACATCGCTGTTCTCGTGGGAGTAGCGGATGGGGGCGTCGCTGTCCAGCTGCCAGAGGACCTCGCCGCGCTCTTCAGCCAGCTCAATGCCATCGTGGATAGGCTGTCCGCCGCCGCCTGCGCATCCACCGGGGCAGGCCATTATCTCAACAAAGTCGAAGCGGGCTCTGCCGGCACGAATATCGCGCATGAGGAAGCGGGTGTTGCGCAGACCGCTTACAACGGCGACCTTAACATCTCCCGCGCCGGGAATGTTGAATACGGCCTCCTTGCGGCCTTTTATGCCGCGGACCTCGGTGAAGGCGTCGGCAGGAGGATTTTCGCCGGTGATGAGGTAATAGGCGCTTCTCAGAGCCGCATCCATAACGCCGCCGGTGGTGCCGAAAATAACGGCAGCTCCGGTGCCGGTGCCCAGGGGAGAATCGAAGGGAGTCTCGGGCAGATACTTCACGGGAACGTGCTCGGAGCGGAAGAGGCGGTCCATCTCACGGGTGGTGAGAACAACGTCCACATCAGGGTCTCCGCAGGCATCGTTCATCTGGGGCAGAGCGGCCTCGCTCTTCTTGGCCACGCAGGGCATGATGGAGACCACAAACATCTTGTGGGGGTCAACGCCTATCTTCTCTGCGAAATAGCTCTTTGCCACGGCGCCGAACATCTGCTGGGGGCTCTTGGCGGTGGAAAGATTATCGGTGAACATGGGGTACTGACTCTTAATAAAGCGTATCCAGCCGGGGCAGCAGGAGGTGAACATGGGCCACTTGTACTGGTCGCGGTGGGTGAAGCGCTCTATAAACTCGCTGCCCTCCTCCATAATGGTGAGGTCGGCGGTAAAGTTGGTGTCGAAAACATAGTCAAAGCCAATGCGCTTGAGAGCGGAAACCATACGCTCGGCAGTTGCGAACTCTCTGTCCACACCAAGGCTCTCGCCCCAGGCGGCACGGACGGCGGGGGCTACCTGAACCACGGTGGTGATCTCAGGGTCATGGATGGCAGCCATGACGCGGCTGGTGTCGTCACGCTCACGCAAAGCGCCAACAGGGCAATGGGTGATGCACTGGCCGCAGTAGGTGCACTCAGAGTTATCCAGAGCGCGGTTGTGGCTGACGTCAACGGTGGTGCGTGTACCGGTGCCGGACACATCCCAGATGTTGACGGTCTGGATCTTGTCGCAGACCTGAACGCAGCGCATGCACTTCACGCACTTGGCCTCATCGCGGATGAGGGGCAGATTCTTGTTCCAGGGCATATGCTTTACGTTCTTCTCATAGTTAAGAGTAAAGATATTAAGATCGCTTGCGAGGGACTGAAGGGTGCAGTTGCCGCTGCGTACGCAGGAGGTGCACTGGCTGTCGTGCTGGGAGAGAATGAGCTGGATATTGGTGCGTCTGGCAGCACGGACTCTGGGAGAATTGGTGTTGACAACCATACCTTCAACTACCAGAGTGTTGCAGGCGGGGACAAGATTAACATGGCCCTCCACCTCCACAACGCAGATGCGGCAGGCGGCTATTTCATTGAGGTCCTTCAGATAGCAAAGGCTGGGGATCTCAATATGGACGCTTTTGGCGGCCTCAAGAATGGTGGTGCCCTCAGGCACACAGACCTGTATTTTGTCTATAGTAAGATTTACCATTTGTCTCTGCGGCCTCCTTTGAATATTCCGTAACCGAAGTGGTCGCAGCGCAGGCATCTGGAGGATTCCTGATGGGCTGCGGCAGCGCTCATGCCGCACTCGATGCATTCGAAATCATGCTTACGCTCGCTGGCTTCGCGCTCGAGGGTATTGATGCGGCCATGGGGGGGCTTGTTGGAAAGTGCGGGTTCGGGAACCTCCACATTGGTGGCAATGATATGGCGGTAGCCCAGATAATCGTCAATATTGGCAGCTGCCACCTTACCGGCTGCAATAGCGCGGATAACAGTTGCGGGGCCGGTTACGCAGTCGCCGCCGGCGAAGAAGCCGTCGCTGTTTCTGAGCTGGCTGCTGGGCAGAGCGGAAATAGCTCCACGCTCGATCTCAATATCCACATCGTCAAAGGCGTAGGTCTCAACTCCCTGACCAACGGCTACGATGATAACGTCCGCAGGCATACGAACCTGGTCCTTGCCCTCAGCATTGCGGGGCTTGGGTCTGCCGTCGGAGCCGATGGGGCCGATGATCTGGGGCTGCACCCAAAGTGCGGCACAGTGGCCATTTTCGTCCACTTCGATGCGCTGGGGAGAGGAGAGCATGCAAAGCTCTGCGCCCTCGGCAATGGCGCCCTCGATTTCCTCATCAAGAGCGGTCATGTCCTTTTGGCGGCGTCTGTAGACGCAGGAAACCTTCTCAGCGCCCAGGCGGATGGCAGAGCGTACGCAGTCCATGGCGACGTTGCCGCCACCGATGACGATGACCTTCTTACCGGTGAAGTCGGGCATTTCGCCGTCGCCTATGCCGCGAAGGAGCATAACAGCGGAGATTACGCCCTCGCTGTCCTCGCCTTCGATACCAACCTTCTTGTCGGTATGTGCGCCGATGGAGATATAAACGCTGTCAAACTGGCGGCGAAGCTCATCATAGCGGATGTCCTTGCCGATGTCGATCTCGGTCTTAACATCTATGGGCTCGGGACCGGCGGAGAGTATGTACTCTATCTCCCTGTCCAGAATCTCTCTGGGCAGACGATAGTTGGGGATGCCGTAGCGGAGCATACCGCCCAGCTTCTTGCGCTTCTCAAACACGGTGACCTTGTGGCCCATGATGGAGAGATAGAAGGCGGCGGAGAGGCCGCCGGGACCGCCGCCAACAACGGCTACGCGCTTGCCGGTGGACTCAAAATGTCTGGGGGGTTCCATATCGGGAGAGGCGTTATCCACAGCATAACGCTTGAGGGCGCGGATGTTGACCGCATTATCCACCATATTTCTGCGGCAACGGGCCTCGCAGGGATGCTCGCATATGTAGGCGCAGGCAGAGGGGAAGGGATTATCCTTGCGGATAAGGCGCACAGCGTCGTCGCAGCGGCCTTCGTGGACAAGGGCGATATAGCCGGGGATATCCACGCCTGCAGGGCAGAGAGCCACACAGGGAACGGGATTTTCAAGGCTGCCCAGGCAGCGGTTATGGAGAACGTGCTCCATATAGTCATCCCTGAAACCGCGAATACCGTTGATGACCATTCTTGCAGCCTCTCTACCAATAGCGCAGTCGGCGCTGGCCACGATCATTTCAGCGGTCTTTTCAATAAGGTCCACAGTCTCGGGCTTGCCTTTTCCGTCCAGGATCTTGGTAATAAGGCTGCTGATCTGGCTGAGGCCTATACGGCAGGGTACGCATTTACCACAGGTCTGTGCCTGACACATAGTCATAAAGCTCAGGGTCATGTCAACAGGGCAAAGTCCCGGAGGAGAGGCCGCGATGCGGCGCTCGATATCCCGGTAGATGCCGTCAACGACTTTTTGAGCCTGGCTGGGCGTGTTGATATCAAGTCTGCTCATAATTCATCACCTTTTTCTTGAAGTATGTTGATATACAAAATCGGGAAAATATACATATCTGTGTAAATTTTCTCATACAGCTTTCCTAAAGTCAAGTGTTAAATAATACACATACACTTTCCCGTTTATCAGTTTTGGGGCATAAAAATACGCATTTTAGCTCATTTAGGGCCAAAATGCGTATTTTTTTCAAGTCCTGTGAGTATTTTTAACATTCAAAACAACTATTGCACCAAGCACAAGCACGACTCCGCAGGCACTCATAATACTGAGGGGCTGAGCAAAAATGAACACCCCTACCAGTGTTGCAACCACAGGCTCAAGAGAGGCCATAATGGAGGCTCGCCCTGTTTCCATCCCCTCAAGACCCTTAGTGTAAAAAAGATAGGGCAGATAGCAGCTGACAGTTCCCGTGGCAAGGCAAAGGAGTAAATTATAGCCGGAGGCAAAGCAGATATCCAGTGTTGCCATTGGAGGCCAGATTATCATGGCCCCCGCTGCCGCCAGCAGACAGGACCAGAAGTTCACAGTCAGGCTGTTATAGCCCCTGTTCATGGCAAGTCGGGCGAAGATACTGAACAGGGCATAGCCAAGGCCGGAGCCGAGCCCCAGAAGCAGCCCTGCAAGGGGGATGGCGCTCTCCCCTCTCCCGCTCACAAGGCAGCAGCCTGCAAAAGCCATTACAAGTGCCAGTACCTTTGTCCTGGTGAACTTCTCACCAAACACGAAAAAGGAGATGACCATGACTATGGGCGGTGCGGTGTAGAGCAATATGGCCGCCGTGGAAAGGTCTATATAGTTCATGCTGGTGAAATAGCAGTAGGTGAAAAATAAAAGAGCGAATATGCCGGAGCCCACGAAGCACCATGCATCACGAAGCTTCACGTGGAATAGCTTTGGATTTTTTAATAGAATGGTAAGGCCAAAGCATAAAGCCGCAACGCCGCAGCGAAGCATCACCGCTCCCGTGGAGGCGATACCTATATCCCCCAGATGCTTCACAAAAAAGCCCATAAAGCCCCAGAGGACACCTGCGGCAAGAACCAGTGCAGTTGATTTTTTCATCAGAATATCTTTCCAATAAACTCAGCAATCGGGATGTAGGCAATGGGAAGAAATACGGCGGGGAGCATATTGGCAACCTTGATGCGCTTTGGGCTCAGTTCAAGCATATTTATGCCCATGCCGATGAGAATAACTCCGCCCACAGCGCTCATTTCAGCAACAACCTCAGGGCTGAGATATGGGGAAATGACACCCGCAAGGAGGGTAAGACCGCCCTGAAAAACCAGAATGAACAGCGCAGAAAAAGGCACGCCCAGCCCCATGGCTGCGGCAAACATAAGGCTGGACACAAAGTCCAGTGCGCTTTTTGCGAAGATTATGCTGTAATCCCCGTTTATGCCCGCCTCAAAGGAGCCCATAATTGTCATGCTGCCCACGCAGAAAACTATGCAGGCAGTGATAAAGCCCTCGGTGAAACGGCCGGAGCCTTTACCTTTGAGAAGCTTTTTCTTGATAAAGTCCCCCGCTCCCTCGATGCCGTCATCTATACGGATAATTTCGCCGATAACGGTGCCCAGGGCCATGCAGATTATAACGCAGAGTATGTCCGCCGTGCCAATGGCGCTGGAGATACCGATGAGTATTGTGACAAGAGCCAGGGCGCTGATAACCGCGCCCACGATGCTCTCTTTTATTTTGTTGCGGAAAAGTATTCCTATGGCGCTGCCCAGAAGGACAGTGGCCATGTTGACAAAAACAGCAAGCATTTTATCATCTTCTTTGTCTTGATTTTATGCAGTCGATTTTACAATTTAACGCGATAAATGTCAACGACTTTTTCCTTTGATGGATTTGACAAAGCACCCTTTGTTTGTTATGATGTGTAAGCCGCATTTAGGCGGAGAAATAAATACGCGGGTATGATGGAATTGGCAGACATGCAGGATTTAGGTTCCTGTGCGCAAGCGTTGGGGTTCAAGTCCCCATACCCGCACCAAGCCTTAAATCGCTTGATTTAGGGCTTTTTTCTTATTTTTTGGCACTTTCAGTTCAGCCACCTAAGGGTTGTCTAACGCTCTGTCTAACATTTTAGCAAGTTTTCAAAAAAGGCTGTCCATTATATGGGCGGCTTTTTCTTTGCTTCGTGCATCGGTATGCACATATATTGCCAGAGTGGTATGTATGTCGCTATGCCCCAAATATTCTTGCACTTCTTTAGCGCTAAGACCATTATAATACAGCAGGCTCCCTGTTGTGTGTCTTAGCTCATGGTAGTGTATAGGTGGCAAATTATGGCGTTCTAACAGCTTGGGAAAATCTCGGGAGATATCATCCGGCGACAAGGGCTTGCCGTCCTCATCCACGCAAACATGCCCGTCCAAGTCACGAAAAGCAGTTATGCTTGGCTTAGACATTCTCAACATGTACTGCTTGTGCATTTCCATTAAATACGGTTCGCTTTGGGGAACCATGAAAAGAGTGCGTCTGCTTGCTGCGCTTTTAGTTTGTTCGGCTTCAATAAGCCGCCCTGCCCTAACGACAGTATTACATATTGTGATTTGGTGATTATCAAAGTCTATATCGCGCCATCTCAGTCCGCAGACCTCGCTTCTCCTTAATCCGTAAAATATACCCAGAATAACAGCAGGCTTTAATACCTCGCCATCAAGCGCGTCAAGTAAAGCTCTCGCCTCATCCTCTGAATAGGCTCTGCTCTCGTGTCGTTCTCCTTTTGGGAGTCTAATTCCGTCCACGGGGTTATGTGATATGTATTCCCTCCTACAGGCTTCTTCAAGAGCTCTGCCAATAATGGCTCTATGTTTGCGCACGGTATCAGCACCCAATCCATCACAACGCCTTGAAATAAAATAATCTTCAATATCGCGACGTTTGATTGTCTTTAGCGTTAGCCGTTGGGTATCGAAATACGGCTTCATATGCTTATTTACGCTAAGGCGATAATTATATAGTGTGATTTCACGGATGTCCCCGCTGGCCTCTCGTATTTCAAGCCACTTATCAAGCCATGCAGAGAACGGCATGTCCTCCGACGTAAGCCCCTGCTCGGCTTCAAGGCGCGTTAATATCTCGCGCATTTTGGCCTCGGCTCGGCGCTTATTGTTGCCTTTAGTGGGTATTCCTGTGGACACCCATTTTTGTTTTAGTTTGCCCGTGTTGTCTTTGACGCGGGCTACGACATAATACTTGCCGTTTTTTTGCTGTAAACTGCCAGTCACTTAACTCCTCCTTTCTGACCTGACAGATTACCCGTTGCACTCTCAGTATAGCACACCGGGGTTGAAAGGGGGTATTTCAATTTTTCAAATTCAATAGGGGCTAACTGCCATGTTTCCTCACCGCTCCAAATAACAAACTCGCTTTCTGGCATGGTAAGCAGTTTTTCCGCTACCGAGGAAAGAGTACCGATATCCTCTGAAAAATAGTATTTGTCGCTGTATGTGGTGCGCTGATACCTTGGCGTTCCAAAGCTGCGTAATTGTGGTGGAAGTTCGGCGTCTGAAATAAAGCGCTCAAAAATACTGCGCAAAAAGTCTATCAGCATCTCCGGTGTTTGGCAGCGTATATATATTACTTGCGATATCGGAGGTGCAATATAGCCGAACTCTATCCTGTACTCATTTTCTGGTGTTACTGCAACAAAACAAAAATAAGGAGGCTTAATACCTGCCAGATATGTACCCTTTCGGCTGTTTTGGCTCAAGGATATGGGTGACAAATTCCACGCACAATGAATGTGGTGGTTGTCGTTGGCATGGTCTATTGCTATCTCTGGCCTACCCTCAGCAAGCCGCTCTATCTCCATAAACTCATAGACAAATTTGTCAGCCTCTATATTATAGCGACTATAATAGTATAAAAATCTGCTTATCGTTGTACGAAACGGATTTCCATTCTGGGGGAATTTGCTCAGCCCTATCATAGTGCGACCTTTGCGGGTAACGTCAAATGTGCAACACTCTGTACGGGTCAAAAAGCTGTATAGGTCTGGTGTGTAGTCAATGATATCGCAAACATTATTGCGCTTTTGCCAAAGTACGATGTATTTACCATCGTGAAGTATAAGGCGGGACGACCTTTCAGCCTTTCCACCTTTACCCTCTGTGTCTAATTCGGCTTGGTTAGCCGCTTTCAGCTTCTCAACTGTTTCATGGTTTTTTAATATTATTTCTTGAAGCATTATATCCTCCTATTAGTATATTTCCCTCTCTGGGAGGGATAGTTAAATAGCTACAATGGTGGTAACCAATCATGCTATATATCCTTAACCAAGAACTCGCACCCCTCAAAATACTTAGTTTAGCCGGAAATCTACGTGCATACTCGCATTTTGAAAATGTTCTCAAATGTCGAGAGCTCAAAAGGCGAGTTTAGCCGGAAATTTACAGTCAAACACGCCTTTCTGGTAATTTATTCCATGTTCTGAAATGTCGAGAGCGCCCTTGGAGCTTCGGCAAACTTGCCCAAAATCCTCACGGCTTCATAATCTGCGCCTCTATATATCACTCTTGGATTGATAAAAATCTTGCTGGTGCTAATATCCCCGCCATTGGTTACAAACGCACAAAACTGCTCCATACGGCCTTTTACCGGGAACACAATATCCTTATATTCCCTCATCAAACGGCTCTGCTGATTTGCGGAATAGCCCGAAATCTCGCAGAACTCGCCCAGTGTAAGAAACTCAACGTTGTCAAGCTCAGGCTCTAAAGGATTATGACACAGCGCGTTATACTCTCTATTTACATATGGAAGCATCTTAAATACACGACCAAGATAACAATGCCGATTAGGCGGCGTCTGCTCATAAAGCGCCTTTACGTATTCGTTAAAAAGCGTCTGGCTGTCCCAGTTATACATAGCCCCCGCTCCCTGTCCTCTATGGAAATACTCCGGGGATAGATAAAGCGTTCCTTCTTTATCTAAATTGATATAATTGCCGCTTGCCTCTTTCCAGAAACGGCGCGTTGCAGATGCAGATAAACGCAGCACAGACGGCAAATCTGCCTTTTTCATGGGTGTCCGCTCTCTGATTTTAAGCGTGTTATCATCATAAGACATATAGGTGGCAAGGTACGCAAGCCGCGCCGTATTTGCGGGACTTAACTCTTTATATTCGCTCTGGGCTGACATAAAGAAATAGTGACCGCCCTTTTTGCGCGATAACTTCCGCTTCCTTGCTGCCCGCTCCTTTTCCTCTTGCTCTCGCTGTCGCTCCTTATGTTGGCGTATTCGTTCCTGTTGTGCGGGGGTGATAATCCGAGAACCCGGCACAATGGGCCTCATCTCCGCGTCATCGTATTCGCCGGTACGGTTATAGACGAACCCGGTTACCCTCCCGTCCTCTCCAAAAACTGGGTGATAGTCTTCTTGATATTTGCTTTCATAATCTTGGTACAATAGTTACCGTCCTTTCCGGGGCAAAGCCCCTTTCATAAAACTGGTGTTTTAGAGGCTCATGCCTCTTTTGCCTTTATGTAGGCATATTTGTCTGTTTGCCCCGTGTCAGGCTTTCTCATTCCCGACACGGGCGCTATTCGATTATCAAGGTACACTCCACATCAAGCGGCCAGAAATGCAAAAAAGCACCACACGGGCAGGAAATACTAAATCCTGCTCATGCGGTGCAATCGTTCCTCACGAAGGTCTTATTGATGAGACTTACGCACAATATCAAATTGTAATAGCATTATACCAGTATAGTCAGGGAAAGTCAAGACCCAAATTGAATATTTTTTGAAGGCTCTTGTGGGTGATGGGGCAACTACCCTTTAATTGGAGATTTCGCCCCCGTCTGAATATGGAAATGTACCCCCGCCCAGGCGCTCTATTTCGGCGTCTATCAGCCTGTTTATAAAGCCGTTGACACTTTCCCCGGTATGCGCTGCGGCTGCTTGTATGCGTTCTTTTTGCCCCTTGGGTACAACAAGCTGTATACGGTCATATTTTTCTTTTAGATTGGCGTCGTTCCACTTCTTGTTGGCTCTCTTCCTTGCGTCACTCAGCGGCATAGCGTGACCCCCTTAAAATTATTTATATATAGTATATCACATTTTTGCACTTACACAAGTGTAAATACTGCACAAATACACTTACACAACTTTGTGCTTATCGCCATATTGACTTTACACTTACATAAGTGTATCATATAGTCACAGGGAACAAGCCGGGAGGAAACAAGAAACCAGAAAGGGGTAACAGAAACAGCGCCGGCAGCTCCCAATAACAAATGAAAGGAAACAAAGCTATGTCAAGCATCGAACTCATCAACCGTATTGAAAGCCTCAGAGAATGGGAGGCACTTGCAGCAGAGGCAGCCGCCGAGATTGAAGCAATCAAGGATAGCATCAAGGCCGAGATGAACGCCCGTAATGTGGAAGAGCTTGAGGTTGGTATCTATACCGCACGCTTTACAAGCGTCATAAGCAACCGTCTCGACACTTCCGCCCTCAAGCGTGAGAACAGCGCCCTTTATAACCGCTATCTGAAACAGATAAGCTCCCGGCGCTTCTCCATAAGCTAAAAAATGACCCCTTGCATCAACGCCGACCAAAGCCAGATGCAAGAGGCCACACCCACAGACCACCAAAGGGAGCGGGCTATCACAGTATAACCGCTCCCACCCACAAAATCAATAGAATAGTAAGGGAGCTGAACAAATTGAAACAATGCACTTCAATGGCAAGACTGACTGGACAGCTTGAGAAGATGTTCCGGGCGCTCAATGCCGACTTCTTTAACAATGAGCTTGACACCCCTATAATCACCGTTACCCCCACTTCCAGAGCATACGCCCATTATACCCCTTGGAACGCTTGGGACTGCAAGGGAGAGGGCAGACGGGAGATAAATATATCCAGCGGCTATCTTTCTCGCCCTCTGGAAGCAATAGTCTGTAGTCTGCTCCATGAAATGTGCCACCAGTTCAACGATACAATATCAAATGTACAGGACACAAGCCGCAACGGTACGTTTCATAATAAGCACTTCGCTGCTGTAGCCAATACTCACGGCCTTATCTGTACCAAGACCGACAATTACGGTTGGGCGAAAACTGACCCGTCTGACGAGCTCATAGAGTGGTTATTACTCCATGACGAGCTCCGCGAGATTGAAATATGCCGTGTCAGTCCCGGCGCTGTTGTTGTCGGCGGCACAAGAGGCACAAGCCCCACAGCTACCCGCTCCGTGAGCACTACATACCGCCTCACTTGTCCCTGTTGCCGCTCCACAGTCAGAGCAAGCCGCCCCGTCAATATCCTTTGCGGCGATTGCTTGACGGCAATGGTAACAAACTGAAAGGAGGCTGCAAAATGGGTAAAGCCATACTGTACATACTGCTTTGTGTTGTAGCCATGGCATGTCCTCCCTTGGGGCTGCTGCTTCTCTGGGCGGTAGATGGCTAAATGCGGCGCTGTACGTATAATACTACAAATACGAATATAGGAAGCCTTTGTTTTCAAGGGCTTCCCCCTTTTCCCGGGAAGAGTTCGTTATTTACTCGCCATAAGTTCGGAAAATGGAGGTTAGAATACCATGAATAAAAAGACCGTAGCGCTCACCACAGAGCAGTACAGAGAGATTATCCAGACCATGAAAGAGGGCTTCTGCGGTTGCCGTCCTAATCAGCGTGTAGCTACTGCCCTCATGCTTGAAGCCAATTTAGGGCTTCGTGTATCGGATATTATCAAACTCAGACTTGCCGATATAGTCAAGGACGGGGACAGATACCGCCTTGCAATTACAGAGCAGAAAACGGGCAAGGCACGTGTTTTTACAGTCCCTCTGGCGCTCTATCAGTTTATCCGCTGTTACTGCATGGATAACGATATAGCCGCCTCTGACGTGATTTTTCCCCTCTCAGAGCGGGCTATCCAGAAACAATTAAAGATTGTCTGTGACTATCTGGCTATTGAGGGTATAAGCACTCACAGCTTCCGCAAATACTACGCCACGGAGATATACAAGAATAACGGATATAATATAGCCCTTGTTCAGCAGCTACTACAGCACAGCAGCCCAGCGGTTACTCAGCGCTACATAGGCATACAGCAGAAAGACATTGAACAGGCAATAGAAAACCATTTACAGCTTGACATATAAAAGAGCCGGGGATTACTCCCCGGCCTTGTTTCTATTTGCTCCTTATTTTAAGCGTAAATTCCTGTTCCGTTGGGGGCTCTTTTGACAAAGTGGAAAACTGATTGCAGATTATTGTATAGACCGCTCCGCATCTGTAAATCTCCTTAATATTGCCCAGACACAGGGCGCAGGATTTTGATTCATTCCAAAAAGCCAGATAAGGGCCGCCCACGCGCAAGGACATATTGTCAAAGTCGAGGGCGAAAGATTCAGGGCTCAATGGGTAGTTGTAGCTAAGCGTGAAGCCCTCGGCATTCTCGACCTCACGCGCAAACTCGGAGAGCGTAAAGATTTTTTTGTTGTGGGTGTTCTGTGCCATTAGTTAACCTCCAATTCTCATTAAAACAGTCACGCCGCGAATAATCGCGGCGCTTCTGTGTGACGGGATATGCTTGGGTTGTGTAAGGGATTATTTGCACGGTCTTTCATGGAATCGCTAGGTCGAGCCCCTATCTGTATTATACTGCCTGGAGAACGCCTTGCACATATCAATTTTAGATGGGCACATATCAATTTTGGACATTATAAACGGATGTGTCGCATTAGGTGGTTGTAAACTTTATAAAGCTAAATAGCCTCCTTGCATTGTGGATTTGTTGCATCAAACTGATTTCTTAACCCATAATATCTGTTTCTTTTCGTCATAGTTCGTGTTATGATAACAATTAATTACATAATCATGTGCTACGAAAGGAGAAAAAATGGACGAATTAGCTCTGGAAATGGTGAAAGCAGCCGGAGAGGGTGCCGGGAGAGAGAGCGTTAATAAGCTCGCAAATTTTACAGGAGGATTGTTTCCATATTTTGGCTTGAAGAAAAGAGCAGTTTCAACATACGTATCAGAAATAGAAAAAAGCAATTTGCCAGCTGATATAAAGATGTTAGAAATAGCAAGCGCTAGGAAAAAACTTAAAGAATTAAGAAACCAAGCCGCAATAGCAAATATTGCTCAAGGTGCCGCCAAGGAGGGGACAGATTTTTCGGAAAATTCTGGAGTCGATGAGGAATGGCTTGATAGGTATATGGATTCCTCAAGATACGTTTCAGATGAAACAGTTCAATTGATGTGGGGAAATATTCTGGCAAAAGAGTTTGAAAAGCCCGGTAGTACGCCTCCGAGTGTAACGAGAATTCTGTCAGAGCTTACACCAATGTATGCCAGGATATTTCACACATTATGCAATCTTAAGGTAGATATCAATATATTTGAAAAAGTGGATAAAGGTTACAATTTAGTATCCACGCATAGTAGAGTTATGCTTCCTGACAACTATGATTACCTAAAGGAGTATGGAATAACCTTTACAACGCTCAATGAACTTCATATGCTGGGGCTTATTCAGCTCGATAACATGGCGAATTATATTTCCAGAATTGATGCTAGAAATTACCCCAATTTGATAATAACCTACGGCGAGAATTCAAAACTGATAAAACAGTTTGTAGATAAGCAATTTCCGCTGGGA
The DNA here is from genome assembly GCA_045532145.1 of Oscillospiraceae bacterium. Taxonomy (GTDB): domain Bacteria; phylum Bacillota; class Clostridia; order Oscillospirales; family Oscillospiraceae; genus SIG459. The sequence goes on from JAZSFJ010000093.1 coordinate 31,522, forward strand.
TGTGTATTGTTGACACAAGCAGGTAATTCCATATCACAGTTTGTAGAGCCGCGTGTGATTGACGGACACTTTGATAAGGTCTGTAAATTCCTGACGAATAAGAAAGTGGTATTCTCTGATAAAGAAGTTAGAATAAAATAAAAAAGTTAATCCTGTTGTAAACTTCGGTATATATCTCTCGAGAAAAGCTGTAAATCTCCGGCTAAACTGCCAAAATAGAAAAACGCATTCGGGCAATACTAAAAAAGCCCCCCGGGAGGGAGGCGAAACTGCCCTATATAGCGCTCAATTCAGCACGCCATAACAGCGTGTTCAAGTGGGGGCTATATGGATTTTAGAGCGTGCAACGGGTGCTCTGTCCTGTCTAACACTTGTCTAACATTTTCGATTTTGAACAATTTCGCTACATTTACGGCTAAACTCAAAGTGGCTTAATAGTTCGGATAAGTGCCGAAAACGGGCAATATCCCTTAATTTAGCTCTAAAATTGTATTTACCATCAAGATTTAGGTTCCTGTGCTTTCAGCGTTGGGGTTCAAGTCCCCATACCCGCACCACGAAAAGAAACACCATTGAAATCTGTTTCCTCAAAAGGCAGACTCAATGGTGTTCTTTATAATGCAAAAGGAGAAAGAATTATGATTAACTGCAAGAACTGCCTTCGTTGCGGGAGTGAAAACACTGATAAACTTATGGTGAATACAAGGATCAATTTGAATTATCCTGAAGAAAAATCTGTGTACACCAGAACCATCACCCAAAGAGTTGTTGAAGCCACAGATGCTTTAGTCTGCAAAGACTGTGGACATATAGAACTTTTTATAGACTGGGAAAAATAAAATGGGTATACTAATTGCCATTTTGCAGGTTTCTTAGCCAGAGTCTACTTTTTATACAGCGGAACATGGAAATACTCGCGAGAAACGGCAAGCAAAAAAGTAACTACTACAATTCTTTTTATGGTTACCTTGGCGCTGTGCTTTAATACAGAGCTACTTAATGTTTCGTATGAAATAAAGCACAATGTTGAGGCAATAATTGCAGTAATCTCATTTCAAACCTCGGCAGTCTGGTAAATCACAGACTGCCGGGGTTCATCACTCATTTCATCAATCGTTTTGTGTTGATAAATGAGCGATGACGTGTTATACTGAGCATGAGGTGATGACCATGCGCAACAGAAAACCACCCTTCGAAATCACAAATGCCATTCTGGATGAAGTTGCCGAAATTGCCGAGCTGGTTGGACATGTAAACGCTTCGGTGGGCTTGTCCACAAACCCGATGCTGCGACGCACCAACCGCATTCGGACGATTTATTCTTCTTTGGCCATTGAGCAGAATACTTTAAGCCTGGAGCAGGTTACAGCCGTTCTCAGCGGCAAACATGTCATCGCACCTCCCAAGGATATCGCAGAGGTAAAAAACGCCTACGAGATCTACGAAATGATGGAGAAACTCAATCCGTATTCCGTGGACGAGCTTTTAAATGCCCATGGAGTTATGACCAGAGGTTTGGTGGGAGAGTCCGGGTGTTTCCGTTCACGTCCTGTGGGAGTGGTGGACAAGCAGGGCAATATTCTACATTTCGGCACGCTGCCGGACTATGTGCCGGGGTTGGTAATGGAACTTCTGGACTGGGTGCGGGACAGTGATTTTCATATGCTCATCAAGAGCTGCGTGTTCCATTATGAACTTGAGCTGATTCACCCCTTTGCTGATGGCAATGGGCGTATTGGACGCCTGTGGCACACTCTGCTGCTGACCCAGTGGAAGCCCATGTTCGCCTGGCTCCCGGTGGAGTCTATCATCCACGACCGGCAGGACGAATACTATCAGGCCATCAACCGCTCCAACAACGAGGCTGAGTCCACCGCCTTCATTGAGTTTATGCTCTTTGCCATTAAAGAAGCCTTGTTGGAGGCTGTGCAGGCTGGCAATGTGGAAAGCATGAACACAGAGGAACAGCGTTGGTATCAAATCGAGCGCTTCTTGAAAAAGAATGGAACCATCACCAATGCCGATGTGCGTGAGATGCTTGGTGTCTCTTCCGCTACCGCAAACCGTATCCTTGGGAAAATGACAGAAGAAAGAAAAATTCAGAAAATTCGTATCGGCAAATTCTGGGGATATACCCTTGTATAGAGATAAAAGCATTCCTGGGTTTTAACAGCATCACTTCATTACGAAAGGTTGGTTCAGACTATGGCACAATCCTTGTTAGCTCATCTCTACCCTTATATCAAGGGGTCTCAAGAAGATATTGCGACTTTTTCTCTGCAGTATCTGCTATCACAATCAAGCAAATTGAATGCGGCATTCACAAAGTTTGCTGCAGACACAATGGGCATCGAGGTAGATGAGAGCATTCAATACCTATGCCAAGTTACTGGTGAAAGTGAAGAAAAAGAACGCCCTGACATGGTTGGCATAAATGCGGATGGCTCTGAAATAATTCTTTTTGAAATGAAATTCTATGCGTCCTTGACTACTAACCAGCCAAATACATACTTGGCCCGCTTGCGCAAAAGTAGCGGAAAAGGTTTGCTTTTCATCTGTCCCATGACACGGAAAACAAGTCTGTGGGCTAAACTGCTGGATTTATGCGACGATGAAGTCCATGATGAAGGGAAATATTGTGTCACAGTCGGAGGCATTCGTCTTGCTATTACAACATGGTCCGAGATAATCGGTCTGCTCAAGCAGGTAGCATCAACTACAGACAATGAGTTCGTTACAGATATCATCCAACTGGAAGGCTATTGCAATCAGATGGACAGCGATGCATTCATCCCTTTTACTTCTATGGATCTATCTGCTAAGATGGCCAAAATGGGTGAACGTTATTATGCGGTTATTGACGAGGTGGTTGATCTTCTTGTTGCCGACAAAACAATTAAGACCTCCAAGAAAGGGCTAAAAGCAGCCGGTTATAGAAAAGGCTACACCAGAAGTTTGTACATTGAAGACTATGCGATTACGCTCAACTATGACAGAGATATGTGGAAAATAGCATCATCAGTCGAAACGCCATTCTGGCTTGCAATCAGAACGCAGGAATGGGAACAGACTGAACCAATCAAGGCATATCTCAAGACCATTCCTGACCGCAAAAAAGAAGAGTGGTGGGGAATGACTTATATTGCCATAGAGCCACTGCAAAACTCAACATTTACGGAAGTCTGCGAAAACCTCGTTGGACAAATACTGTGGCATATCAATCAAATCAAGCAAATGCCATAAGGGTTTTTGATATTGATAAAACCGTTGAAAATCACTTGAGTTTACAGATGCTTTTATAGAATTAATTGAATCAAAAGGTTGGTATTTTGGAGGCGGTTTTAACGAAATCGCTGACGGATATTATATCAATTCTGACGGAACAAAAAGATAATCGGTTCTCCAAGATTAGTTTTATACTACTTATGTTCATTCTTTCGCATGCAAAAACCTCCTTTGTCTGCTGGCAAAAGAGGTTTTTTACACGTATATCCGACTATCTCGCGTTTCTTACCATATATCGATAGCGTATTTCTGAAAGCAGGCATATACAAGCCATTTGGGATATTTGGCAGGATTGCTTCCAACAGCATAAATAATGCCGCTGGCTCCAAGGAGAACTGCCATAAACACTGCGAATATCCCAAGTGCAGAGGGAAGGCCTTCCCTTTGGCAGGCTGTTGAATCTTCAAAACTGAGGTATTCCTCACCGTCGGCAGATATAGCATACACCCTGTAAACTGGACCGCCATCGGGAGTAAATCGCTCAGCCCAAATGGTAAATTCCGTACTTCCATCGCATTTTTCTGTGATGCTGCGAAGGCCTGTGAAGTGTTCTTCGCAAATCGCAATTTTAAATGGCTCATCATATTCGGAAGTCGTCAGCCATAGATATTCCTCATCGATTTTCCATGCATCAAAAGTGAGGTTGAATTGCTCTCCGTCCTTTTCGTTCAAAGGAAGCCATGTGTCCAGCACCAACCACAGTCCGACTCCACCAACAAACAGCAGCATCATAATGAAAATCGCCAGATATTCTCCCGGGTTGTGAACATGGTCTCTGAATCCACCGGGCTGATTTTTGCTTTTTTGTATTTCAGGCATATTTTTATTATGACGTTTTCTGTACTCAGACTGAAGGGTAATCATGAAATCCGCTGCGTTTCTGCTCACCACATCAAAACTTATTTTTTTGTCTCCGGCATAAAATACGAAAGTAAGGGACTGTCCTTTCAGCTTCGCTCTCGCCGTAAGTTGGTCATATGTATAAGTGCGGCGAACTGCGATGAGATTTTTGTGGGTAAAGCCCTGTTTGTCATATGTAATACAGCAGTTTTTCCACCCCAGCATAAGCGACATTCCCAGCAAAGCTATTGCCCCGAAGCCAAGTACGACAGCAATACCGCTTTCATCCTTTGCCGCCAGCCATCCAAAGCCCAGAAAAACCGCTCCGCAGACTGCGCCTAACCAGAAGAACCATCCGGGAAGATGAACAATCTTGATTTTGCTGCCGCGCCTTAGCTCATAGGTAACCGCGCAGCAAACAGCCAAAGCAAGATATGCAAGGCTCAAAATCGACAAAACAACAGTATTTGTCACAGGGCACACGCTCCTTTCTCTATCTTTAATACTAACACATTCCCCTTTGACATTCCACAAAAAATCAGTATATTTGTCTATTACCGCATTGAAGAAAAAACTGACCCTGCCCGACACATGGGACAAGGCTTTTGCCGCCAACATAAAAGAAATAATATACTCGGATAATTAAGCATCAAAGAAACCGTATCCGCCGCTCATCGGGTCGCGAAAGAGAGCAATTTGTGGAGGGCGGAAGGTGAAAAGGGTGAATATGGCGGCAATGACGCAAAGAACAACTACTGCCATGGGTGCGGGTATGGGCAGAGCTTTGCCACTTTTCATTAGCCGCGTTTCAAGGGCAAAAACCAAGGCCGCAGTAATGTAGAAAATAAGGATATTGACAATATCCACGGAAAAACCGAGGATGCCTGTGTAGGTATAGTAGAGCGCAGGTATCAGCACGAGGGCAAGGACTATGCCGCATAACTTCACGCCCCAAAAGCCCGGCACTCCCCTGCCCCAGACTCTATATTCAATAAAGGCGAAAATCAGCATAGGGTAGAATATCAGCTTCATATGCTCCCATATTGATTCGTTCACCGCAGAGAAAAGTGCAGTAACTGCGCTGCCGCCGCTCAGATCAAAGAGAAAATGCAGAATAGTGCCCAGCAGCGAGGTGAAAAGAAAGCCCCACAGCTGCCACCCGGAAATATTAGCCTTCATATATACCCCCTGAGTTATTTATGGGATAATATATTCCGCGCAGGTGGGAATATGCCCTAATATGGTTAGCTATGGCTGCAGCTTTTAAGATAATGCCTTAAATATACGGATTCGCCAAAGCGCGTTGGTGTACATGGGCTCGTACCGCACAATCCCTCAGTCGCTTCGCGACAGCTCCCTTTACACAAGGGAGCCTTTGAAAATGTATTATAATATAAAAAAATCATAACCACCGGCCGTGCCGGTGGTTTGCACAGCCCCCTTAGGGCATGTTGCCGGCAGAGCCTATAGGCTCGCCGAAAAGTCTGCCAACCGCAGTTCTTTCACCGGCAACCCCTAAAGGGGGTTATTTTATTTGCCTT
>JAZSFJ010000018.1:0-25301 GCA_045532145.1 Oscillospiraceae bacterium
ATGCGCAGAATAGCCTCGCGGCCACGAATGTCGGGGAGGCCCACATATACCTGGCGGTCAAAACGGCCGGGACGGAGAAGAGCGTTATCCAGAATGTCGGCGCGGTTGGTAGCAGCCATGACGATAACGCCGTCATTGTTGCCAAAGCCGTCCATTTCAACAAGCAGCTGGTTGAGAGTCTGCTCGCGCTCATCGTGTCCGCCGCCCAGACCGGAGCCGCGGTGACGGCCCACAGCGTCGATCTCGTCTATGAAAATGATGGCGGGAGCCACCTTTTTGGCCTGCTCGAAGAGGTCACGGACGCGGCCTGCACCAACGCCCACATAGAGCTCCACAAAGTCGGAGCCGGAGATGGAGAGGAACTGCACGTTTGCCTCGCCTGCAACGGCCTTGGCCAGCAGGGTCTTACCGGTTCCCGGAGGGCCTACAAGCAGAACGCCCTTGGGTATGCGTGCGCCCATATCCGTATACTGCTTGGGGTTTTTCAGGAAATGCACGATCTCGGCAAGCTCGGCCTTTTCCTCGTCGCAGCCGGCAACATCCTTGAAGGTGACTTTTTTCTTCTCCTCGCTGCCCAGGCGGGTGCGGGCCTTGCTGAATCTGGCAACGCCGCCTGCGCCGCCGCCCTGAGCCTTGTTCATCATGAACATCCAGACGAAGACAAACAGGACCATTATCAGCAGATAGGGCAGGAAGGCCACGAACCAGGGGGCCTGCCACTCGGGAGGATAGTTATACTCGCTGAGTATACCCTCGTCCTTCTGCTGGGCCACGAGCTCATTGAGCTCGTTATAGAAAATACTGATGGTGCTCAGCTCGCAGACTACCTCAGTCTCGTCCTTGAGCTTGGCGGTGATGACATTGCCCTCCGCCACGAAGGACTCCACCTTTTCCTCAAGGAAGAGGTCGCGAAGCTCGCTGTAGTTTATTTCCTTGCCGCCCATGTCTCTGTTGAGAGTAAAGATGACAGCAAGAAGAATTATAAGAATAAGAGCATAAAAGCCCAAATCTCTCGCTTTGTTCTTACCGGGTTTATTGTTCAAAAGAAAATCACGTCCTTACTTATCTGTAAAAAGCCTCAGTTGGAGTAAACCTCAGGCTTGAGTACGCCTATATATGGCAGATTGCGGTATTTCTCCGCGTAGTCCAGACCGTAGCCCACAACAAACTCATCGGGCACGGTGAAGCCGAAGTAATCGGCCTTTATATCCGCTTTCCTGCGCTCGGGCTTGTCCAGAAGGGTGACAATGCTGATGGAAGCGGGCTTGCGGGCGGAAAGATAGCCCTTGAGATAGCTGAGGGTGACGCCGCTGTCCAGTATATCCTCAACGATTATAAGGTGCTTGCCCTCAATATCCTTGTTAAGGTCCTTGGTTATCTTCACCGCTCCGGTGGTGGAGGTGCCGTTGCCGTAGCTGGAAACAGCCATGAAGTCCATGTCGCATTTCAGGTCAACATTTCTCAGTAGGTCGGCCATGAAAACGAAGCAGCCCTTCAAAACGCCCAGAAAGAAAACTTCCTGGCCTTCAAAATCGGCGGTGATGGCCTGTCCCAGAGACTTGACGCGCTCATTTATTTCTTCCTCGCTGAGGAGAACCTTGAGAATATCATCCTTCATTTTACCTGCCATTATTCTATACCTCTTCTCTGTCTTTGGTAATTTTAATAACAATGCAATTATCTCCGCTTTTGGCGGCGCAGCGCTCATCCACGCCGAAGCCGTAAACGGCAATGGAGCCCTTTTCGTCACGGATAACGGGACAGCTCACTCTTGCGGCTATGCTGTAATGGGCCTCGGAGAAAAGCCTTCTCACACTCTTTGTGCAGTTTCTGCCCAAAAGCCTTATCTTATCCCCATCCTTACGCGAGCCGACGAACATTCTACCACATATATTCTCACTTTTGAAGAAAAATGTGTTGAACGATTTGTGAACTTCGGTGCATTTCGGCACAAATTCACAGGAAATATTGAGGCCCGCCCCGGGAAGGTGGATGGTTTCGCCCGGCTTAAGCTCAACCGGCTCTATGGCAGCCCCTTCTTCGGCAGCAAAAATGAGACGGTCGAACTCCCTCGTAACCCTCATGCCGGGTATGTCCGCGTGGGCACGCACGCTTCTTACAAGGCAGATATTCTCTATGGCCCTGCGGTGCACCATCTCAAGACTGCCGCCGCACTTGATGCGCAGCACTCTCATTCTCACGCTGCCGGGAAGAGCCATAAAGGCTGCGGCGGGGAGACTGCCGTCTTCCCCTGAGTTTTCGGCAATGAAGCTCAGAGCCTCGCCGTGGAAATACTCCTCGTCCTCCCGGAGAGACTCCGTCATCCTGGACACAGTCTCGGCAAAGGCGGGATTGCCCTGACGCAAAACGGGAGTTACATGGTGGCGGATGCGGTTTCGGCTGTAGTCATCGGAGGCATTGGAGCTGTCCTCAATATGCTCAAGGCCCCGCTCCCTTAAATACTCCTCGATCTCCGCCCTTGTGGTCTGGAGCAGGGGACGAATGAACATCCCCCGCACGGGAGGTATGCCGCAAAGTCCCTTCAGCCCCGTTCCCCGGGCCAGATTCAGCAAAACGGTCTCCGCATTATCATCGGCATTGTGGGCCGTGGCTATACCCGCGCAGTTTTCCCTGCCCGCCGCTTCGCTGAGAAACTCATAGCGCAGCACCCGGGCGGCGTCCTCGATGCTTCTGCCGCTTTGGGCGGCAAAGGCGGCAACGTCTCCCCGGCCTATTACGCATTTTATCCCCAGCTTTTCGCAGAGGGCTTTTACGAATTCCTCATCCCTGTCGGACTCCGCTCCCCGCAGGCAGTGGTTATAATGGGCGGCCACTACATCCACTCCTTCTATCCGGGAGAGGTAGTGGAGCAGCATGACGCTGTCTGCCCCGCCGCTGACGGCGCAGAGAATGCGCCCTCCATGGGGAAGCATGGAGTGCCGCTGAATAAAAAGCTCAATTTTATCAGTATTCATCGTGGCGTTTTTCAACGGAAACATAGCTGGTATAGTCGGGCAGCCACATAAGGTCAACAATGCCGCACTCGCCCTTACGGTTTTTCAGCACTATGGCCTCGGCGGCGTTGGGATTTTCGCATTCCCGGTTATAGTAGCCTTCTCGGTAAAGGCCGATGACCACGTCGGCGTCCTGCTCGATAGCACCAGACTCGCGAAGGTCGCTGAGCTGGGGGCGCTTGTCGGCGCGGCCCTCGTTGGCACGGCTAAGCTGGCTGAGGCACAAAACGGGAACTGCCAGCTCCTTGGCCATTATCTTCAGCATACGGGACATATCCGCAACCATCTGCTGGCGGTTTTCGCCGCCGCCGCTCTTGCCTCCTGCGGACTGCATCAGCTGGAGATAGTCAACCACCACAAGGCCCAGATTCTTGACTCTGCGGCACTGGGCGTTCATGTCCGCAACGGAGAGAGTGGGGTTATCGTCAATGAGTATATTGGTAGCGCTTATGCTTGCCGCGGCGGAGACTATGCGCCTCCACTCGTCGGTACTCAGGGTGCCCTTGAGAAGCTTCTGGCTGTCCACAAGGCTCTCACCCGCCAGAATACGGGTAGCCAGCTGCTCACGGCTCATTTCCAAAGAAAATACAGCAACAGCCTTGCCGCTGGCCTTGGCAGCGGACATGGCCATATTCAGAGCAATGGAGGTCTTACCCATACCGGGACGGGAAGCCACCAGCACCAGCTCACCCTCGTTGAGGCCCAGGATGCGGGCATCCAGGTCCACAAGGCCTGTGGTGAGTCCGGGCATGGCCTCGCCCTCGGTTGCCATGCGGTTTATGTTCTCATAAACGGTCTGCATGACTTCACCAATGGGCTTCAAGCCTCCCACGGTGCGGTCCTTGCGCAGGGCATAGATATATCGCTCGGCGGCCTCAAGCATCTCGTCCGCTCCGCCTATGCCCTCGTTGACCATTTCTCTTATGCTGTCCGCAGCCTTGCCCAGCTCACGCTGGAGGGCTTTGTCGCGAATTATGCTCACATATTCCGCAACGTTGGCAGCGGTGGGCGTCACCTTCATAAGCTCCAGAATATATCCTCTGGTGCTCTCCTCGTGGTATACGCCCCGGGTCTTCATCTGCTCAATAACGGTGACCGGGTCTATGGTCTGGCCGTAGTTGAACATGGCGAAGATGATCTCGAATATGTCTTTATTTGTCTGGATATAGAAGTGCTCGCTCCTGGCCTCCTTGAGAACATCGGGGATGCAGCCGGGGTCTATGAGCATACTGCCTATGACCGCCTGCTCCGCCTGGGGGCTCTGGGGCACTCTTCTGCCTAAAAGTTCATCCATAATAATTCCAATAACCTTTCCTTATTGGCTCCCTTGTGTAAAGGGAGCTGCCGCCTGCGGCGGCTGAGGGATTGTCCCAATTCGCCTAGGTGCAATGCCAATATACGGTGTATCACCGCACAATCCCTCCGCCTCGCATACGCTCGGCACCTCCCTTTACACAAGGGAGGCTTTGGTGCCTTACTTGGCCTCTACTATAAGGACGTGAATGACTCCGTTTATCTCGTGGCCGAACTTGCACTTCACGTCGAAGCTGCCGAAGGTCTTGATAGGATCAGCCTGCACAATCTTCTTGCTGTCAATATCGATGTTAAACTGCTTCTTCAGATTTTCGCTGATTTCCTTGCTGGTAATGGCGCCGAAGAGTCTGCCGCCGGAGCCGGCCTTGGCGGGAATCTTCACTATGATGCTCTCCAGAGCCTTGGCGTTCTCGGTGGCCTTGGCCTTCTCTGCTGCCAGAGCGGCTGCCTTGGCCTTTTCCTTCATACGCATGGTGTTGAGGTTGTCGGCAGTGGCCTCAACGGCCAGCTTGCGGGGCAGGAGGTAGTTTCTTCCGTAGCCCTCGCTGACTTCCTTCATCTCGCCCTTCTTGCCCTGTCCCTTAACATCTACATTAAATATAACCTTCATTTCGGTTCTCCTTTCAATTTTTTCACTTGCTGTATTCATCTATGGAGGCGCAGATGATGTTCACCGCGTCTCTGAGGCTCATATTGCTTATCTGTGCGCCGGCTGCGCTCTTATTGCCGCCACCGCCCAGTTTTTCAAGTATGAGCTGTACATTCACATCGCCTATGCTTCTGGCAGAGACCACAACGCCTCCGTCATTGGTGGCGTAGGCCACGATGGAAGCCTCAATGCCGGAGACATTGAGAAGCTCGTCCGCAGCCTGGGCTGCCACAATGCGGTCCTGCTCGGTCTCCTGCACGGCTATGGCTATATCCCCACGGTAGACCTTGGCAGACTGGAGTATTTTATATCTGGCAACGGTGTGTTCCATGTCATTCTGCAGCAGCTTCTTCACCTCGCTGGTGTCCGCTCCCACCCTCCGGAGGAAGGCGGCTGCGTCAAAGGTGCGCTCGCCGGTGCGTATGGTGAAGTTCTTGGTATCCAGCACTATGCCGCTGAGCACCGCCTCCGCCTCCATGCGGGTAATATCCTCCTGCTCCACTATCTCCTGCAAAAGCTCGCTTATCAGCTCGCATACGCTGGAGGCATAGGGCTCGTGGAAGGAAAGGGCGGCGTTCTGTATATAGCTGGCAGCACGGCGGTGGTGGTCAATGACCGCCACACGGGTGCAGCTTTCCAGAAGATTTCTGGATTCCACCTGCTCGGGCCGGTTGGTGTCCACCACCACCAGCAGAGTGTGGCTGTCCGCAGAGAGCATGGCCTCGTCCGGGGAAATAAATACGTCTTTGTATTCGGCGCTGGCCTTCAGTGCCTTTATCAGGGCGTGGGAAACATTCTTCTCGGGGTCCACCACGATTTTCGCGGTCTTGCCCAGCTTGCGGGCTATGCAGACTATGCCGACGGCGCCGCCTATGCTGTCAAGGTCCGAGAATTTGTGGCCCATGGCATATATCTGGCTGGAGGAGCGCATAAGCTCCGTGAGAGCATTGGCGGTCACACGGCTCTTGACCTTGGTGCGGGTCTCTATCTCCATGCCCCTGCCGCCGAAGAACTCAAAGTTATAGCGGTTTTTGATGACAGCCTGGTCGCCGCCTCTTGAAAGGGCCATTTCTATGGCCAGATTTGCGAAGGCGAAATTCTCGTCAAAGTCCGCTCCGTCGCAGCCCACGCCTATGCTCAAAGTGGCATGGATGCCCGTGGAGCTTATTACGGAATGTATCTCCTCAAGAATGCCAAACTTGCTGCCGGTGAAGTCCTTAAGATAGCGGGACTCGAAAATGAACATATAGCGGTCGGTGTCGAAGCGGCGCAAAAGTCCGCCCTTGCCTTCCACCCATTTGCTTATCTCCTCGTCGATAATGCCGCGAAGCTCCATGCGCTTGCGGTCCGTGACGCCCTTTATAAGCTCATCGTAATTATCCACCACAAGAACCATGGTAGCAGGGCGGGAAGCCTCATATTCGATCTTAATATCGTCAAACTCCGTAACGTCCACCCAGTAGCTTATACCCATAAAGCCGCTGTTGGAGCCGCTGACGGCATCCTCCTTGCCACGGATGATGTTGCCATGAAGCTGATACTTTCTGCCGTCCACCTGCACAAGTCCGGGATACTGACTTTTGCCCTCAAGAAGCCACTTGCTGGAAAAGCCGGGGACCATTTCCGTGAGGCTTGCCTCAAAGGAGGGCTTTTGCTTGCCGAAGAGATTGAAGAATATCTGGTTGCCCCAGATGATCTGGTGGTCGTCCATCTTGAAAACAACGATGGGCAGGGGGAAATTCATCAGAGTATTATTCTTGGCGGATTCGGCGTTGTAGGTAACGTCCTCAATATAATCCACAAGTCTCTTCCTGCGGCGGCGGGCGTCCACAAGGGAGTATATTATAAGGATGAGTATTATTGCAGCCTCAGCCAGGGCCACCCTCTCATTTATGAAAAAGGTCACCGCTGCAAAAAGCACCATTATTATCAGGTAGAGCCTCATTCCGGGAGCTACCAGCTTTTGAAATCTGCTGTTTTTCATCTGTTCACCGCCAAATAAATACAGTAGTAGCATTTTACAATATTGAAATATATTAGCATACTTTTATAATAAAAGGAAGAGGTTTTAAAAAATAAATGGCCGGAACTTAAAATCCTCTGTTCTCTGAAATTATCCCAATTTTTCGCTTTAATTTATTAAAATTTTTTCAAAATATTCACTTTTTTATGAATATTACTATTGATTATTCACTTTTAGTGTGTATAATAAGGCCCATGCTAAATAAAACCTTAAGGAGTTACCCAAAATGAAAAAAATTATCTGTCTTGCACTTGCACTTATTATGGTTCTTGCCCTCTGCGCCTGCGGCAACGAGGCTCCCGCTGCTCCCGAAGCTCCTGCTGCCCCTGAGGCTCCTGCTGCTCCCGAGGCAGGCTTCACTACCGTCACCCCCGGTGTTCTCACCGTTGCTACTTCCCCCGACTACGCTCCCTACGAGTTCTACGCCATCGCCGATGACGGCACTGCCAGCCTCGCCGGCTTCGACATTGAGCTTGCCAAGTACATCGCCAATGAGCTGGGTCTCGAGATCGAATTCATCCCCATGGACTTCGACGGCGTTCTGATGGAAGTCGGCCTCGGCAATGTTGACCTTGGTGTTGCTGGTCTTTCCCCCGACCCCGAACGCGCAGAGACCATGCTCTTCTCTGATTCCTACTATGACGGCGGTCAGGCCTTCATCACCTCCAAAGCCAACGCCGGTGTCTTCACCGACCTCGAGTCCCTGAACCAGGCCGGTTACCAGATCGGCGCTCAGATCGGCTCCATTCAGGAAGGCCTCGCTCAGGAGTTCTCCGCCGACGCCGACCTCGTAAGCCTGCCCAAGGTTACCGACATCATCGCCGAGATCGTTGGCGGCAAGCTGGATGGCGCTTATGTTGAGACCGCTGTTGCCGAGAGCTATCAGAAGAACTATCCCGACATCGTAATGGTCTGTGAAGTTCCCTACGACGCAGAAGGCAATGTTATCGGCATTCCCAAGGGCAACGAAGCTCTGCAGGCCGCTGTCAACGAAGCTCTGAACAAGTGCGTTTAGTCCGGCACCTTTGATGACTTCGTAGCACAGGCCAACGAGCTTGCCGAAGGCAACATCATCGAGGGTCTGATTGAAGAATAATTCTCCCTCTCATTGAATCCTCAAATTCCTCCCTGCCTGAGGGCAGGGAGGTATTCCTGCGTTATATATCTCCTTATTTTTTGTCCGAAAGGAGCTCCCCAAAATGGGAAGTTTTATTAAATTCTCTAATTTCGCCCGTGTGGCCCCTTACCTGGAGCTTTTCAAGCAGGGCCTTGTGGTCACCATACTGCTGAGTTTTTTCACCGTTGTCATTGGCTTTGTTCTGGGCATAATCCTTGCCATGATGCGCCTCAGCGACTTCCGCCCCTTCCGCTTCCTCTCCGTAAATAAACAGGGACGCCTCCGTGACGGCGGCTTCCTGCTGACTCTCAGCAAATTCAATCCCCTGTCCTTAATAGCTACCATATATGTGGAGGTCCTCCGCTCCACCCCCGTTATAGTCCAGATATTCATTATCTACTACGGCGTTTTCGGAGCACTTATCGACCTGCCCGGCTTCAAAGTCTTTGGTTTCATCCGTTTCGACCGCTTCTTCCCCGGCGTTGTGGCACTGGGTATGAACTCCGGCGCATATCTTTGCGAGATAATCCGCTCCGGCATTCAGAGCATCGACGGCGGACAGAGCGAGGCATCCCGCTCTCTGGGTCTCAGCAGCAGCCAGACCCTGCGCTACATAATACTGCCCCAGGCTATTCGCAACATACTCCCCGCCATCGCCAACGAATTCGTTGTTATTATAAAAGAATCCGCCATTACCTATACCATAGGCGTTGCCGACATCATGTCCGCAGTCAACGCCGTAAAGGGCGCCACCTTCCTTATCATGGAGCCCCTGCTGGTTGCAACGGCCATATACTTCTGCCTCTGCTTCCCCACCAGCAAGATCATTGCCTACTTTGAAAGGAGGATGAGCCGTGGAAACAAGAGATAACATGGGTTTCGTCCCCTCCGGAAGCGGCAATATCATTCAGGTAAAAAACCTGAAGAAGCATTATAACAAGGGTGCTATCAAAGCTCTTGACGATGTCAGCGTGGATATCCGCCGCGGTGAAGTGCTTGTTGTTATCGGCCCCTCCGGAAGCGGCAAGAGCACACTGCTGCGCTCTTTGAATCTCACCGAGGTCCCCACCGACGGCCACATTATTTTCGACGGCGTGGACATCACCGCCAAGAAAGTGCCCAATGAAAAGGGCAAAATGGTGAAGCTGAACATCGACCGTCACCGTCAGCGCATGGGCATGGTGTTCCAGCACTTCAACCTCTTCCCCCACAAGACCATTCTTGAAAACATGATTCTCGCCCCCGTCAAGGTGAAGCACATGGCCAGGGCCGAGGCTGAAAAAAAGGCCATAGGTCTTCTGGAGCGCGTAGGCCTTGCAGACCGTGCGGGAGCATATCCCATACAGCACAGCGGCGGCCAGAAGCAGCGCGTTGCCATAGTTCGCGCTCTTATGATGGAGCCCGATGTTATGCTCTTCGACGAGCCCACAAGTGCCCTTGACCCCGAAATGGTTGGCGAGGTGCTTGACGTTATGAAGGAGCTTGCCAACGAGGGCATGACCATGGTGGTTGTAACCCACGAAATGGGCTTTGCCCGGGAAGTGGGCCACCGTGTCCTCTTCATGGCCGACGGTAAGCTTGTTGAGGAAGGCACTCCCGAGGATATCTTCCTCCACGCCCAGAACCCCAGAACTCAGGAATTTTTGAGCAAGGTTCTGTAAATATGCTTTAAAAACGAGGATGCTCTCAGAGCATCCTCGTTTTGCTGGGTGTCAAAAAGACTCCCCTTCGATAAGGGGAGGTGGCATATTCGAGGAACGAGAAAATGATGGAGAGGTGGATAAATCACTCTTAAAATGAAGATTTTCCAAACTTTTTTTACCTCTCAGTCATCCGCTCGTACCTCGCGTCTGACTTTTCCCCTTCAAAGGGGAGCCTAAAAATATAGTTCTTTGACAGACTGATAAAACCACGACGACGGCATATTTCCGCCACACTCCATTCTACTCACCCCTAGGGCGCGACGCCCCAGCGCGCCATGCAGTACAATTCCCGTGGCGCAACACCACCGGCGAATACGCAAATCCAGAGCAAATAATCAAACTTCTTGCCATTTGGCTCTTTTTGTGTATAATATTCTTGTCGAAATATTTATATGAGAGATAAGAAAGAATTCCCCTGCCCCTGAATGGGACAGCTAAATAAGAAAGGACGCAGCAATTTATGGCACAGGAAGTTATCTATAAACGCCGTTTCGGTGACCGCAAGGAAGGCCGCCTTGTGCGTTCCATTGACCCCATTACCAAGTTCATGCCCTATATAATGCCCACCCGCAACGACGCCAGCAACCAGTTTGAAGACTCCATCGACATTTCCGCCGCCGAAAAATGGATTCGGGAAAAGCGGGCCGAGGGCTGGAAGGGTATGGGTATGCTCCATCTCTTTATGGCAGCTTACATCCGCACCGTGGCCCACTGCCCCGGTATCAACCGTTTCGTTGCCGGACAGAAGATCTACGCCCGCAACGACATTGAGCTCTGCTTCATGGTAAAGCGCGCCATGACCCTTGAAGCCGGCGAGACCCTTGTGAAATTCCACTGTCAGCCCAACGCCACCGTTTTTGACGTTTATCGCATGGTAAACGAGAAGGTGGACGAGATAAAGGCCAACACTGGCGAGAGCGGCACCGAGGCCGTTGCCTCCGCTCTTGGCAAGCTGCCCGGCTTCATTTTCCGTTTCGCCATCTGGCTCCTTCGCTGCGGCGACTATATGGGCTGGCTGCCCCAGTCCCTGCTGGAGGTAAGCCCCTTCCACGGCAGCATGATCCTGACGGATCTGGGCTCCCTTGGCATTCCCCCCATCTATCACCACATCTATAACTTCGGTACCCTTCCCGTGTTCGTCGCCTTCGGCGCGAAGCGCAGAGTGGTGGAGCTGGACAAGGAAGGCAAGCCCACCGAGCGCAAATATATCGACTACAAGGTGGTCACCGACGAGCGTGTTTGCGACGGCTTCTACTACGCCACCGCATTCAAATTCCTGAAGTATTACCTGAAAAATCCCGCTGCTCTGGAGCTTCCTCCCGAGAAAGTCGAAGAGGATATATTCTAAAAAACAGGGCCTAGGCCCTGTTTTTTATTAGAGTGAAAAATCCCTTTCAAAGCCTCCCTTGTGTAAAGGGAGGTGTCATTTGCTTTGCAAATGACGGAGGGATTGCTCCGATTCGCATAAGCTTGTGCAAACATGTAAATTTTTCTGCACAATCCCTCAGTCGCCTTACGGCGACAGCTCCCTTTACACAAGGGAGCCTTTGAAACTATGACAAAAGCCACCGCGTTCCCTCCTCGGAGCATAGCTCCTACGGTGGTCGGCTAAAAACATGCCACCAGCATTTTTTCCTAACGCCCCGACTTAAAGACGCATCAAAGGAAACCGTCGTATGAAAACAAAATCTTCTACCCTTATCGCTCATTGCCTTGCCCTTTTCACAGCAATTGCCTGGGGCTCATCTTTTATTGCAAGCAAAATACTCCTGGAAAGCTACAGCCCCACACAGGTGATGCTCATGCGATTTGTGCTGGCATATATTGCCCTGTGGCTGTGCTGCCCGAAGCTTTTGAAGCTGAGTTTTCGCGAAGAACTTCGTTTCGCCGCCCTTGCCATCAGCGGCTGCAGTCTCTATTTCCTCTTTGAAAACTCAGCTTTGACCCACACCTACGCCTCCAATGTGAGCATCATAGTGGCCGCCGCCCCCATACTTACCGCCGTGGCAGTCCGTCTTTTCTTCCCCGAGGAGAAGCTGGGTCTTGGCGGCATTCTGGGCTTCGTTGTGGCCATAGTGGGCGTTGCCATGGTGGTATTCAACGGCCAGGTGGTGCTGAAGCTCTCCCCCATCGGAGACCTCCTCAGCTTTGCCGCCGCTGCCTGCTGGGCTGTATACTCCGTCATCCTCCGGGGCATGGTTGACAAGTACGACAACCTGCTTCTCACCCGCCGCCTCATGTTCTGGGGCTTTGTCACCGGTCTGCCCATAGCGCTCTTTGAAGGCCGCAACTTCTCCCTTGCCCCCATGATGAACGGGCAGTACATATTCTGCATCCTTTTCCTCAGCTTTGTCTGCTCCGCTCTGGGTTATATTTTTTGGAACAGCGCATCCAAGCGCCTTGGCGTGGTGGTGGTCTGCAACTATGTGTATATCATACCCTTCTTCACCATGATCACCGGCGTCATTGTTCTTGGCGAGCCCCTCAGCGCCATGGGCATTGTGGGAGCGGTTATGATCATGCTTGGTATGTTCATTGCGGACAGGAAAAAAACTCCCGTTTCTAAGTAAAGCATCCACTTTCCGCTCATATTATCCCATTCCTTTTTCTTTGCAGACTGTGCTAATATATAGATTAATCAAGGCATTGGAGGTAAAACCATGCAGTTTCTCTATTTCCTGGAAAGCATCCGGAATCCTGTTCTGGACAGCTTTTTCTCCGTAATAACCTATCTTGGAGACGAGATTGCCTTTCTTGTCCTCTCCATAGTCATCTACTGGTGCGTAAGTAAGCGCAGCGGCCTTTACATCATGTTCACAGGCCTTGTGGGCACCCTTGCAAACCAGTTTCTCAAGCTGAGCTTCCGCATCCCCAGGCCCTGGGTAAAAGACCCCGGCTTCACCATAGTTGAGTCCGCCCGGGAGGCCGCCACCGGCTATTCCTTCCCCAGCGGCCACACCCAGGGTGTCACCACCACCATGGGCGGCATTGCAAGATTTACCAAAAAGCTCTGGGTAAGAGTGCTCACCATAGTGCTGTTGGTGCTCACCGCCCTGAGCCGTATGTATCTGGGCGTCCACACCCCTGCCGACGTTCTGGTGAGTCTTGCCATAGGTACGGTACTGGTCCTTGCCCTCTGGCCCCTTTTTGAAAAGAGCGACGAGAAACCCTGCCTGCTCTATATAGCCTACGGCATATTGTCCCTGATCTCCCTGGCATTCGTAATTTATGTAAACCTTAAAAGCTGGCCTGCCGACATTGATGCCCACAACCTCCGCTCCGGAGTTAAGAATGGCTGGACCCTTCTGGGCTGCTCTCTGGGTATTATCGTCAGCCTCTGGCTTGAACGCCGTTATGTCAACTTCGACCCCAAAGCTCCCTTCCTCCGTCAAATACCCAAAGTGCTTATCGGCCTTGCGCTGACCCTTGCCGTCAAGGAGGGCACAAAGCCCCTTTTCAAGCTCATATTCGGCGACGTGCTTTTCACCACCGCCATCCGCTACTTCCTGGTTGTTGTCTTCGCTGCTGCCATTTGGCCCATGACTTTCCGCTGGTTTGCCGCCGGCTGCCCCATGAGCGCAAAGGCCAAAAAGCGTATTAAAAAAGCACTTATCATCATCCTTGTTATTGTACTTATTCTGGCGCTTCTGGCAGGCTTCCTCTTCTGGCGTGTCACCCGTAAGACCAATGCCCAGCCTGTTTCCACCGATGATTGCACAAATCCCCTGATAACTCCCGCGGGCGTCACCATGCTTTCCGGCCACCGTGCCGGCGGCGGCATTGCCCCCGAGAACACCATGGCTGCTCTCATAAACTGCGTTGAGAGTGATGAGTACGAGCTTGACATCTTTGAGTTTGACCTGCGCATGACCGCAGACGGCCATCTTGTGCTTCTCCATGACTCCACCCTCGACCGCACCAGCAACGCCGTCGAACACTTCGGCCACGAGGATGTATACCCCGGTGATTACACCCTCGCCCAGCTCAAGGAGCTGAACATGGGCGATAAGTTCACCACCGACTCCGGCGAGAGCCCCTATGCAGGCCTCCGCGGCCAGGACATTCCCGACGAGGTGCGCATTACCACCATTGAGGAAACTCTGGAGTATCTGGAATCTCAGGGTGAATACCGCTATATAATCGAGATAAAGAACTCCGGCGAGACCGGTTATGCCGCCGTGGACAAGCTCTACTCCATTCTCGACTCCTACAGCGCCCTTCAGCGCACCGTGGTTGGTACTTTCAACAACGAAGTCACCGAGTATATGGACAGCACTTATCCCGATCTCCCCCGTTCCGCCGGTTTCAACGAGGCTATTGTTTTCTATCTCCACTCCTTCTTCGGCCTTAAGAGCGAGGGCTTCCCCTTCGTGGCTCTGCAGATTCCCACCGACGACTATGTTGTGAATCTGGGCACCTCCAAGGTGATAAACTACGCCCACGAGCACAATATCGCCGTGCAGTACTGGACCATTAACAACGCCGAGGAGATGGACTATCTCCAGAGCATAGGAGCCGACGCCATAATGACCGACGTGCCCGACCTGGGCGCCAAGATGCTGAATCAGCCCTGACCGCCATGTTGAAAAAAGCCTATATTGAAATAACAAATATCTGCAACCTCGCCTGCTCCTTCTGCCCCGGTACGAAGCGTGAGCCACGCTTTATGAGCCCGGAGGAGTTTTCCTCCGCAGCCAAGGCCCTTGTGGGCCACACAAAGTTTCTCTACTTTCACCTTATGGGGGAGCCCCTGCTCCATCCGGAGCTTCCCCGGCTCCTTGAAATTGCCCGTGAAAAGGGCTTTCGGGTGATAATTACCACCAACGGCACTTTGCTTTCAGAGCTGGGAAGCGCGCTTCTCACCGCCGAAGCTCTCCACAGGGTGAATATCTCCCTCCAGTCCTTTGAGGGCAGCGGAGGCGTGGATATGCAAGGCTACATTTCCTCTGTCTCCTCCTTTGCCAAATCTGCCTCGGAAAGGGGAATTATCTGTTCCCTGCGTCTTTGGAACGATGGCGGCGAAAACAGCCGCAACGCTGAGATAGTCTCCCGCCTCGAAGAGCATTTCCCCACTCCCTGGGAGGACTGCACAAAGAATATCCGCCTTGCTCCCAGAGTCTTTCTTGAGCACGGGGACAAGTTTGACTGGCCTGACCTTGCAGCCGAGGAGAGAGAAGTCCACTTCTGCTACGGCCTCCGTGACCAGATAGGCATTCTCTGCGACGGCACGGTAGTTCCCTGCTGCCTTGACCACGATGGCAGCATCCCTCTTGGCAATATACACGCAGAGAGCCTTGCCGACATCCTCCAAAGCCCCCGTGCCAGAGCCATATATGATGGCTTCAGCGGACACAAAGCCACGGAAGAACTCTGCCGCCGCTGCGGCTATGCCAGCAGATTCAAAGGTTAAAGCATAAATACTTCCCATCGTAGGGACCGGCGTCCTCGACGGTCCGG
This sequence comes from Oscillospiraceae bacterium, assembly GCA_045532145.1. Taxonomy (GTDB): domain Bacteria; phylum Bacillota; class Clostridia; order Oscillospirales; family Oscillospiraceae; genus SIG459. The sequence continues at coordinate 15,278 of JAZSFJ010000018.1, forward strand.
CGGTGCTGGCTACAGCAAACGCCCGCCTCGGGCGAATACGAACCGCCCCATTTTTCCGATAGTTCAGTAATAGAATCACATTTTGCCACCCCGGTTTTACCGGGGCGGCCGGACCGTCGGGTACGCCGGTCCCTACAAAGTCTTGCAATAATTTTGACTGGTACATGATTTTGACAGACTAAAAAAGACTTTTCTTCGGAAAAGTCTTTTTTTGTTGCAATATTGTCAATCCGGTAGTAAAATGTACCTACAGTTTTGGAAAAAGGCAAAGGAAACAGGTGCAAATCCTGTGCGAGACCGTCGCCGTAAGGGGAGAGTCCCCTGCCCCGGAGAATGCCGCAAATTCTCTGAAAAAGCCATTGGCCCAAATAAGGCTGAGAAGGCGGGCAGATTTGGACGATTTATCCCCAAGCCGGAAGACTTTCCGATCCTCACCCATATGCAGCGATTCCCTGCGGGTCAAGGAACAAAACTGTAATACACAATACCAAAAGGAGAAAAGACAATGAAAAACGCGAAGAAATCCACTCTGCGTTTTGCTTCTCTCATCGCGGTGGTACTTATTGCGGCTATGGTACTTACTGCCTGCGGAGGCGAAACCGGAAGCCCTGTCAGCGGCGAGGCAAGATCCTTTACCTTTGAGGTCGTCTACCCTGACGGCAAAACCGAAAGCTGCACCATCAATACTGAAGCTGACACCGTGGGCGAGGCTCTGATGGAAGTGGGCCTTGTTAAAGGTGAAGACGGTCCCTACGGTCTTTACGTTAAGTCCGTAAACGGCGTTGCCCTTGACTATGATACCGACGGCATGTACTGGGCCTTCTATGTCAACGGCGAGTACGGCATGAGCGGCTGCGAGCTGACCGAGATCGAGGACGGCGCCACCTACGCATTCAAGGCTGAAAAATAATGGCTAAGAAAAAGGCCGCTCTCACCACCAGAGAAATCGTGGTCTTTGCCATGTTGGGCACCATATTGTTTCTTTCAAAGCTTATAATGGAATGGGCTCCCAACATACACCTAGTAGGCACGCTTATAATGGTCTACACCCTTGTTTACCGCAAAAAGGCCCTTATACCCGTCTACGCCTACGTTATCCTCCTTGGCATTTACTACGGCTTCCTCACCTGGTGGGTCCCCTATCTTTATATTTGGACAGTGCTCTGGGGCGTCACCATGCTCCTGCCAAAGAATATGCCCAAAAAAGTGGCTGTGCCCGTTTACATGGGCGTATGTGCTCTTCACGGTCTCTGTTACGGCATACTCTACGCCCCCGCTCAGGCCCTTTTCTTCGGACTGAATTTCAAAGGCATGATAGCCTGGATAATCGCAGGCTTCCCCTTTGACGCACTCCACGGCCTCGGCAATCTGGCCGGAGGTATACTGATAGTTCCCCTTACTGAGCTTCTCCGCAAGCTTGAGAGAGGAATAAAAGCAGCATAAACCATTCATTTTCCCCCGAAATGTTCAGTTTCGGGGGATTTTTTCGTTGACAAACCCAAATAGGACATGATATAGTTTCGTAGATAAAAATGAGGGAGTAGCAGCGGACGCGGCCAAGGTGAGCATCCGTGGCAAGTCAACATACCCGACCTTTCAGATTGCTGTCTGCAGGTCTGGCTTGCCTTTAATTGCGAGACTCATGTACCTGTTGCCCCAGCGCGATGCGTGCATGTTCCTCCTGACTTATAAAGTCAAAACACCCGGACATGCGAAAAATCGCGTCCGGGTTTCATTTTTGAAAGGAGAAAGAAAAAAATGCTTGTACCCGTGCTTCTTTTCATCGTTGGTCTCGTGCTGCTCATCAAGGGCGGCGACTGGTTTGTTGACGGTGCTGTCGGCATCGCCCACCGCTTCCATCTGCCCGAGCTGCTCATCGGCGCCACCGTTGTTTCCATCGGCACCACCCTCCCCGAGGTGATGGTTTCCGCCACTGCAGCCGTTCAGGGTCAGGGCGCCATCGCCTACGGCAACGCCATAGGCTCCATCATCTGCAACACCTCCCTTATCGCCGCCATCACCATCGCCATTCGTCCCTCCATCGTTGACCGCAAGAGCCTGCGCACTCCCGTCTGCGCCTTCTTTATTGCAGCCGCATTTTATGTGGCCATGGCCATCACCGGCTCTTTTGAGCGCTGGAGCGGCATCGTGCTTCTCGTGATGTTCGTCATCTATATGTTCATCACCGTCCGTCAGGCCTTCAAAAATCCCGATCAGGTGGAATCTGACCAGGCTGAAGAAGCTGAGAGCGGCAAGAGCTCCATAATCAAAGATATAATCCTCCTGGTCATCGGCGCAGCCCTTATCGCTGTGGGTGCAAGACTGCTTGTTAATAACGGCACTCTTATTGCTGAGGCACTGGGCGTTCCCGAAAGCGTCATCGCCCTCACCTTTGTGGCTCTGGGCACCTCCCTCCCCGAGCTGGTAACCGCCATCACCTCCCTTGTAAAGGGCCACGGCGCTCTGTCTCTCGGCAACGTTATCGGCGCAAACATCTTCAACCTGGTGCTGGTCAGCGGTATGTCCATCACCCTGAATCCCTTCTCCGTGCCCTCCGAAAAGCTCATCGGCGGCATGAACGCCTCCCTTGTTGTTGATACCCCCGTTATGCTTCTGGTCATGGCCTTTATGACCCTCCCCGCCCTTATCCGCGGCAAACTCAGCCGTGCCCAGGGCATCATCCTTCTCTGCATCTACGCCGCCTACTGCGTATTCCAGTTCGTCGGCTAACCTAAACATAGATGGGCCTCCTGTGGTTTTGATTTCCGCAGGAGGCCTTTTATTTTTATTTATTTTTCATATAGCACAACACCAACCCCACAGGTGTCTGGGCTGTGGGGCGGTATCGTGCAGGGAAAAAGAGGAGTGAGAAGTAGACAATCAAAAAGTGTTTGCTGCCATAGACCGCCAGAATTCGGGACAGGCCTTTTTCATATTCAAAACAGTTCCTGCACTGTTCACAAAGCAATGCTCTGTCATTCCCGCTGCAATCAGCTTATCCTGCGCGTCGAGAAAAGAGTAGCTAAAGCGCAAGCGGACGCCATTAAAATAATCAGTCTTTACAGCAATTCGAAGGACCTCCCCGAAGCGCGACGGCGCTTTATAACGGCACTCCACGGACACAACAGGCGACTCAATGCCCTTTTCCTCCAGCTGTCCATAATCCGCTCCGCAGCTTGCGAAAAAGGCCATTCGCGCCTCCTCCATCCAGCGAATATAATTGGAATGGTGGCTTATTCCCATTTTGTCAGTTTCATAAAACTGTACCTTATGTTCATAAATGAACACTTCTTCAAAGTCCATATCGCTCATGCTTTTTTATATACAGCTTAATTTCATTTTCTGTCCTCCTGCAGCCCAGCAAAATATTGCCGCTTTGCAGGCACCAGCCTGCAGCCTCCTTTTCTGCTTCCGTAGATGACAGCACTACCTCAAGAATCTCACCTGTCTTCATGGAATCCATGGCAGGAATAAGCTCTGAAACAGGTGCGGGGCAACCGAGACCGCTACAATCAATGCGTTTATCGGGCTCAGCCTCAAAGAAGCTGTATGTACCCCCGTGAGCCATTCCAAACAGTGCACGGTAAAGCCGCACGCCGGCGGGATAAACCTTCACATTTTCGAAGCCGCGCTGCATCATGGCCCTCGCCGCATTATAAGCACGAACGCCAATGGTACAAAAGACAATATATTCCTTGCTCTTGTCCAGTTCACCAAGGCTCTCCCGCAGCTGTCCCGCAGGTATGTGCAAAGCCCCCGGAAGAGCAAAGCTATGTACCTCGGCCTTTTCGCGTATATCTAGCCATATGCTGCTGCCGTCAGGCTTTTCATCCCACGAGCAGAATTCCACGAGACCGTCAATCACATTTTTCGCTGTAAAGCCCGCCATATTCACAGGGTCCTTTGCAGAGGAATAGGGTGGAGAATAAGCAAAATCCAACACCTCCAGCTCCTCTACCCCCGCGCCCAGCCTTATTGCGGTAGATAGGGTGTCAATACGCTTGTCAACTCCGCTGCCACCGATTATCTGAGCACCGTGGATGCGTTCGCCGTCCATGCTGAAGATGAGCTTTAGGAACATGGGCTCAGCTCCGGGATAATATCCCGCATGGTCGTTTTGAGTAATGCATATGCTGCGGTAATCTCTGTCCTTTACCAATCCCTTTGCCTGCAGGATCTTTTCATTCACCCCTGTTGCGGCGAGAGTATAGCCGAACAATTTAACCACAGAGGATGCCCGAGCCCCCTCGTAGGTCTTTCCCAACCCCATTATATTATCCGCAGCTATACGCCCCTGTTTGTTGGCAGGCGCCGCCAGCGGCATTATGGGTCTCTCTTCCGAGCCTTCGTCCGCTATAACATCACCTACCGCATATACATGCTTTGCGCTTGTCTCAAGGTATTTGTCCACCACAATTCCACCGCAGTCGTTAACGGCGATGCCAGCCGTCTTCGCCAGTTCGTTATTTGGCTTTATTCCGGCACACATCACAACGAAACCACAAGCAATACGCCCGCCGCTTCCGAGGTATACATCCACCCAGTCACCCATGTCCTCAAAGCATGTCACAGTCTCAGAAAGATGGAGCTCTATGCGCTGCTCTCTCATATATGTGTGAAGAACTCCGGCCATTTCCCGGTCAAAGGGCGGAAAAACCTGATTGCGCATTTCCACCAAGTGAACCTCAAAGCCCTCATGACAGAGATTTTCAGCAATTTCAAGGCCGATAAAGCCACCGCCAATAACTACAGCGGACTTGAGCGTGCTCTGCTTCATAGCTTTGCGTATGGTGATGGCATCATCAACGGTCCATAGCGAGAACACCTTTCCACAATCCGCACCTGGCAGCGGGAGCCTTACGGGCGATGAGCCGGTGGCAAGCACCAGATCATCATAAGCCTCTGTGTAGACCTCTCCTGTCTTCTTGTTCAATATACTAACAGTCCTTGACTCCGTTTGTATAGTCAGGACTTCGTTTTCCACTCTCACATCGATATTGTATCTGCTTTTCATTAACTCCGGCGTCTGTAGCAACAGCGCTCTGCCGGATTTTATCACATTGCCCACATGGTAGGGCAAACCGCAATTTGCGTAGGAAATGTACTTTCCCCGCTCAAGCAGAATTATTTCCCGGTTCTCGTCCAGTCTTCTGAGTCTGGCCGCGCAGCTGGCGCCTCCGGCAACGCCTCCGATTATTACAGTCTTTTTCATAGTGCGTCCTCCGCATATAAGGGAAAAGTCGGAGGTCCCGTATTAAGTTGGGACCTCCGACCAAAGTGATAACTTATTTGCCGGCAAATACCAGCTTCTCGTGGAGATAATCCACCAGGTCACATATTCTGTCCAGTCCGTTCAGCTCACCGTCTGCGATAACAAGGCCAAACACGTCTTCAATCTCCATAATAATCTCGGTTATCACCAGAGAGTCGGGACAAAGACCGTTTATGACGTCGGTCTCCATTTCAAGTTCTTCCTCGTCAACCATGAGCTTTTCGGCAAAAATGGGGCGTATTTTGATGTATATCTCATTTTTGGTCATGCCTTAACCTCTTTTCAGAGCAGAGCAATAACTCTGGATGGACTGGCGTCGGCATAGAGCTTCAGAGGCAAAGCCATAATATAGCAGCGCTTTCCGGAAACCAGGTCTATCTCACCGCCGAGATTTTCAATGATGGGTATTTCATTCTCTATCAGGCAGATCCGGTGAGTGGCGTGCTCCCAGTGAGTCTGCTCTGCGCAGGGCTCCACGCAGATAGTGTCTATGCCTATCATCTTTATCTTTTTCTCAAGAATAAACTCTCTGCAGGCGTTTCCGTCAATACCGGGATGGCGGCGGGCATAGGCGGGAGTTCCAAACTCCTTATGGCGCCCTGTGTTGATGATCAGTATATCTCCCTCCTCAATAACAGGAGAAGCTTTCATCAGGTCATCGGGAGTTATGGGGTGGCAGTCATCCAAATGTCTGAAATCCAGTACTACGCCTTTGCCCATAAATTTGTCCAGAGGCCATTCATCAATGCGTTTTCCAAACTTGTTGAAGTGTATGGAGCCGTCCACATGGGTGCCGGTGTGGGTGGTCATTGTCAGATTGGTGTGTATGGGCCATCCGAGTTCAGGACCACCACGCTCCGTCTTCATGGTGGGCATATGCAGAGGAGAGTTGTGGGTCTGGAGCAATACGCGCTCCCCGGCGCCTTCCTCGGAGGGATGCATCTGCATGCCAGTATATGTGAGGGTGCTGAGATCATAGGCTCTTTCAAAAATCAGGTTTTCCATTTTATTCTCCTTTCGGTCAGGGGAGCTTAGTCGATAGGTATATGTCTTGGTTTAGAATACGATATTGCCCAGGGGGAAGAGTATTGCGGCCATGGCTATGACGGAGAAGAGCATAGCTGCGAGACCGTTTTTGAACACCGTTTTGCCGTCGCACCAGGGTGAGGTGTAGGCAATTCCGATGGGGGCCATAGCAGAGGGAATGAGGTATGCGCAGTTTGCACCAACGCAAACGGCCACTGCCATGAGAGAAGGATTGATGCCCGTCTCCATTGCTATCATAGTACCAACAAGGGCACACATAACACCTACGCCGGAGTTCATCATGAAGTTGGTCAGTATGCAGCAGAGTATGCCGATGATAATGACGATAAGGAAGGGATTCATACCCTGCACGAGAGGCAGAACATTGGAGCTGATGTAGTCGGGAATACCGGTGGTCTTCTCAGCCATTGCAACGGTAACCATGGTGGTGCCGGCAAGGAGAACCACAGGAACCCAGTCCACCTTCTGCATAGCACTGTGGAGGTCAAGGAGGGGACGGCCCTCAACCTTGATTATTGCAAGGGCCACTATGCCGATGAGTATGACTGCATGATCGCCCAGGCGCTTGAGCATCATGTTGAGACCGGAAGCGGGCGCCAGCAGGCTGATAAAGCCGGGAATTACCATGAAGAAAATAGTTATGGCAATGATGACAGATATCCACTTTTCTCTGGCGCTCATCTTTCCGGGTCGCATGGCGTCGATCTTATTGAAGTCGAAGTTGTCGAATCTGGAAATATCGGGTTTTGCAGCGAAGCGCAGCCACAAAAACAGAAGTACAAAAATTGCAAAGCCGGTGGGTATAGCCACCACCATGTACTTTGCCATGTTCATCGCTATGCCGGAAATACCGGTAGAGATGGTGGTGATAAGAACGGGCATGGGATGGCAGATAGGAGTCATGAAGAACGATACGACGGCAGCAAAGGTTATGCCCACCACCATTATCTTTGGCCATCTTTCCTGTTTTTCATAGCCCAAAGCTTCAAAAATCTCATAGGCTATGCTCAGCATCAGCACCTGAATAGGAACAACATCTATGAACATGCCGAGGAACAGTGTCGCAAAAAGGAGCATAAAGCTGAAGCTCCATGCGCCTTTCTTGGCAATCTTTCTGGTAACGATCCAAAGGGCTATACGGCGGATGAGGCCGGACTCTTCAAGAGCTATAGTGACTATCAGTATCCAAAGGACAAATAGCACGATGTAATAGCCCATAGAATACATTTCAGCGATGTGTACGCCGTTTTTCATTCCTGTGTTGGGATAAACCTGCATTGCACACTGGACGCCGAACAGGGCGATGGCCAGGAAGTTGGGCCACACCAGGTCAACAAAGGAGGTAAGAATAATGAGACCGATGAAGTTACCTATGAGGAACATACCGGCCTGAGTCATGGGTGCGGGAGCGGGGATTTTTCCAAAGAACAGCATAAAGGCAATGCCTATAGCAACTATTATGTATTCGCGGATCTGCTTGCCCTTTGAGGGAGGAGCCAATCTCTTTTCCATAATGATTCCCTTTCCTTTTTCTTTATAGTATAAATTGTGGTTATGTCTCTAAATTCTTTCGGCATCACACTCCTGTCCGCAATTTGATAAAAGCCGAGTCTATCTTCCGCGGAAACCACATCCTCTCTGTTAGGTATTGACATGAAGCGAGAAAAACAATGTCCGTATTGCTTTATAGCATTTTATTACGCTTCTAGCACAATTTTAATATGGCACAAAATTAGCATCTTCTTAACACTCAGAAACAATCAACAAATACAGACTTGAATTTTCCCGAGTGATGGTGTATTGTACACATAGAGTGTAGCAAGAAAAATATCTCTTTGCTTGGACGCAATTTTAATAAATAGCACAATATTTCGATCCGGGAGCTAAACATGAATAAAAAAATATCTACGTACGGTGCCGAAGAGCGTTGTCTCATCAATTTGGAAGAACATTGCCTCGATTCCTACTGGAAGGTTGTGGGAAATCACATCCACAGAGATACGCTGCAGTTTTTCTATATGGAGAAGGGCGAAGGTACCTTTTATTGCGGTAAGCGCTATCTCAGCCTTTCTGACGGCGACTTTGTGCTCATCAACTGCAACGAATACCATTCCTGCGAGATACACAGTCCCTCTGCCATATATAAAATTATTAAAATTGACCTTGAACTGTTGGCATTCTATTGTCCAATGGATAGCATTGCCAAATGTGTTCGCGATCTGCGGCACAACCATGTGCTTCTAACCCCCAATTTCAAGGACGATGAGATATGCTCCGCTTTGAAGCAGCTGATGTTCCTCTATGAAGCTCAGCCCGACAACTGCCAGATAAAAATGCTTTCCCTGCTCCTCGACATCATTTACCGCCTTTTTGACAAGCATATAGGCAAGTCCTTCACAGAAAAGGACGCCGCCCAGCTGGGAATAACCTGGAACAAACTACAAGAGGTGCGGGAATATCTGGACAGCAACTACGAAAGCCGCATCACCCTTGAGCAGATGGCAGAATTTGCAGGTATGAGCAAAGGTTACTTTTGCACTAAATTCAAGCAGAATACAGGAAAGAGCTTCGTGGACTACCTGAATTTGCTGCGCATAGAAAAAGCCACCGTAGCATTAAGCAACAGTGACGCTCCTGTAATAGACATTTCTCTCTCAGTAGGATTTGAAGATGTGAATTATTTCTGTCGGGTATTCAAGCGCTACATGGGGGTTTCACCCTCTGGCTACAGAAAAATTGCAAGCAAGTGACTTTCTTATCCCTCTCTGCATCTACGCCGCCTACTGCGTATTCCAGTTCGTCGGTTGATAAGGAGCATCAAGGAAAACTAAAGCCTTATTGGCCAACTGGAATACCGCAAAGGCTCCCTTGTGTAAAGGAAGCCTTTGCACACAGCAAATAATCACTATGCATATGTACTCAAGCCCCTGCTCAAAGGCAGGGGCTTTTTATTGTAATCCTTCGGCCTGCGTGATATAATTCAATTGATATGGGGGTGATTTGATGAGCTCCGAGCGGCGACTTTCGGATTGCAGGGAATGCTATATTATTTACCGGGTCGTTGCAGTTTTAGGCCTTTTTCTTTGGCTTTGGATTCTTTGGACTGCAATTGACACAACTGCCTTCTATGTACAAACCCACAGAAGCGGGTACACATACTATCAGGGTCAGTGCGTAAGTTTTCGCACTCAGATATACTACAAGAGGCAGGACACCTGGGCTTTTGAGCTGGATAACGGCTTTTCATTTGAAATGACCAAAAACAAAAAGACAGATTTTGATGATGAAAACTTCAGCCAAATCATGTCAAATGAGCTCTGTTATGTTTTCTACATGGACAAAAAGGGTGAACTTTGCATCATCGGAATACGTGACGGAGAAAACAGACTCATCAATGAGCAATATCTAGAAAGAGAACTGGACAACGATGTTTTTATTAAATGGTTTTTCGTTTTCATGGCTCTGGCTATCCCTATAGCGCCTCTTCTCGCATCCAAATATTACCTCAATGAATACAAAATTTTGCTTAATAAACTTTCGGCTGCAAAAAACAATCAATAGCTTAAAAGGCGCCTGTATCCTGACGGATACAGGCGCTTTCAGTGTGTCAAAAAAGTAGCTAAAGAATTACAGTCATTGCGAGGAGCGAAGCGAGTGGCAATCCGCGGCCCCCTTTTTGCGGGCGGGTGTGGGCATCCGCCCCTA
>JAZSFJ010000080.1:0-20113 GCA_045532145.1 Oscillospiraceae bacterium
TCTTAAAGACAAGCGCGATGAGCTGATGCGTCAGTTCATGGAGGTTGTGAAGAAGAACAAGGAGCTGAGACTTCGTGTGGAGGCAGGCCTCACCGAGGCCTTCGGCGCGCTGACAGTAGCCAGCGCGGTCATGAGCCCTGAGATGCTGGAACAGGCTTTGATGTATCCCCGCCAGAGCGTGGAGCTGGGCATGGGCTTTAAGAACGTTATGAGCGTTAATGTGCCCGAGTACAGCTTCAAGACCAGAAACGCCGACCCCGGCGAGATATATCCCTACGGCTTCGCCCAGACCAGCGGCGAGCTGGATATAGCCATGCAGCACATGAGCCGGGTGTTTGAAGATATGCTGGAGCTTGCCCAGATTGAGAAGACCATGCAGCTTCTGGCGGAGGAGATTGAAAAAACCCGCCGCAGAGTCAACGCCCTTGAGTATGTCATGATCCCCGACATGAAAGAGAACATTAAGTTCATCACCATGAAGCTGGAGGAAAATGACCTTTCCACCAAGGTGCGCCTTATGAAGGTGAAGGAAATGGTCCTCAAGCAGGCCCACGATTTCCACTATTAAACGAAAAAGACCGCCCACCGGGCGGGCTTTTTTTGCGATTAAAATACAGTGTCGTAGGGCGGCCGCTTGCTGCCGCCGCAGGAGCTTTGCTCGTCCTGCACCCGTAGGGCGCGAGCCCGTGGCCGCCCGGCGCGCCGGCGGGACGCACCCATATTACGAATACAGCCCCGGCGAATACGCAATGTACCTTGTTTACCTTCGTAGGGCGGCCGCTTGCTGCCGCCATGCAGCATCCACCCGCGTGCCGCTACGACACCCCGGCAAATACCCAGGCGGGCCGGCCAGGTGTCCGGCCCCTGCAAATCATCCTTTCTCTGAGGACGGGTTTATGGCGGGAGCAAGCGCCCGCCCTACGGAGGGGAAGGCTTTATCTCAAAACTCCTCCAGCACCGTAAAAACCATTCCCTCAGGGGTGGTGGCTCCGGCGTAGAGCTTGTCTGTGAAGCGGCCCTCTTTTATGTAGTGCTCAAGCATCCTCTTTGCGGTAAGCGGCATGGGCAGGCTGCAGGCCTCACTGAGCTTTACCCAGCGAAGCTGCCCTTCGCTGCTCCCAAGTACAAGAGCCTTGTCCTCAATTTCCGCGAAGTAATAGTATATCTGCCTCACCTCGCCGCCGGTGAGCCTTTGGGTGATGTAGCGAAGGCTCAGACCCCTGAGGGCCTTTTCCTCCAGACCAAGCTCTTCACCAAGCTCCCGGAGCATGGATGAGCGGGGGGAGTTCAGCTCTCCCTCCTCCATGTGTCCCCCGGCGGAGGATACATAGCTCAGGTTGGCCACCCTTGAGCCCTGTCGGTAGAGGAGAAGTATCTCGTCCCCACAAAGGAGATATATGCTTGTCATATTGCGGAGTGTCATATTTCAAACTCCTGTTCCGTCAAAATCCGGTATCATTTCATCTGTTGCCGCTTCCGGGGACTGGGTGAAGCCGTAGAGAATATCGGAAAAATCGAAATAGCTGCGGCAGCGCTCATATTCTTCCGCTGTAATGGGGCGGCAAAGCTCAGGATAAGCCTCCAGCCCCGGCATGGGGGTATACTGAGCCATGAGGCTGAAAATTATCTTGTCCGGGGGCAGATTGTCCTCAATGGCATCTATGCAGCGGAGGGTGTTTTCCGCTGCCCCGGGCATGATGAGGTGGCGGATAAGCACTCCGCTTTGGAGCATGCCATCATCGTCCAGCACAAATTCGCCCCGCTGGCGGTACATCTCCTTTATGGCAGCGAGGGCCAGCTGAGGGTAGTCCTCCGCCATGGACCAACGCTTTGCCAGCGCAGGGTCAGAATACTTATAGTCCGGCATATATATCTGCACAAGGCCATCAAGGGAACGAAGAGTCTCCACGCTCTCATAGCCGGAGGAATTCCACACAACAGGTATCCCAAGCTTTATACCGCTGAGTGCCTCGGCGATAATGTTGCTGTAGTGGGTGGGGGTTACGAGGTTTATGTTGTGAACGCCCTCGTCACGGAGTCTGAGGAAAATTTCCTGCAGTCCCGGAACATCCACTGCCCGACCCTGTCCGCCCCGGCTTATCTCATGATTCTGGCAGAAAACACAGCGGAGATTGCAGCCGGAGAAAAACACAGTGCCGCTGCCCCGTGTGCCGCTGATGCAGGGCTCCTCCCCGAAGTGAGGGGCCGCCCTTGTCACCATGGCAAGGGAAGGGGAGGCGCAAAAGCCTCCCGGCATATTCTCTTTTCTTGCCGCACCGCAGTGGCGGGGGCAAAGAGTGCAATAATTCATATAAATATTCCTTTTTGGCTCCCCTGAGAGGGGAGCTGTCAGCCGAAGGGCTGACTGAGAGGTTGATTGGTGTCGCACAAACCTCTCCGTCAAAACCTTTGGTTTTGCCACCTCCCCTGAGAGGGGAGGCTATTTACTTTATAATTTTCTCTGCTATATACAGCTCACCCACCATCATGGTGACAGCGGGCTGCATTTTTTTGCTCTCAAAGCCCATTTTGGCCAGGGCCAGCATTTTTTTCAGGGAATACTTGCTCTCTCCTGCGCTGCGGGGGAGGCGGTCATAAAATACCTTTTCGATGGGCAGCTCAAGACGTGTAATGAGACCCCGGAGGTAAAGCTCCTCTGTGCCGAAACGGGCCAGCCTCCTCACGGCCTCGGCGCTCATCAGGCGGAAGTCCGCATGGTCAAAAATGCTTTTGTTCCCGAAAAGGCTCATGAGGAAATAAAAGCCGTGGGCGGTGAAGCGCTTCATAAAAGAGTCGCTGTCCCGGTTTTTGCGGACGCCGCAGACTATGGGGCAGCCTGCATTATACTTATCCACCATCTCGTCGATGGCGTCGGCGTCGTCCTGCAGGTCAGCATCTATGGAAACGGTGGCGTCGGCTATCCCGGCGGCGGTGATGAGACCTGCCAGCAGGGCGTTCTGGTGGCCACGGTTACGGGCAAGGCGCAGGCCGCAGATGAGTTCATTTTCGCTGCAAAGCTTGCTGATTATCTGCCATGTTCTGTCGCGGCTGCCGTCGTCCACAAGCAGCAGACGACTTTTGGGACTGATTTTACCCCGGGCTATGAGGCTTTGGAGCTTAATGCGAAGCACCCGGGCGGATTCGGGCAAAACCTCCTCCTCGTTATAGCAGGGGACTACGATATATAAACTTGTAATATTCAAAGTTGACATGGGGCTTCTCCTTTGGGCTTGGATATTCATATTATGATTATAATTCCCCTTGGGCTTATTTGCAATAATATATATTTTGCACTTAAAGCCCAATAAAAACTTGAAAAATTGCATAAAATATTTGAAAAATTCTAACTTTTCACTTGATTTTCTTATAAACTGCGATATAATACTAACTTGTATGGAACGTTTGAAATAAGGCCTACAACAATCTGGCCTGAACGGAGAGCCACATGGTAGACATTATTCTTGTGGAGCCGGAGATTCCCATGAACACCGGCAACATTGCCCGCACCTGTGCCTGCACCGGTGCAAGGCTCCATCTTATTAAGCCTCTGGGCTTCGATATTTCCGACAAAGCCGTAAAAAGGGCAGGCCTTGACTACTGGCAGTTTGTGGATATATCTGTTTATGAAAATATAGATGAGTTTTTCGCCCGCAACGGTGACGAAAATCTCTATCTCGCCACCACCAAAGCGCCGCGAAGCTACGCCGAGGTGGATTTTTCCGGGGATGTGAAGCTGATGTTCGGCAAGGAGACCGCAGGTCTCCCCGAGTATCTCCGGGAAAAATACCGCAGCAGCTGCATCCGTATCCCTATGCTCAGCGACGTCCGAAGCCTGAATCTGGCCAACTCCGTTGCCATACTCTGCTACGAGGCTCTCAGGCAGCAGGGCTTCCCGGGACTTTCCGGTGAGGGAGAGATGGCAATTTAAAGGCTCCCTTGTGTAAAGGGAGCTGTCAGCGAAGCTGACTGAGGGATTGTGCAGCTAAAGGCCTTCGTGTTCGCAACAAACTTCGGCGAAGAGAGACAATCCCTCCGTCATTTGCTTCGCAAATGCCACCTCCCTTTACACAAGGGAGGCTTTGGCAGGCGCACAAACAGGCTGCGAATATGTTTTCCACCGCCTCAAAAGCGGCAAATATAAATAACAAACACTATCTTTTGAAAAGGAGATATTATGAACTATTCCAAGAAAACCGTTTATGACATCGACCTGAAGGGCAAGAAGGTTCTCCTTCGCTGCGACTTCAACGTGCCTCAGGATAAGGCCACCCGCGCCATCACCGACGACAAGCGTATCCGCGCCGCCATCCCCACCATCTCTTACCTGCTGGAGCAGGGTGCAGCCGTTATCGCCTGCTCTCACCTTGGCAAGCCCAAGGGCGAAGTTAAGCCCGAGCTGACTCTCGCTCCCGTTGCTGTCCGCCTCGCCGAGCTCCTCGGCAAGGAAGTTATCTTCGCTGCTGACACCATCGGCGAGGATGCCAAGGCCAAGGCTGCAGCTCTGAAGGGCGGCGAGATCATGCTCCTTGAAAACCTCCGCTTCGACAAGCGCGAGGAGAAGAACGACCCCGAGTTCGCCAAGGCTCTGGCCGACATGGCCGAGGTATTCGTGTCCGACGCTTTCGGCACCGTTCACCGCGCCCACGCCTCCACCGCCGGCGTAGCCGACTATCTGCCTGCTGTTTCCGGCCTTCTCATCCAGAAGGAGCTGGAGATCATGGGCGGCGCTCTGGCAGCCCCCGCACGTCCCTTCGTCGCCATCCTGGGCGGCGCCAAGGTCAGCGACAAAATCGCTGTTATCAACAACCTTCTCGATAAGGCCGATACCATCATCATCGGCGGCGGCATGGCTTACACCTTCCTGAAGGCTCAGGGCCACACCATCGGCAAGAGCCTCCTTGAAGAGGACCGTCTGGACTATGCCCGCGAGATGGTGAAGAAGGCCGAGGAAAAGGGCGTTAAGCTCCTTCTGCCTCTTGATAACCTCTGCGCTGCAGAGTTCTCCGCCTCCGCTGAGGCAGTTCCCTGCTCTCAGGATGTTCCCGATGGCTTCATGGGCATGGACATCGGTGCAAAGACCATCGAGGCCTATTCCGCAGCCGTCAAGGGCGCAGGCACTGTTGTCTGGAACGGCCCCATGGGCGTTTTCGAGTTTGACGCTTTCGCAGAGGGCACCCGCGCAGTTGCCCGCGCTCTGGCCGAGAGCGGCGCCGTGACCATCGTTGGCGGCGGCGACAGCGCAGCAGCAGTTGAGCAGCTGGGCTTTGCAGACAAGATGACCCATATCTCCACCGGCGGCGGCGCTTCTCTCGAGTTCCTCGAGGGCAAGGCTCTCCCCGGCGTTGTCTGCCTGCAGGATAAGTAATTATGTATAAATAGCTCCCTCTGGCGAGGGAGCTGTCAGCGAAGCTGACTGAGGGAGAGAATTTCTAAGAGTCGGATTTATTGATATTCTCTCCCTCCGTCACGGCCCCGGCCGTGCCACCTCCCTCGTCAGAGGGAGGTATTAGGAACAGAATCATACGAGCAAACATTTATTTATTTCAAATAAAGGTGATAAGAAAATGAACAAGAAATACCGCAAGGCTCTTATAGCCGGTAACTGGAAAATGAATATGCTTCCCTCCGAGGCCAAGGGCTTCGTGGATGCTCTTAAGGCCGAGATGCCCAAGCAGAAAAGCTGCGACGTGGCCATCTGCGCTCCCTTTGTTGTTATGCCCGCTCTCATGAAGGCCACCGGCGGCAGCCGTATCGGCCTTGGCGCACAGGATGTTTCCGCCCACGATAAGGGCGCTTACACCGGCGAAGTCAGCGTGGCCCAGCTGAAGGACATCGGCACCAAGTATGTCATCATCGGCCACTCCGAGAGAAGACAGTACCACGGCGAGACCGACGAGCTTGTGAACGCCAAGTCCCTGAAGGTCCTTGATGGCGGCATGACCCCCATCATCTGCGTTGGCGAGACCCTTGACCAGCGCGAGCGCGGCCTGACCCTGCCCCACATTGAGTATCAGGTGAGAGCAGCTCTCTCCGGCATGAGCGAGGAGCAGGTACGCCGCTGCGTCATCGCCTATGAGCCCATCTGGGCCATTGGCACCGGCAAGACCGCTACTGCCGAGCAGGCAGAGGAAGTCTGCGGCTATATCCGCGGCGTCATCCGCAAGATCTGCTCTGCCCGCACCGCCCGCAGCACCACCATCCTCTACGGCGGCAGCATGAATGCAGGCAACGCTTTCGAGCTCCTGAGCAAGGCTGACATCGACGGCGGCCTCATTGGCGGCGCCTCCCTGAAGCCCATGGACTTCTCCAAGATTATTGCAGCCACCGCTCAGGAGAACGCCCATGAGTAAGACACCCACCGTTTTGCTCATTATGGACGGCTACGGTCTCGGCGAGAAAAACGAGCACAACGCCGTTCATGTGGCTTCTACCCCTAATCTGGATAAGCTTTTCGAGACCTGCCCCAACACCACCCTCTCCGCTTCCGGCCTTGACGTGGGCCTCCCCGAGGGCCAGATAGGCAACAGCGAGGTTGGCCACACCAACATCGGCGCAGGCCGCGTGGTATTCCAGGACCTGCCCCGCATCTCCCTTGCCATTGAAAATGGCAGCTTCTTCAAAAACAGCGAGTATACCTACGCCATCAGCACCGCTGCTGAGCAGGGCAAGGCTCTCCATCTCATGGGCCTTTTGTCCGACGGCGGCGTCCACAGCCATATCAAGCACCTCTTTGCCCTCATTAAGATGGCAAAGGAAATAGGCCAGAAAAAGGTCTATATCCATGCTTTCCTTGACGGACGCGACGTTCCTCCCCAGAGCGGCATTGACTATGTTCAGGCCCTTGTGGACTATACCAGGGAAATCGGCTGCGGCAGCGTTGCCACCGTTCAGGGCCGCTTCTACGCCATGGACCGTGACAAGCGCTGGGACCGTCTCCAGAAGGGCTACGACGCCCTTGTTCACGGCGCGGGCGAGCTGAACTCCGATCCCGTAGCCGCTGTTCGCGAGAGCTATGACCGCGGCGTCACCGACGAGTTTGTTGAGCCTGTCATTTGCGACGAGAATGGCTCCATCCGCGATGGCGACAGCGTGATTTTCTTCAACTTCCGTCCCGACCGTGCCCGTGAGATCACCTGGGCCCTCACCGGCAATCTGCCTGCAGACTGCCCCATGGAGACCGAGGAGCTGAAGCTTAACTACGTCTGCACTACCCAGTATGACGAAAATCTGGATCTCCCCATCGCCTTCCCGCCCGAGGTCATTGAAAAGACCTTCGGCGAGTATATCTCTGCTCTGGGCCTCAGCCAGCTTCGCATTGCCGAGACCGAGAAGTACGCCCATGTGACCTTCTTCTTCAACGGCGGCGTTGAAAAGGTTGCCAAGGGCGAGGACAGAGTTCTCATCGAGTCTCCCCGTGAGTTTGCCACCTATGACCTCATTCCTCCCATGAGTGCACGTGCAGTCACCGATGAGTGCTGCGAGCGCATCAAGGGCGGCAAGTATGACGTTGTGGTCTGCAACCTTGCTAACTGCGACATGGTTGGCCACACCGGCGTTATGTCCGCCGCTGTGGAGGCTGTGGAGACTGTTGACGAGTGCGTTGGCAAGATTGTTGCCGCTACCCGCGAGATGGGCGGTATCATCCTCATCACCGCCGACCACGGCAATGCCGACAGCATGATGCTCTCTTCCGGCAGCCCCAACACTGCCCACACCACCAATCCTGTGCCTCTTATCATCTCCGGCGCGGATGTCACCCTCAAGAGTGGCCGCCTTGCTGACCTTGCCCCCACCATGCTTGACCTGATGGGTTATGGCCAGCCCGAGGAAATGACCGGCGAGAGCCTGATTGTGGAGTAAAATTCCAAAGCTTTCCCCATCGTAGGGCTAGGGCGCGACGACTCGGCGCGCCGCAGGGAAGACTTTAAGAGTGTTTATTTTAATTCAAATATTAAGGAGAAATCAATCATGAAACAGTATTTCGAAATCGTTGATGTTCTTGCCCGCGAGATTCTTGACTCCCGCGGCAACCCCACCGTTGAAGTTGAAGTTACCCTGGATGACGGCACCGTTGGCCGTGCAGCTGTTCCCTCCGGCGCTTCCACCGGTATTTTCGAGGCTTGCGAGCTCCGTGATGGCGACAAGAGCCGTTACCTTGGCAAGGGCGTTCTGAAGGCTGTTGAGAATGTAAACGGCGAGATCGCCGAGGCTATGATCGGTCTGAACGCTCTGGATCAGCCCAGCATCGACCGCATCCTCATTGAGCTTGACGGCACTCCCAACAAGACCCGCCTTGGCGCAAACGCTATCCTCGGCGTTTCCATGGCTTGCGCAAAGGCCGCTGCCGAAGCTACCGGCGTTGGCCTCTACAACTACATTGGCGGCATGAACGCCAAGACCCTCCCCGTTCCCATGATGAACGTTCTCAACGGCGGCGCGCACGCCAACAACAGCGTTGACATTCAGGAATTCATGGTCATGCCCGTTTCCGCCACCTCCTTCAGAGAGGCTCTTCGCATGTGCGCCGAGGTATTCCACTCCCTGAAGAAGGTCGTTCCCTCCTCCGGTGTTGGCGATGAGGGCGGCTATGCTCCCAACCTTGATTCCGACGAGGACGCTCTCAAGGCTCTCGTTGCTGCTATCGAGAAGGCCGGCTACAAGCCCGGCGAGGACTTCATGATCGCTATGGACGCTGCCGTTTCCGAGTGGTGGAACGAGGACGATCAGGCTTACCATCTCCCCAAGCGCGGCACCGTTATGAGCCGTCAGGACATGGTCGACATGTGGGTTGACTTCTGCAACAAGTATCCCATCGTCTCTCTCGAAGACGGCATGGCCGAAGAGGACTGGGAAGGCTGGAAGATGCTCACCGACGCTCTGGGCAAGAAGATTCAGCTGGTCGGCGACGATCTCTTCGTCACCAACACCGCTCGCCTGAAGAAGGGCATCGAGCTTGGCGTTGCCAACTCCATCCTCATCAAGGTCAACCAGATCGGTACCCTCACCGAGACTCTGGATGCTATCCAGATGGCTCACCGTGCAGGCTACACCGCCGTTGTCTCTCACCGCTCCGGCGAGACCGAGGACACCACCATTGCTGACATCTCTGTCGCTGTCAACGCCGGACAGATCAAGACCGGCGCTCCCAGCCGCACCGACCGCGTTGCCAAGTACAACCAGCTCCTCCGCATCGAGGACGAGCTCTACGACGTTCCCGTGTACCCCGGCCGCGACGCTTTCTTCTCCATCAAGAAGTAAGGTAAATACCATATAAATGAAAAAACACCCGATTTTATCGGGTGTTTTTTTGCGTTTGTAGCGGGCGATTGCATGAAGCGCCCCTACGTTAAAATTTATTGTTTCAATCCGTAGGGCAGCCCATGGCCGGACTCGGCGCGCCGGCGGCAGGCATTTATATTTATTCCCGGGTTCGGCGAATACGTTTCATTCCGGTTCCCCATCGTAGGGGACGGCGTCCCCGACGTCCCGGAATTCCTGCGCACGGCGGGCGATTCGTGAATCGCCCCTACGCTCGCATTATCCCTTTTCGATACCAATGGAGATAAAGGCCAAAGACAAGATTCATAGCGGCGCCTATTAGCATGGCTAAATGAAGGGACAAAAAACCAACCCACAGAATGTTAACTACAGCAAAAAGGAGAACAAAAATAACATCAATCTCTACGGCCAGAAGAATCAGCAAATAATTCCTTCGTGTGAGCACAAGAATGAGGGAGACGATGAGGAAGACAATGCTTAAAGGCCAATAGGCGAACATGAAAATCATCAATGTCTTTGAGCCCATGTCAGCTGCAAGGAGAAGACCTATAAATGGATAGAATATAGAGTGGTTGCCCCAAAGGGTGTATGATATGTCTATATATCCCCACCGAAAGAATGCTGCTACATTTAGCAGGCTAAAGACGATATAAGCACATACCAAAATATTGGCAGTGGAACGCTTCCCGAAAAAACGCTTTATTGCTTGGGTGTCCATAATATCGCTCCTTTCTATGTGTCCGCCCGAGTTGACATTAGCGATTTCTCGTAGGGGACGGCGTCCTCGACGTCCCGAAATTCTTGCGCCGCGGCGGGCGATTCGTGAATCGTCCGCAAAATGGCGGGAGCAAGCGCCCGCCCTACGGCTGTGGTGAAATCAACTATTCGGGTTCCGATTTAGGCCCGTAGGGCAGCCCATGGCCGGACTCGGCGCGCCGGCGGCAGGCATTTATATTTATTCCGGGTTCGGCGAATACGTTTCATTCCGGTTTCCCATCGTAGGGGACGGCGTCCTCGACGTCCCGGAATTCCTGCGCACGGCGGGCGATTCGTGAATCGCCCCTACGTGGGGGGGAAAATCAATGTGCGCAATTCGTACGGCGGTACGATGTGGGCATCGTCCCCTACGAGGCACAATTTCAAAGCATTTTCCATCCTCGCTCGTTTCACTCCTTCTCGCAGCACACAGCCAGCAGCACGGAGTTCAGTGCAAGCACAACTATAGCCACCGCGGCTGTTATCAGCAGCACTGCACCTATGGTGTCTTCTATGCCGCCGAAGTCCCCATTAAAGCAGCGCCTGCGGATGGTGAAAAGCTCATCCATACAGAGAAGGGCGAAAAAGAGAAAGCTGCCCAGAGAGAATGGCCAGACTCGCTTTTCGCCTTTACCGCTGAGCCAGAGGCCTATAAGCGGCAGAGCCCCGGCTGCTATGGAAAAGAAAAACCACATATTGCTACCTCAACACATTTGTTCCGTCAGTTCCCGGTATATACACGCTGCCAAGGGCTTTCCTGGCCCGTAACCATGGCAGATTCATGTCAAAAATGCCGTCCTCGTGAATTAAGCGGATCTTCATATTGTTTAAGAATATCACCGTGGAGGTATAGGTATCTCCCTCGTCTCCATCCTCCTCAAGTGCCTCCATAAGCTGCACCATTTCAGGCACGGCGGCAAGGCCAAGATCCTCCATGGCACCGATGTCCACTGTGGCGAGGCTGCCTTCCAGATAGCGGTCCACATTATAGCGGGCTATGAGGGCGTTGGGATTAGCAAGGCTCAGACCTGCGAACATCACTACGGTCACAGCCATGGAGAGAGCTATAACATTCAGTTTGGCCGCAAACTGCTTCACTGCAAGCAAAATGAATATGAGCGCCATTACAGCCATGAACCATGCGGCGTAGACCCGCTTGGGGGTGAGGCCGTAATAATCAATGTACATCACAAGCTTTGCAAAGGCTGTGCTGATAAGCACCAGAGTGAAAAGGGAGAAAATGAGAGAAAGCAGCTTGAACACAAGAGCGCTTCCACCCTTGCCACGCTTCATGAAAACACCCAGAGCGGCAAGAATAACAAGGTTAATAACGGAAACGGTGCAGAGCTGGAAAAAGCCATCTACGGCGTATCTGGCATAGCTGAAGCCCTCGGGCAGTACTCCGGTGAAGCCGGAGACATAGTAGCTCCATTGGGAGATGAAAAACACCACATAAAGGAACAAAATGGGCAGACAAGCCGCTACAGCGGTGACAACAGGGGCGATGCGCATTTTTACGGCTGCTTTTTCGCAGCCCTCTGCGGTAATTATTTCCCTCATTTTCCGGTCTTCGGAGGAAATGAGGGCCCCGAAGAAATACATACCCACGGGAATGCCGAAGACTATGGAAGCCGTGTGGGAGATAATATCCATGTCATCAAAGGCGAATATCCGGGAAAGGAGTGCTGAAAAGCCCGCGTCGTAGCTGAGATTCCCAAGAACCAGAGCTGTGGGAACAAGGGCTATAAGCACACCAGCCAATAGCTTCAAAAGGAACTTTCCACAGCCTGTTGCACGTCCGTAAAAAAGCGCCCGGAACAAAAGTCTCATGGAGGAAAAAGGCATAAGGAGGGCCTTGAAGAAATCAATGGCCAGATAGTCCGTGAAGCCCTTTTCAAGACTGTTTCCGCAAGTGCTGTAGACATAGTAAAGCCATGCCGTAAGGGCGTAGCCGGAAGCAAGGGTCTGAATCATAGTTCCGGTGCTAAGAGGAAGGGCGCAGGCCACCACAATACCGCTTGCCCCCACAATAATGCTCAGCTTCCCCGGGCGCAGCCCCTTCTTGCTGAGCACAAGAGTGGAGGCGGTAAAGAGAAGTATTACCAGCAAAAATGCCCCCAGAGGCCCAAGCCAGACAGGAAATGCTCTGCAGAAGATATAGCCTGCCAGCAGGGAAAACCATGCGAACAGAGTTTCCCCGACGGAAAACACCCGGTGTGTGACTTCGGAAGCATTGGGTAATGGACAGGGAGTGCTTTCGTTCACGGTCATTCCTCCTTTACAAATTCAATAATATCCCCCACCTGACAGTCCAGAGCCTTGCAGATGGCGTCCAGAGTGGAAAAGCGGATGGCCTTGGCTTTGTTGTTTTTCAGAATGGAGAGATTGGCAAGAGTGATGCCCACCTTTTCGGAGAGCTCATTTAATGACATCTTTCGCTTTGCCATCATAACATCAAGATTAATAACTACCATTTTGCCCTCACCCCATTTCAGACAGTCAGATCGTTTTCGCTCTTGATTTCTGTGGCCTCTTCAATAGTGCTCTTCACTATCCGCAGGCAGACTCCAAGGAAGAGCAGACCGAAGGCGATGAAGAAGCTAAGCTGGAAGTATATACCCAGCAGAGCCGTCACAAGGCACATGAGAATGCAGCACCAGCTGACGCCGCGGATGCATACCACGCTTTTTGCGGTGAAAACAAGACCAGAGCGAACCCTTCGCAGCAGCAGGAAGAGAAACACATCCGCCGTCATAATGAGCAGAAGCAGGGCGTAGGCCAGCACATGGATAAATGCCCGCCCGGCGGCGCCCAGGTCGTTGCGGTTGCCGATAACGTCCCGGGTGTCAATGAGCTTGTCCGTCAGCTCCGGCAGAATGAAAAGCCCGCCTATGCATAAAAGCATAAGAACGATGGCGATGCCGATGGAGAAAAAAGTGGAAATATTTTTGTATCTTGAAGGCATGGTTGAATGCTCCTTTCCTTTTGTGACTCCATAATATCCTATGCTATACCCGTTTGTCAATAACTTTTTATCGAAAAACGATAAAAACCCAATAAAGGCTTCCCCTGGGGGAAGACCTTTTTGGCTCGTATACAGCAAACACCCCTTGCCTCTCCATAGCGAGAAACAAGGGGTGAAATTTATTGATTCTTAAATTTCTTCACCTTTTCAACGAAAAACTCAAAAAGGGGAGCGAAGTCCGGGGTGCTGCCGTCGGACCATGTGCCGGTGAGGCGCTCGGGGTGGAACTGGGTGGCCCAGATGGGGAGGCTTTCGTGCTCATAGGCCTCCACAATGCCCTCCTCGCTTATGGCGGTGACCCAGAAGCCGGGAGCAACATTGCGCACTGCCTGATGGTGGGTGCTGTTCACCTTGAAGCTGGCGCCAAACAGCTTGTGCAGCAGACTGCCCTCGGCGCAGTCAAGGCGATGGCGCATATTCTTGTCCATATGGACAAGGCCCTTTTGCTCCACAAGGTCCTGCCAGAGGTCGCCGCCCAGAAGACAGCTGAGTATCTGGCTGCCCCGGCAGATTGCCAGAATGGGCTTGCCCTCTTCAAGAAAGGCGCGGATGAGAGGGACTTCAAAATTCGTGCGCTCCGTGTCCAGCACAACGCTGTCGTTGAGGATGGTCTCTCCGAACATCTCCGGCTCAATGTCTTCACCGCCGCTGAGCACAAGGCCGTCGCAGAGCTTGGCAAGATCCTCCGGGCAGTGCTCCGCTGTTACCACGGGCACAGCTCCCGCTGCTGCGATGGCGTCCGGGTAGGCCCTGCTGAGGACTATCTGCCGGGTGGCATTGGGGCTCAGTTTCGCGTTATGGTTGGAGGCGTTGGAAATACAAATAAGAGGTTTTGTCATGGCTTCAGCCTCTTTACCATGTAGTCATGGGCGGTCTGCTCCGCGCTGTCATCAAGGGGAGCAAGCTCCACTTCCCCATAGCGGCGGGAGAGAGCGGCTTTCAGCACTTCGTCGCAGAGGGCGGGATTTTTGGGCAGGAGGGAGCCGTGGCCGTAAGAGCCGAAAACGTTTTTGTATCTGGCGCCCTCGTCGCCCTGTCCGTTGTTGCCGTAGCCCACTTCCACCTTGCCAAGAGGCTCAAGACCTTCGCCAAGATAGGTGCTGCCGCTGTGATTTTCAAAGGCCACAACGTTGCCACAGGGGGTGGAGAACATATAGTTTCCAGTGTGGCGCTCCTTTGCGCCCAGGGTGTGCATATCCAAAACTCCCGCGCCCTCAATGCGGCTGCCGTCGGAGTGCTCAATATAGCGGCCAAGAAGCTCCATTCCTCCGCCTATGGCAAGAATGGCGGTGCCGCTCTCAGCAGCGGAGCGGAGGGCTTCGGCTTTGTTCTCGGTAAGGTCAGCAGCAAGGGTTTTCTGCTCCTCTTCGCGACCTGAGCCGATGAAGATAAGGTCAAAATCCCCGAAATCGGCCTTTTCGCCCATTCCCACGGGAGTGATGCGGCAGTCAATGCCTCGCCACTTAAGGCGCATTTCCATAGCGATAAGGTTGCCCACATCGCCGTAGAGATTCATAACATCGGGATAAAGATGGCATATTTTCATTTCCATTATCTCAGCCCTCCCAGAATTCGGCACCGCCGGTGCGGCGGACAATGTGGCTTCTCAGCTCCAGCATGGCTGAGTAGGTGGGGATGATATAAGTGGGCTCGCTCTTTTGGGCCATATCATCGCAGAGGGCCTCGTAGTCGGGAGCGCAGCTTATCTTCTCCTCGGCAATGCCTGCATATTTGAGGCGCAGGGCCATGTCAGCCCAGCGTATGCCGGAAACGCTGACGCCGATGAGCTTGTCACCCAGAGCAGAGAGTTTTTCAAAGCCGGTCTCCCAAATCCATGAAATATCCGTGCCGTCGCCTGCCTTGTCGTTGAGGCAGATAACCAGATTGAAGCTCTCCTCAAGGCCGGAGAGGAAATTGAGCACCTGCTCGCAGCCGGTGGGGTTTTTCACCAGCATCATTCTGGCGCCCTTTTCACCGATGGGCAGGGTCTCCATTCGGCCGAAGCCGCAGGAGAAGTTCTCAAGGGCGGCATAGGCGGCGGAAGGCTGGAAGCCCATAGCCAAGGCAGCGGCAGTAGCTCCGGCGGCATTATAGATGTTGTAAACGGCGGGGAGATTCACGCTGACAGGGCTGGTTTCCCCATTCACACGGATATTCACCCGGCTGCCTTCGGCAGTGGAGGCGAGAATGTCCGTTACGGCAACCTGAGTTTCAGCACGGCCCTTGCCGCAGTCGGGACAGCTCCAGCCACCCAGATGGCCGAATGTGCGGTAGGAGTAGCGAAGCTCCCCTCCGCAGCCGGGGCAGCGTCTCACATCGCCCAGCTCGGAGCCGGAGACAGAGACTGCGCCCTCCTCAAGGCCGTAGTAAATGCAGGGGTTGGGGAGAGTGGAGAGGGAGGAGCACAGGGGGCAGTCGGCGTTGATGCAGATTGTGGTCTCGGGCACCTTCTCAAGGCCCTCCCGGATATTCTGCAGCGTAACACTCACATCGCCGAAGCGGTCCACCTGATCCCGGAAAAGGTTGGTGATAAGCACGGCTTCGGGCCTGAGCTGCATAAGAGTGCGGCGGCAGGCTGCCTCGTCGCACTCAATAACCGCATGGGTGCACTTGCAGCGGCCAAAGAGGCTGCTTTTCAGGGCAAACTCGGTGGTAATGCCGCTTATGAGGTTTGCGCCGGAGCGGTTGGCAATGTAGTCGTAGCCGGCGTCCGCAAAGACTTGCTCCACCATGCGGGCGGTGGTGGTCTTGCCGTTGGTGCCGGTGATGACCACAGTCTTCACACCACGGGAGAGGACGCTGAGGAGATTGGGGCAGATTTTCAGGGCAATCTCGCCGGGCTTTGCAGTGCCGCCCTTGTGAAGCACTCTGGCTATAAGGCGCACAGCCCGAACAGCCAGTATGGCAATGGGAACTTTGATGTTCATAAAAATCATCTCTTTTGTTGGATTAGTTGTAATGCTTACAACTAATAAATTATACCACATGGAGCACATATCTAGCAATAAAAAATGCTTTTGCTCCATTGCTATAAGATTGGCTCTGGTGAAAAATATTTACTTGAAGAGCGATGGATGCTAGAATGCAAATGAAAGGAGTGTGATGATAGTGGGAACATGGAGTGCAAGCGTCTACGGAAACGACACTGCACAGGACCTGAAGAGCGAGTACAAGGCCGCATTTTTGTATAATGACTTTGAAACGGCGCTGCAAAAAATCGACTCTTATGTACGCGGTATGTTCGACGAATCCGACGAGGAAGAGTGGAGCAGCTATTACTACTCTCTGGCCGACTTTATGTGGAAACACGGCATTTTGACGGAGGAAATACGGGAAAAAGCCATTGAAATGATAGACTCCGGCTTCGGGCTGGACATCTGGGCCGACGAAGGCCAATCTGTGCTAAACAAGCGGAAAAAGGTTCTTGCCCAATTGCGGGAGAAGCTACTGTCTCCAATGCCGCCTCCCAAGAAAATCCGGCTTGACCGCTATTTGAAGCCCATATTTGAAACGGGCGATTTGGTAGCCTTTCAGCTTAAAACCGCCGATAAGCATTATTTGAGCCAATGTTTTCTCCCGGAGGAAGAGTTCCGGAACTATGAGGGCAAATATGTTGTTTTCCGCAAGGTGGGAGATAAAATAAACCACTTCTCATCCATCGAGCCCGATATAAAAGAATATTGGGCCATTTTCCAGCTTTACTGCAATGTTTTCGACACTTGTCCCACGGCGGAGGATCTGGAGGGCATACCCTTTGCCGACCCTCTCCATCCTGCACAGAGAAAGTGGGTGCGGGAAGAAAAATACAGCGATACCTTTGTTTCTGAAAGCAGTATGGTTTATTTCAGAAGAAGGAACTATGTGGTCATAGGGAAAAATCTTGAAAAGCTGCCGGAGCGCTACAATAATAATGCCTTTATTTTTATGGGAGGCATAAGTACGGACACAGAAATAATAAACACCATTTATCGCTGAATGTGAGCGGGGCTTGGGAAGCTATGCATATAAGGGAAAAGGGTGCACATATGAATAACCTGCCAATGCGGAAGAGAATTCGCATTGAAAATTTTGATTATTCCACCCCTGGAGCATATTTCATTACTGTCTGCGCTGCCAATCGGGAGCATATCTTCTGGTCTGACCGTAGGGGCGAACTGTGTTCGCCCGCCGACATTCTCTTATCTGACATAGGAACCATTGTAGACAAGGAGACTCAAAAGCTTAATACTGTTTATGCCGCAGTGCGTGTTGACAAGTATTGCATCATGCCGGATCACATCCATATGATACTGTTCATAGATACGCATGCGGACGGGCGACCACAGGTCGCCCCTACGATATCAAGGGTAATGAAGCAGTTCAAGGGCTCGGTAACAAAGCAGGTTGGCAGAGCTATCTGGCAAAAATCCTTTTATGAGCATGGGATACGAAATCAGCAGGATTATTGCGAGATTTCGGAATATATCGAGAACAATCCATTGAAATATGTGTTAAACCGGACACTGTAAGTGTCCGGTTCAGCCTGTCAAAGAACCAGTCACGTAGGGCGGGTGCTTGCCGCACGCCTGATTATACGGGCGGATGTGGGCATCCGCCCCTACAAAGCACCATTTCACACCGCCCTCGTAGGGGACGATGCCTACATCGTCCCGTATAGCCTGAGTAAGTGCCCGCCCTACGGTCGCAATGACAGGTTTTTTGACACCATGAAAAAAGGCTTGCCAATGGGCAAGCCTTTTCTGCGAAGTCTATTTCAGAGCCTCATAATCGCTGTATGACACCTTGCCGTGGATGCCATTCAAGCCGCCGGGAATCAATTCCCTGACCATCAGGCATTCCGGCGCGGGCAGGCCCACAGACTCATGGGCGGTGATGCCATAGTCGGCAGAGGTGACGAAGCCACGGCTGCGGTAGTTCATGGGATTGCCCTCCACGATGACCGCCTTATAGCCCATAGCTGCTGCCTTTTTCAAGCCATATTCGATGAGCTCCTTGGAAATGTGCTGCCGCTGGAGTTCGGTTTTCACAGCCACCGGGCTAAGAATCAGCAGTTCGTTTTCGAACTTGCCCTCCAGATGGAAGCGGGAGAACATCACATATCCG
Source organism: Oscillospiraceae bacterium (assembly GCA_045532145.1). Taxonomy (GTDB): domain Bacteria; phylum Bacillota; class Clostridia; order Oscillospirales; family Oscillospiraceae; genus SIG459. Next base: position 18,164 of record JAZSFJ010000080.1, read on the forward strand.
ATGACCTCATCATTTTCATCCACCATAATCAGCTCCAGCTCCGGCAGGTAAAAGCCCTTGCTGCGGATTTCTTCCACCAGACGGCGAACCAATGCGCCATCTTCTGGAGATTCAGAAGCCGTGAATACCTTCTCTGCCAGTTCCGCTGCGGGAAGCAGATATTTTTCTTCCATAGATTTGATGATTCTTTCCATTACCAGATTTCCTTTTTTCTCTGCTTCGTAAATTTCGCAACACCCTTGGCCCACTCCTGCTTGCGGCGGAGCATCTCATCCCGGTCTACTGCTTCCTCGCTGAGCTTTCGGTAGCTCTCCCAACGGGCGATATCCAGTTCTCCTGCCGCAATGGCGGCTTTGATGGCGCAGCCCGGTTCTGTTTCATGTTTGCAGTCAGAGAAGCGGCATTTCCCAATAAACTGTTCCACATCTGCAAAGGCATCGCTCAGTCCCTCCGACACATCCCACATACCCAGTTCTCTCATGCCGGGGGTATCGATTATCATCACGCCGCTATCCAAACGGATCAGCTGCCTGTGGGTGGTGGTGTGGCGACCCTTGCTGTCGTCCTCGCGAATGCCGTTGACGGTCATAATTTCCTTCCCGGCAAGGGTGTTGACCAGACTGGATTTGCCCACGCCTGAAGAGCCAAGGAACACCACGGTGTTTCCCGGCTGCAGATAGGCATTGAGCCTTTGCAGTCCGTATCCCGTATGGGCGCTGACCACATGGGTGCTCACTCCGGCGGCCACACGCTCCACAGCGGTCAGGTAATCCCAGTAATTGTCCACAAGGTCAGCTTTTGTCAGCAGAACAACCGGGGTGGCTCCGGACTGCCATGCAAGGGTGAGATACCGCTCAAGACGCTTGGGGTTGAAATCCAGATTCAGGGACTGCATGATGAACACATAATCAAAATTTGCTGCCACCGCCTGATCTCTGGGTATAGGGCCGGGTTCCCGGCGGGAGAAAAAGGTGCGGCGGGGCAGGGTGGCGATAATCTGGCTGTCGCCGTTTTCAATGTAGTTGATCATCACGAAATCCCCTGTGGTGGGGAATACTTCTGTTCCGCCGTAATATTCTTTGGTTTTAAGCCGGGCATGGCTCATGCCATACTCGCAGACGATTTCATACCGCTCCTTATGTACGGCGGTAACTCTGGCCGGGATACCCGGCAGATTTTCTGTATTCGGCACACAGCCGTAATCGGATAATTTCAATTTAATTTCCTCCAAATTCAGTTTTGTTTGGTTATAGCTAACTGAAAATGGGCGCAAAAATACCGCAGCAAAGCAGCCCTCGTCATGGGGCGCATCCTGCGGTTACCACATATCCGAAAGTTACTTAAAAAACGGCGCACTAAACCAGGAGGTCTTAGCCCCCCATCTTTATGGACGCCCATATTCAGTTAGCCGGTGACGACCTCGCGAACAATCATACTTTTAAGCTCCTTTCCCGCCTGCTTGAGCAGGCATTTCTAAGGAGAATATAGCACTGCAATATTCTCCTGTCAATCCGAAATCGTTCTTCTGAAAAAAGATTCGGGGAGGTAAAGCGCCTCCCCTTAAGTCAGAACAATGTGCTTGCCGCCCAATAAATCAAACCATACACCACGCTGGCGCTGACGCCGCAGACGATGACGGGGCCTGCAATGGTGAATATCTTCACCGTAGTGCCGGTGATATAGCCCTCGGTTTTGAACTCAAGGGCGGGGGAGGCCACGGCATTGGAAAAGCCCGTTATGGGCACCAGCGTTCCCGCTCCGGCAAATTTGGCTATATCGTCATAGACGCCAAGCCCCGTCAGCAGTGTCCCCAGAAAAACCAGCGTCAGCGAGCAGGCTGTGGAGGCCTTCTCCCCATCCAGCCCGAGAGCCGTGTATGCGCCGATAAGAAGCTGCCCCAGCGTGCATATAAGCCCGCCCACAAGAAAGGCATGGACGATATTGCCCCTC
>JAZSFJ010000105.1:0-3816 GCA_045532145.1 Oscillospiraceae bacterium
GCAGATGGCGTCGGCGCCCTCCTTGAGAGCTATCTCCACAAGGCCCTTGGCGATGCAGGGGCGGGCGTGGCTGGTGCCCAGCAGGTATTCCTCATAAATGGCTCCGGCCTTCATGGTGGGGATTATGTAGTTATCCACATAGTCGTCGGTGAGGTCCAGAACATAGAGCTTGCTGGCGCCGGTCTTGAGGGCCTTTTCCTCGAGACCTTCAAGCTCGTCTGCCTGGCCCACGTTGCCAGAAACGGCGATGACCTCGCAGCCGGGGTAGTTTTCCTTCAGCCAGGGAATGATGATGGAAGTATCAAGACCGCCGGAATATGCCAGAACTATCTTCTTGTAGTTTTTGTTTTCACTCATGTCTAAAACCTCTTTCTATGCGAAATATTCACTGAATATCAATAAGTATTCATCGGTATGCACTAGAATATAGCACTTTAGTGAATAAATATCAAGCCTTTTTTGAAAATTATTTATAATAAATAAAATATATGGAATATGGACCGAAGCTGTGGTAGAATGTGTCGGCGGGTGAAAACGCCTTTTAAGGCTTCCCCTGGAGGAAGCTGGCACGGCGCCGTAGGGTGGGCGCTTGCCGTACGCCGTTACTGATGAGGGTCTGGGAGCATTTTAAATCAGCTCTCAGCTAAACTTAGGTGCTCCATTTCCCTCATCCGGCCCTACGGGCCACCTTCCCCCAGGGGAAGGCATTTATATTGTATTTTTTTATTTAAAAACAAACCACATAGGCTTCCCCTGGGGGAAGCTGTCAGCAACCTAGGGCGGGGGCTTGCCGTACGCCGCTACTGATGAGGGTCTTAGCGGTGAAAATTCTGTCCTTGCAAAAATCCCAAGGCGAATTGCGCGGTAATAAGCTGCTGGGATTTCAGCAGTACAACACATAAAGCAGTTGCCAAAAGTCCCTCATCCGTCATTTGCTTACGCAAATGCCACCTTCCCCCGGGGGAAGGCATTTATATTGTAGATTTATTTAAAGGAGCTCTTCCCTTGAACAAGATAAAGACCTTTATCAAAAAAGAGCCGGTGCTGAGCATTGCGGCGCTGGCGGCTGCAGCAAGCTGCTTTTTCGTGCCTCCCGACCGGGAGTACATAGGCTACATAGATTTTCGCACTATAGTGCTGCTCTATTGCCTCATGGCGGCGGTGGCGGGCTTCACAAGGGCGGGTTTTTTTGCCCATCTGGCCCATAGCCTCTGCGTCCGCTCCCGGAACAGCCGCGGGCTGGCTGTGATACTCATTGCCCTTTGCTTTTTCTCCAGTATGCTCATCACCAACGATGTGGCCCTTTTGACCTTTGTGCCCTTCGCCGTGGCGGTGCTGGGAGTGGCGGGCAAGGAGAAGCTGATTCTGCCCGTGGTGGTGCTGCAGACGGTGGCCGCCAATCTTGGCAGCATGCTCACCCCTCCGGGCAATCCTCAGAATATCCACCTTTTCTCCCACTACTCCATGAGCGCCGGGGACTTTTTCTCCGCAACCGCTCCTGTCTGCCTTGTGAGCGGACTGCTCGTCGCCCTCATGTGCCTTTTCCTTAAAAAGGAGCGCCTTGAGGTGAATTTCGGAGAGTGTCCCGGCGTGGATAAAAAGGGCTTCGTGTTCTCCGCTGCGCTCTTTGTGCTCAGCATGCTGGTGGTGTTCCGGGCCATGGAGTGGTATGTGCTTTTGCCTGTGTTTATTGTAGCCTGCCTTGTTTTTGACAGGAAGCTCCTTTTGAAGGCGGACTTTCTCCTCCTTCTCACCTTCTGCTGCTTTTTCATCTTCGTGGGCAACATAGGCCGCATAGAGCCGGTGCGCGAGGCCCTTGCGGGGCTTATAGCCGGGCGGGAGATAGTGCTGGGCGCTCTGCTCAGTCAGGTCATCAGCAATGTGCCCGCCGCGGTGCTTCTCTCCGGCTTTACCGAGAGTGGGCGAGAATTGCTCATCGGCGTGAACATCGGCGGTCTGGGCACTCCCGTTGCCAGTCTTGCCAGCCTTATCAGTATGAAGATATACTCTTCCTCTTCGGGTGCGGATACAGGAAAATTCATGGGGCTGTTCCTCGCTCTGAACTTCGCCCTGCTGGCGGTTTTGCTTGCCTTTGCTCTGGTGCTGCTTTGATGCTATGTGTAGGGAACGGCCTTGACCGTTCCCTCAGGGTGTCAAAAAAGCACTTAGCCCCCTCTGACGAGGGGGCTGTCAGCGAAGCTGACTGGGGGAGAGATAACAAAGAAGTTGTAATTTGTACCAAAATTCAGAGTTTTGCGAACTTTTCTCTCCCTCCGCCTCGCCCCAGCTCGGCACCTCCCTCGTCAGAGGGAGGTATTTGATGATGCTCTTTGACAGGTTGAGGGAACGGTCTTGACCGTTCATTACATTTGTGTCCTTGCTTGATACGAATTCGCCCAAATTGTATACAAAAACCCACTGCATACCGCCGGCGCGCCGGGTCGACGCGCCCTACGAGGCATGGAGGAAATCCGCCCGCGGGAGGCTGATAGCCTCCCCCACAACGGAGCAATGCAAATTCCGCAGAGCAGGGCTTGCTCCCGCCTGATTATGCGGCGCGATGAGGTCATCGCGCCGCGGGCGGACACGCCGGTCCGCCCCTACGGTAATAGCTGAAAATCACGCAAACCCCGTAGGGGCGATTCACGAATCGCCCGCGGGACGTCGAAGATGCCGTCCTCTACTTATGTATCAAAAAACCTCCGAAGCTATCATGGCTTCGGAGGTTTTTGTTATTATTTCATTATTTCTCCCGTGCGTCATATCTGCCTTTGACTTTGAGGCGGTTGGTGGCACGGATGAGACTGGCCTGTGCGGCCCGGTATTCCATTTTGCTTTTCTGTGAACGCAGGAGAGCTTCGGCCTCCTCGGCGTCCCGCTGGGCGCGGATAGCGTCTATATCGGCGCCTTCCTCGGCGCTTTCCACCAGCACCAGAACGTCATTGTCCTCCACCTTTACAAGGCCGTTACTCACGGCAAGGGTAAGGCTGCTGCCGTCGGCCATGGTGCAGCTGAGAACTCCCGGAACTATGGCGCTTATCATGCTGCTGTGGTGAGCCTGAACGCCGTAGAGGCCGTCCACAAGGGGCAGCACAAGGCTTTCGCAATCACCACGGATGACAACGTGGTCCTCGGCCAGAATGTGGATATAGAAGCTGGCCATCAGATCTCACCCCGCTCAATGGCCTGAGCCTTGGCGATAACGTCCTCCAGAGTGCCAACATTGTAGAAGGCGGCCTCGGGGAGATGGTCCATCTCACCCTTTATAATGGCGTCGAAGCCACGGAGAGTTTCCCGGAGGGGCACATATACGCCGGGAACGCCGGTGAACTTTTCGGCCACATGGGTGGGCTGGGACAAGAAGCGCTGGATGCGGCGGGCGCGGTTGACGATGGCGCGGTCCTCGTCGCTGAGCTCTTCCATACCCAGAATGGCGATTATATCCTGAAGCTCGCTGTATTTCTGCAAAATTTCCTGAACTCTTCTGGCAATGCGGTAGTGGTCCTCGCCCACAATGTCCGGTTCAAGGATGCGGGAGGTGGATTCCAGAGGGTCAACAGCGGGGTAGAGACCCTGCTCGGCTATGGAGCGGTTGAGAACCGTGGTGGCGTCCAGATGGGAGAAGGTGGTTGCGGGGGCGGGGTCGGTAAGGTCGTCGGCGGGCACATAAACTGCCTGAACGGAAGTGACAGAGCCGGATTTTGTGGAGGTTATGCGCTCCTGCAGCTCGCCCATTTCCGTTGCCAGAGTGGGCTGGTAACCAACGGCGGAGGGCATACGGCCCAGAAGGGTGGAAACCTCGCTGCCCGCCTGAAC
>JAZSFJ010000121.1:0-23554 GCA_045532145.1 Oscillospiraceae bacterium
CGATACAATGGGAGCAGGTTTGCCGACCACATCCCAAAGTAACGAAGGAGGAATATCATGCCAAAGAAAAAAGAAGAATTAGACAGTCTGGCGCATACACGATGGAACTGCAAGTATCACATAGTGTTCGCCCCAAAATACCGAAGACAAGTGATATATGGGCAGATAAAAGCGGACATAGGCAGTATCATACGAAAATTGTGTGAGTACAAAGGAGTAGAGATACTGGAAGCGGAAGCCTGCCCGGACCATATCCACATGCTAGTAAGTATACCACCGAAATATAGTGTATCACAGTTCATGGGATATCTCAAAGGGAAAAGTTCGCTGATGATATTCGACAGACACGCAAATCTGAAGTATAAGTACGGAAATAGACAATTTTGGTGTAAAGGATATTATGTGGATACAGTAGGCAGAAACAAGAAGGCGATTGCAGAATACATCCGCAATCAACTGGCAGAGGACAAAATATCGGATCAAATGACGATAAAGGAATATTACGACCCGTTTACGGGTGAGCCGGCTAATAAGAGCAAATAAAAGCAGCCCCACTTGGTGGGGCCGCTCGTGAACCTTATGCGGTCGGCAGACCGTTTCACCGCGCCTTAAGGCGCGGCCAACAATAGGCCCTTATAGGGCCGGAGCAGGCCACCCGTTATACGGGTGGGCCTGACTGCGCTTAGTTGTATATGGGCTTGGGGAGCTTTCGGGGCAGGAGAACCTTGCCGAAGCAGACCACGGTGGAGTCGCCGGAGCGGGGTATGATGCGGTTGGCGTCCTCCCTTTTTGGGTTGGCGGAGAGGAGATACAGCGTGCCGAAGGCGTCGGTGCAGTACTGCTTGCACAGCACGTCTCCATCCACAAAGAATATGCCCACATCGAACATCTCCAGAGTGGCGTCACGCTGGACATACACAAGGCTGCCGTCTTCAATGTAGGGGGACATGGAGTCGCCGGAGACGGAGATGCAGAAGTCTGCCCTGGTGGGTACGGTATCGTCCACAGCCATGAGCTCGTAGTCCTCGCCCTCAATGGGGGAGGCATAACCCGCTGCGGCGGGAGTCAGGTAATGGCGGATGTAGCGTATCTCCGTGGGCAGGGCTCTGGGGGCTGCAGCGGGATAAAAGCTGCGGCGTTCGCCCTCTCCGAGGCGGAACTCCTCCTTGCTGTAGAGGTACTTGCCGTAGTCCACAAGCTCGCTGACGCCGCTATCATTGAGGCCCTCAACTATCTCATGGAGGGCAAGAGGAAGGCCGGGAGTTTCCTCCATGGGTAAAATATCCTCCGAGATACCCAGAAGCCATGCAGGATTCACCCCGAGAGCACGGGCTATGGCGTTGAGGGCGGGAAGCCGTGGATTTGAGATGGCGCCGTCCTCATAGCGCTTGATGCTGGATTTGTTTATGCCCGCCTTTTCTCCAAGCTGGGCCATGGTGAGTCCGCGAAGGGCGCGGGCCTCCTTTATCCGGGAGCCGACCTCGATGACGTTCATGGGCTCATCCTCCTTCGTATTTGGGTATATAATAGCACATTAAATTGCGCAGTGCAATACGCATTTGCGACAATGTTGCACAGCGCTATTGACAAGTTTTGATTTTGGTGCTATACTGCGGCTAAAAGTTGCACAGCGCAACAAGGCGGCGAGTGTGTTTGACGGGACGTCCGGGAGGCCGTCCCCTACGGGTGCGAGACGGGGATATCGCGTATTCGCCGGGGGCTGTACGGTGCGCGGGTGCATGCTGCGCGGCGGGAGCTGGTTTACGCAATTATTTGTAGGGGCGATTCGCGAATCGCCCGCGGGCGGACACATCGGTCCGCCCCTACAGCACCCATGGAGAGCCGGTGCGTATTCGCTGGGGATTTTATTTTTTTGCACATAAGTTGCGTAGCGCAACATAGATACATAAAGAGGTAATAGAAATGGCAGAGAAGGAGAAAGTCATTCAATACATAGATTGCGTCAGCTGTGGGCGGAGAGTGGTGAAGACCGCGCCCAACAGAAAATACTGCCGCGCCTGCGCCGAGAAAGCAAAGCGCAGCGGAAGAAAAAGAAAGCTGAGCACAGCCAGGCTTCTCTCCTGGCAGGATTTGCGGGGCAAGAGCCTTGCAAGGGTGGACGCTGAGGCAAAGGCCTTTGGGCTCAGCTACGGGCAGTACACCGCTGCTGTATACAGCGGCGGCATAGATGCCCTTTTGCGCAGCCGGGGTTTTTCCGATCCCGCCGAAGTGCTTAGGGGTGTGAGAGTGAGATGAGCCACCGGCATAAGAGGGCGGAGGGCGGGACTGAGAGAAAGGAGGGAGAAGATTGGAAATGAGGCACAGGGACATGAGTCTTGAGGAGCTGCGCTCAGCGCTGACGGAAAAGCAGCTTGCATTTGCCCAGGCTCTGGCAGAGGGGGCAGAGCCAATAGCCGCAGCCAGAAAGGCAGGCTTCGGCGAGAAAATAGCCGGGGCTCAGGCAGCCAAGATGCTGAAAAATGAAAAGGTGCTGGCTTATCGTGAGGCGCTGGAGCGGGACAATGCAGGAGAGATGGAGGTCACGCCCCAGTGGGTATGGCGAAAGCTGGCGGAGGTGGCAGAGAGGTGCATGGAGCAGACCCCCCACATGGTCTGGGACAAGGAGAGCCGCTGCTATGTCCACGACGGCACCTTTGAGTTCGACGCCGAGGGGGCTATAAAGGCTCTTTCAGCCATCGGGAAGATGGCGGTGGGGCCCGACAGCGGCAAGGGCCGGAGCGAGGGGCGCAGCATCGAGGATTTCCTTGAGGAGCTGGAGGGAGGCCGAAGGTTTTGACGGACATCCGCAATCCCCGCTTTTACTGCGAAAATTTCCTCCGCATCCGGGACAAGCGGGGCCATGTCATCCCCTTTAAGCTGAACGCGGCCCAGCGGGAATTTTACGACATAGTCCGGGAAGAGCACCAAAAGGGAGGTCCGGTGCGCATAGTCCTTCTCAAGGGGCGGCAGATGGGCTTTTCCACCCTTATAGAGGGGATGTTCTTCGCAAACTCCGCCACCAGCTTCAATGCCAGCACCCTGATAATGGCTCACGACGACGAGGCCACCCGGAATCTTTTCGAGATGAACAAGCTCTTTTACGAGGAGCTCCCCGAACCTGTAAAGCCCATGAAAAAGACCTCCAACGCCCAGGAGCTTAGCTTTGGCAATCCCGGCTCTTCGGGAGGGCCGGGGCTGAGAAGCCGCATTCGCTGCGTCACCGCGGGCAGCAAGGGGGCAGGGCGCGGCTTCACCTTTTCCAATGTCCACGGCAGCGAGGTGGCTTTCTGGCCCAATTTCAAGGAGACCCATGTGGCCCTTATGCAGGCGGTGCCCGATGATGGGGACAGCTGCGTTATCTATGAGACCACCGCAAACGGTCTGGGGCAGTTCAAGGACTTCTGGGACGAGGCTGTGGCAGGGCGAAACGGCTTTCGGGCTGTGTTCATGGCCTGGTACAAGGAGCCGGGCTACCGCAAGGCGGTGGAGCCGGGGATGGAGTGGACGGCCTACGAAAAGGAGCTTATGGAGCGTCTGGGGCTTGACCAGGAGCAGCTTAGCTGGCGGCGCTGGTGCATAGCCACCAACTGCGCCGGGGACGAGGCCATGTTCCGGCAGGAGTATCCCTGCACCCCCGAGGAGGCCTTTATCACCAGCGGCAGGCCCTTTTTCGACAATGCCCATGTGGGGCTGCTGCTGAATACTGCTCCTGAGCCTATAAGGCGGGGCTACTTCGAGTTCGACGAGGAGCCGGGGGGAAAGCCCACAAACATACGCTGGGTGGACGATCCCCGGGGCTTCATAAAGCTCTGGGAGGAGCCGAAAATGGGCGTGCCCTATGTTATCGGCGGGGACACCGCCGGAGAGGGCAGCGACTTTTTCACCGCATTCGGTATGGACAACTTCTCCGGAACTCAGGTGCTGGAATACGAAAAGCCGGACAGCGGCATTTTCTATGTGCGGCAGATGTGGTGTCTGGGTGAGTATTTCAACTGGGCACTGCTGGCGGTGGAGGTGAATTTCGACAGCTACCCCCTTGTGATGCTGGAGGAGTGGGGCTACCCCAATCTCTATCAGCGCCAGCGCTACGACAGCATAAAGAAGGAGTATGTGGGCGCTTACGGCTTTCGCACCGATGTGAACTCCCGTCAGCTGGCCCTCAGCAATCTCCGCAGGGCTGTGGACGAGGCGGGGGAGGGCTTTAAAAGCAGCCGCCTTTTGGGACAGATGCTCCAGTTTCAGTTCGACAGGCACGGCAAGCCTCAGGCCGTTTCCGGAGAACACGACGACCATGTGATGGCGGCGGCAATATGCCATCTGGCCCGAAGTCAGCAGCGCTGCACCCTTTCCGGGGAGACGGAGCAAAGAGCGGTAAAGCTCATCGATCGCCTGGAGAAAGGGCGGAGGTACAGGCGGTGACTGTGGCGGCGGGAGCCGTAGGGCGGGCTGCCCTCAGCCCGCCATTGCCGCCCTACGGATGGGGGGTGTGCATAGTGGCGCGCCGGGCGGCCACGGGCTCGCGCCCTACGGGGGGGTGCGAATTGCGGGCCGTCGAGGACGCCGTCCCCTACGGAGGGGAGAATTGAGGGACTTGAGTGCTGGTTTTGCCCCTCTCAGTCAGCGGAGCTGACAGCTCCCCCCAGAGGGGGGAGCCAAATAAGGAAGGAGATTTTTATGGAAGAAAACATTATTAATAGTGAAGTTGTGGAGGAGCCTGCCGTGGAGGAGTCTGCTCCCGTGGAGACTGGGGAGGAAGTCCGGGAGGAGACCGGAGACCTCGCCGCTCATGTGGCGGAGATGAGGGAGAGATACCCTCAGGTGGACATTATCCGACTTGAACAAAACCCCGCTTTCCGCCGCTTTGCCGGCTCACGCTACGGCAGGGAGAGTCTGGCCCAGCTTTACGAGGACTACAGCGCTCTGGTGGGCGAGGCGGAGAAGGCTGCCGAGGTGAAGGCGGAGGCCAAGCGCTCCCGCAATACCGGCGGCAGCGGCGGTGGCAAGAGTGCCGGAGTCCTCTCTGCCGGAGAAAGGGAGTCCCTTCGCCGCTGGAACGAGTCCAATCCCGACATGAAAATGACGGAAAAGGAATTTCTGGAACGCCGATAAGGCTCCGGAAAAATAAAGAAATCATATAAAAAGGAGAAAGATAATTATGGCAAATACCGCATGGAAAACCGATAACTACAAGTTCGTGGGCAAGGCCTTTGACTATGCCTACGCAAACCGCATCAACAAGCTTCTGGCCATCATGAGCGAGGTGAACTCCAACTCCATCGACTACGAGATCACCGGCTCCGGCGGCTACGGCGAGATGCCCAAGTATGACGGCACTAACCTCAACGAGGCCAAGAAAATGCGCGGCTTCAAGACCGTCATCACCCCCGAGGAGTATTCCCTCACCGAGGCCGTGGGCTACAAGCAGGCCAAGATTGACAAGAGCGGCGAGTGCCGCCGCGTGGGCGAATATCTGGGCGACGCTGCGGCCATGACCGTTTACATCCACGCTCTGCGCTGCCTTGGCAACGCCTTCAGCACTGACCATCTGGGCGGCGACGGCAAGCCCTGGGCAGCCACTGACCATCCCATTGCCTCTATGGGCAGCTCCGGCCGCGTTTACATACCCGACCCCGATGCCGGCACCTATTCCAACCTCATCACCAGCACCCTCTCTGTGAGCGCTATCACTGCCGCCCAGTCTCAGGCTTCCCGCTTTGTGACTCCCGACGGTCTGCCCGTGCTCCAGGATATGAATCTGCTGCTGGTTTCCCCCGAGCTGGAGGCCGAGGCCAAGAAGATCTGCGGCGAGAACGCAAAGCTGCGCCCCCTTCTCAACCCCGAGGATAGCTCCAATGCCGCAAACCCCGTTGCCGACCTGCAGTACATGGTCATCGGCGGCGGCAAGGACGGTTTCAGCAAGAAGCAGTGGGCCATCTGTGACCCCATTCTCATGAAGCGCATCTTCAAGCTGGTTTACATCACCCGTCCTCAGGTTCTGGCAAGCGACGAGAGCAATCCCCTCAAGGATCTCTACACCGGCTATGTGGACTTCGGCATCGGCTGGGGCGACGCAAGACCCATTATTTTCTCCAATCCTGCGTAAGGAGTAAACCACACCGGTGGGGCGCGTTGTGGCGCACCGGGCGGCCACGGGCTCGCGCCCTACGAGGGGGGGAGGAAGCTGCGGCGGCAGCCGTAGGGCGGGCTGCCCTCAGCCCGCCATTGCCGCCCTACGGGTGCGGTGCATTGTGGGCCGGCCGGGTGTCCGGCCCCTACGGGTGCGGCGAATTGCTGGACGTCGAGGATGCCGTCCCCTACGAGTGAGCGGTGTGTAATGGCGCGCCGGGGTCGTCGCGCTCTACGGGGTGCGGGTTTCGCCCCTCTCAGTCAGCGAAGCTGACAGCTCCCCCCCAATGGGGGGAGCCATGTAAGGAAAGGATGATTTCATATGACACTTGGCGAAGGAAAACGCAAGGTATATATGCTTTTGGATGAGTACTCTTCCGGCGGGGCGGTGACTCATGACGCGGACATGGAGGCGAAAATGGCGGACTTTTTCGACATGGCCCAGAAGCAGGTGGCGGAGATAAAGAAGATCCGCCGCATTGTGGCTATTGAGAGGATAAAGGGACAGAGCCTTTACCCCGTGCCCGCAGACCTTATGAAGATTATCCGTGTCTGGCGTGGTGACAGCCCCACCAAGCGCTACCGCTTCAGGGGCGGCTGCATAGAGATACCCGGGGGAGAGACGGAGAAGGTGGAGATAGAGTATTTCGCCATCCCCGCCACCATCTCTCCCAATACCCCCGACGACTATGAGTTTGAGCTCACGGAGGACGCGGCCAAGGCCCTGCCCTACTTCGTGGCCTCGCAGCAGCTTGTAGCCGACCTTGTAATGGACTACGGGGCTCTCTACAGCATTTATCAGAGTATGCTCTCCACCCTCAATCTCTCCGAGGCGGGGGGGCACACTCTTGTGAACAGTTTTTACCGGAGGTGAAAAGCTAATGCCGAGAAGGGCAGGGGTGGCCATAAAGACCGCCACCTATCACAAATTCAGGGGCGCGGATTTTTCCACAGACCCGGCGCTGGTGGACTCCACCCGCTCGCCCCTTTGCACCAACATGATCTCCGACGGAGGAGGTATGCCGGAAAAGCGACCGGGCTGGAAAACAGTATGTTCCATGCCAGGCACTGTGTACGGCATATTCTCCAACCTATATGAGGGGGAGGAGTATTTCTACATCCACGCCGGGGACGGACTCTATTACTGGGACGGGAAGAGCGAAGGCTGCTCTTTGCAGATGCTTGGTGGCCTGAAGGAGGCCAAAAGCCGGGGCGTGAGCCTTGGGGGCAGCTTCTGGATAGTCACCGGCGGCGAGTTCATAGAATGCCTGGGGGCGGGAGCCCGCCGGGTTTCCGGCGGGGGATATATCCCCACCACCGTTATTACCCGCGAGCCCACTGGGGGAGGGGCGATGTATGAGAGCGTGAATATGCTTTCGCCATACCGCCGCAACGGCTTCCAGACCGACGGGGAGAGTGTGGAGTTTCTTCTGGATTCAGACAGCATCGACACGGCTTTCCGGCTGAATCAGGACATAGCGGATGGCACAGCGCTGTATTTCACCGACGCCGGGGTGAACTGGTGCTTCACCATTGGCGGCAAGGCTGGGGAGATACTGCGGCTGGACTTTGAGAATATGACAGCTTCCACTGCTTCTGTTATTGCCGAGATGGTGAAGCTGCCTGCCGCTGACGGAGTGAATATAGAGACATTGGCCTCCCTAACTGAGGACTCCAAGGTGTATGCGGAGGTCTGGGGCGAGGCTGTGGAGGATTTCACCGTAAACAGGGCCGAGGGCATTGTTACATTTGCCTCTGCTCCCGCCGCTCCCTTGGCGGGCAGTGCAGACGGGCTCACCGTCACCTTTCCAAAGACTGTGCCCGGCTACGCCGACATGATAGACCGCTGCCGTATAATCACCGTTTACGGAGCGGGCAGCAGCGACCGTCTGGTGCTCTCCGGCAATCCCGACTACCCCAACCGGGACTGGATAAGTGCCTTCGGCGACCCCACCTACTTCCCGGATCTGGGCTACAACGTGGTGGGCCTTGAGGACACCGCCATTATGGGCTATTGCCGCATTGGCTCGGCTCTTGCCATCGTGAAGGAGGACAAGGGCAACGATACCACCGTGTTCTTCCGCTCTTACTCTGTAGACAGCGAGGGTAAGGTGAGCTTCCCCGTTCAGCAGGCGGTCACCGGCGTGGGGGCGGTTTCAAGAGGCGGCTTTGCCAATTTGCTGGATGAGCCCCTTTTTGTAAGCGGCACAGGCGTTTACGCCGTCAGCGTCAACAACCTCACCGGGGACAGGGCGGGGCAGAACAGAAGCTTTTATCTAAATGCCCGGCTCACCACGGAGAGCCTCAGCGAAGCCGAGGGCATCAGCTGGATGGGTATGTATCTGCTGAGTTTCCCCAACGGACACGTCTATATTCTCGACGGCAGGCAAAGCAAAACTTACCGCAGCGAGAGCCTTGGGGACTTCTGCTACGAGGGCTGGTACTGGGAGAATGTGCCTGCTCTGTGCTGGCTTAACCATGAGAGGGGTGGCGTGGAGGAGCTTTTCTTCGGCACGGAGGATGGCCGGGTATGCCGCTTCAAGAACGACAAGTCCCTTATGGACTGTTACAGCGACGATGGGGAGGCTATCGACGCCCTTTGGGCCACCAAGCTGGATGACGACGGCTGCGCTACGGTGCTGAAGACCATGATAAAGCGGGGCTGCGCCGTCACCCTGAAGCCATACAGCCGCTCAAGCGCCCGGATAAGCTTCCGCACCGACTGCTCTGCCGGGGCAAAGGAGGCAGTGTACGACACGGTGGACATCTTCTCCTGGGAGGATATAGATTTTTCCCGCTTCACTTTTGACAGTAATGACAGCGCCCGGGAGATATTTTTTAACACCAAGGTGAAAAAGTATAAGCGCCTCCAGATAATCATCCGCAACAACGCGGTAAACGAGGGCTTCGGCATTTTCGCCATCACCAAAAATTATGTGGTGGGCAACTATGCCAAGAGGTGAGACCCCTTGAGGGGAATGGTATCTTGCTGGCGCAAGATTAAGGTGTCGCCTTGCGGCGACGGATTTATATTGTGGCGCGCCGGGTCGACGCGCCCTACGGGTGCGGAGGTCGGCGGATAGGTCGGTCCGACCCTGCGGGGAGTGGCGGCAGCAAGCGGCCGCCCTACGGGTGATGCGGGAGTCGTAGGGCGGGCTGACCTCAGCCCGCCGTTTACGGAACGGGCAAGACCGTTCCCTACACTCGCGTGCGGAAGGTGGCGCGCCGGGGGCGTCGCGCCCTACGGGTGCGGATTCGCCGGAGGTATACGCAGGAATGAGGCGGGCATCGCGCCCTACGACATCCGTGAATTCAGGCTGTTGCACTGCCGTAGGGCGGGGTGACCACACCCCGCCGTTCTACTCTACGGGTGAGGGAAAAATAAAGGAGAATGAAATATGGAGAAGAAAAAAACAGACAGCGCCATCCCGGGCTACGACTACTCCGACGCCGAGGCAAGGCAGACCACGGCCATGAACCTTCTTGATAAGGCCAAGAGGGCAAGGACTGTGGTGGAGAGCGAGTGGGAGCGCTATAACGATTACTATAACTTTATCCACGATGTGAGCGCAGAGCTGCGGGAGTTTTGCCGGGAGAAAAATATTTTCTGGTCTCCCGCTGTGTGTCCCGACCCCTGGATAAGCGTGGAGAGCCAGATAAACCCCAATGTACCGGAGCCTGAGTTCAGAGGTCGGGACAGTGACAGGGACTCCATGAAGGCCAAAAAAAGGGAGTATGCCGTACGCTACATTATGGAGGCCAATGACCTTGAGCACAAAAATACTGCCAACGAAAGGCGTTTGCTTAAACTGGGCGACGCCTTCTGGAAGGCTTACTGGGACAGCGAGCGACGCTGCGGCATACACGAGGGGGACATTGCTGTTATTGACGTATCCCCCGAAGCCATATACCCCGATCCCTCCGTGAAGAGCGGGGACATAGATGACTGCCAGTATCTGGCCTATGTATACAGCATACATAAGGTGAAGTTTCACCAGCTTTACGGCGGGCTGCTCAGCGATAAGGGCATAGATATCGGGGACCTTCTTTCCGGAAGCTATGTGCCAGAGAGCAGCATATTTGACCTGAGCACCTCCATCGACGACAGAGAGGACACGGTGCAGGTGATGGAGTTCTGGTTCCGCTGGCCTGAGGATACCGAGGTGGACACTCCCGCCGGAAAGGTGAAGGTATCCGCCGGTGAGGTGGGCTGCAGCATACAGGCGGGAGGAGTTGAGGTGAAGCTCATACCCCGCTACTGGGAGCGCACCGGCAAACAGTGCAAGCGCTTCCCCTTTGTCCACTATTGGCGCATCAGGGACGAAAACAGCTTTTGGAACAAGAGTGAGCTTTTCCCCATTATGGACCTTGTGGACGCTCAGGACAGAAAGCTGGCTGCGGCGTTGCTCAATGACGCCCTGCTCAGTAACGACGCCATAGTGGTGGAGGAGGATTCCCTGGCCGACGGTGAGACCGTCAGCAACGAGCCCGGCGCGGTGATAACCGCCCGTAAGAATAAGGGCGGCACAATCCGCCGACTGGGGGGCTTGCAGGGCGGTGCCAACGCTACGGTGCTTCTCAGCTATCTCAAGGAGCAGATAGAGCGCACCGGAAGAAACTATGAGACCAATCTGGGCAAGGAGACTTCACGCCAGACCACGGCGGCGGGCCTTGCCATGCTCCGCGAGGACGCCAGTGAGCAGGAGAGCATCAAGGAAAGCGACCGCCGCAGCGGTTTTGACCGGCTCTACCAGCTTCTGGACTGGCTGGCTCTTGAGTTTTATGACGATGACCGCCTCATCTATCTGGGGGCGGACAGGAACAAGGGCCGGGAGGAGGGCGTAAGCCTTATTTATAACTCCGGGGAGTTTGCCGAGACCATGCCCGAGGTTTACGACATGGAGGGCAATGTGGTGAGAGAGGCCTGGGACTATTACCCCAAAGTGGATGTTACCCTCACCGCCGGCGACAGCGTTATGAAGGGCAAGCAGGCCACCCTCAGCGCTTTGGCAAGTCTCTGCCAGTCTGCCGTCACCGCTGAAAACTGGCGGCTTTACGCAGCCCAGCTGGAGATACTGGATATTCCCGATAAGCAGGGCATTATAGATTTCTGGCGGCGCAGATTTGAGGGAGAGGGCCAGGGCACAGGAGAAAGCTTTGCCCCTCTCAGTCGCCTCGCGGCGACCGCTCTCCCCGGAGGGGCGAGCCTTTAAAGGAAAGGATGATTTGAATATGAAATGTCCCAATTGCGGGATGGAAATGTTTCGGGAGCGGGCGGGGAAGTGGAGCTGCCGCAACCCCCGCTGCCCGGGAAAGGATAAAAAGGGTGAGAGCAAATGAGCCTTGAGGAACTGAAACTCAAAGAATCGGACATAGCCCTTTACGGTGTCACCGCGGCTCCGGACAAGCTGACAGGCTCGGCTCAGGAGAACAAGGCGGTTTTCGACAGGCTTATAAGAGAGAGCTTTGCCGAGAAATTCAATACTCTTATCGAGCGCCTCAAATCAATGGATGCCGGTGAGGGCGTGCAGTCCGAAACTGTGCGCTATATCCGTGTCACTGAAAGCGGTGAGCTGGAGATAAGCACCGATGGAGAGGATTGGACCACAATTGTGGGCAGCGGCGGAGGAAGCTACACCCTGCCTATTGCTTCCGACACCAGCCTTGGGGGAATAAAAATAGGCGATGGCCTCGCCATTGATGAAAACGGCGTTTTGTCCGTTACCGCCACGGCGGTGACAGATCTGCCCGATGGAGACGAGGTGGAATACTGATGGCAATAGTCAGGACAGACAATACCCACTATAGCGGCATAGCCGCCGCTATCCGCTCTCTCCATGAGGGGGAGGAGACCTATACTCCTGCAGAGATGGCGGAATATCTCTCCACCAAGGGGACATCTCTCAAGCCCTGGAACATAGCCAAGGGTGTCACCATCTTCGGGGTTACGGGTACGCTGGAGTTCGACGATTCCCAGTGGCCGCCCGATGCTCCCATAGATGAGGACGAGGTGGATGTAACCGTGAAGAAGTATGATGTGAGAGCAGATATTACCGACAAATTTGTCCTTATGCAGGATGACGGCAACATCACCGTGGGCTATCCCCTGAAGGAGATAGACACCAACATGGCCTTTTATAACGGCCACAAGCTGCCGGACGTCGGTACTGGAGCAACCGTTTATATCTTCACAAGAGACGGAGAGTATATCTACTACCAACTGAGGAAGGGATGCGAGGCATATTCCTATGTGATGTGGGATAACGACAGACAGATATATGTGCTTACGGGAAGCGGGGACAGTGCCCAACACTGGACACGCTGGGTTCTCAAAGACGGCGCTTGGGAAAGTGAGTACAGCTCCAATATTTTAGGCAGCAGTTTGGTTAACATCGGAGGTGAAGGTATTGAGGTCATTTGGGCGGGCGCAGATATTCTGGCTGAGGACATGACTGTTCTGCATAGCGCCGCAGCATGCACCTATGTTCAGGAGGCAAAGGACCTTTTCACCATCACAAGCTACGACGAGGAGACCACGGAGTTTAAGGCGAGATGCTGGCTGAGAGCCAGCTACCATACCACAGGAGAGCATGCTGGGCAGATAACCATAGACGACTTCGTGTCTACGGAGAGCGAGGGCTGGAACTATATCAAGAATATACGCTACTGCACCAGAGATGCTCTGTATTTCGGAGATGAAGTTGTGTGGTCAAAGAATACAGCCTAAAAAAGGAGTGATAAATTATGGATTACTGGGCATATATGCTTGGCAAGAAACACGGAATCGAGGAGGGCGGCGGCACACTCAGCGGCTGCTCCCCCGGCGGAGGCACAGGCACAGATGTGCGTTATCTTGACTATGACGGAACTGTGCTGTATTCCTATTCCGCTGCTGAGGCCCTTGCGCTGACTGCAGCCCCCGCTTTGCCCAAGCGAAAGGGGCTTGTCTGCCAGAGCTGGAATGTATCTTTGGAAGAAATGAAAAGCTATGTGAGCAAACATGGCAAGCGTGATATAGGCGCAAACTATATCACCGATGACGGAAAGACAAGGCTGTACATCCATCTTGAGGAGGGGCGCACTTCTCCAATGTTGGGTGTATGCCCCAACGGTACTGTTACCGTTGACTGGGGTGACGGAACTGAGCCTGATGTGCTCACCGGCACAAGCATATCCACGGTGCAGTGGACGCCCAATCACCAATACGCAAGCCCCGGTGACTATGTTATCAAGCTCACTGTGGACGGGGAAATGAGTTTTAACGGTACGGTTACAGATAATGCGTTTGCGAATATTCTTCGCAATTCTGCCAGTGCTGACGGTCGTAATAAATATTATCAGGCATCATTAAGGAAAGTTGAAATAGGGGACGGAGTGCCCAGAATTAAGTCGGTTGCTTTTTATTATTGCACCGGACTTGAAAGTATCAGCATACCAAAGGGCGTCGAAGACTTTGGCGGCGCCGCTTTTGCCTATTGTTTTAGTCTTACAAGCCTCAGTATTCCTAAAGGTGTAACAGCTATGGGAGATGGCTTTTTTTATGAATGCGGGAGCCTTGCAGGCGTTAGCATCCCCGATGGCGTAACAAGTTTTGGCAGTACTGTGTTTTTTAATTGTTCAAATCTTGCGGCAATCAATATGCCTGACAGTGTTGAAAGTGCTGGTATCAACTTTGCAAATAACTGCCCAAGCCTTGTACGTGTCACATTACCCGAAAACCTGACCAACATAGCCCAAGGTGTGTTTACGAAGGCCCTGGCTCTCGGTCAACTCAAAATCCCCGGCGGAGTGACAAGTATAGACAGTGGCGCATTTTCGGGATGTTCCGGCGTGGCCTTTTACGATTTCAGCATCCATACTGCTGTTCCCGCTTTGGCGGCAACAGATGCGTTCAACGGCATAGCCGATGACTGCGAAATTCGTGTTCCTGCCGCTCTGGCAGAGGAATGGAAAGCGGCTACTAACTGGGCAACATACGCAGACTATATTGTGGGGGTGTGAGCATGATAGTAAATGAATATTACAGAACCCGTAAAGACGGGGTAAGACTTTTCCGTAGCTATTCCGATGAGGGCTTCTATATTGTACAGAACGAAACGGGCATTGAGTACAGCGAAGCTGTTGATGTTGAGGACACACCCTACACCTACAGCGAGAGCGAGCGCCTCATAGAGAGCGAGGACGAAGCGAGCGAAGCTGACTACATCGAGGCGCTGGGGAGGTTTGGCGTATGAAGAAAAGTGAGCTGAAAAGCAGAACAGATGCGGCAATAGCCGACACCAAAGCTGCCCTTGAGACAGTGTACAACGCACTCAATCAGGGTCAGCAGAAGCAGATAATTAAAGACTCCGCCGTAGCTGCGCTCTTTGAGCGCTACGGTCTTGCGGTGGAAGAATGACCACTTATAATTTTTCGGAGGTAAACAAATGATAACATGGATATATGACTCTCAGAAAACCATGCATCACATGGAAGACGGACTCAGCGGTGAGGACATCACCGGTTTTTGCCTTGGTGCAGATGTTGCAGTGCTTCCCGCCGACAAACCCAACGCCACCAAGATATATGTAATGGACTGGTTTGAGCTGGACAGTGCCACTCAGGCAGAGATAGGCAACCAGATCCTGCTGTTCGACGGGGAGGGCAAGCGCTGGCTGCCTCAGGGGAGAGCGTGATTGAGCTGTAGGGGCGGATTCAATATCCGCCCACAAGGGGGGGCTCTTTTTAACAAAGGAGCCAATATGGAAAGGATGATTTGATTATGGCAATCAAAATTGGACATGCCTCTGCTGATGAACGCTATAAGGCCAGCGGGGGCGTGGCGGGAGACCAGACGGGTGGGGAAGTGTGCATCCGCACATGGTATTCCTCCCCCTGGGACACGGTGCTCAGGCCCAGAAGCGCGGAGCTTGCGGAGGCTTCTGCCGAGGCTTGCGAAGCCGCCTGCGCCAGCCCCCATATAGGCTATGACCAGCTCCAGCGCAACACTCTGTATGAGCAGGCGAAGCTTGTGGGGTTCGACATTGGGGCTGTTTCGGCGGACTGCGAGTGCGACTGCTCCAGCCTTATGCACGTCTGCGCCATTGCGGGCGGGGCAAAGCTGGGCTTTAAGTGGAACTGCTTCTGGACGGGCAACATGGTGGAGGGCTTTATGGCCTCCGGTGACTATGAAAAGCTTACGGAAGATAAGTATCTCACTTCTGATGCCTATCTCAAGAGGGGGGATATTCTCGTCAGGACAAGCGGGCATACGGCGATGGCACTGGAAGACGGGGCAATGGCAGAAAATGGCGAAAAGGCGGATGTCGTGGACGGCGCGCCGGGGGCGACGCGCCCTACGGGTGCGGTGGAAACGCCGGAGACAATCCCTCAGTCGCCTGCGGCGACAGCTCCCTTTACACAAGGGAGCCAAAGCGGTAGCGATATTTTAATGAATACTCCGCTGCCCCTGCTGAAACAGGGCGATTGGGGCAGGGCTGTGTGGTCCATGCAGAGCCTTCTTTCCGCCAGAGGCTATGATGTGAAAGGTGTTGACAGCGATTTTGGACCCAACACCGATGCAGCCCTCAGAGCCTTCCAGAGGGCAATGGGTCTTGAGGTGGATGGCGAATGCGGAGCCAAAAGCTGGGCGGCCCTGATCGCGAAGGGGTGAGTGACCTTGACACTGGAGATAACGGCCCAGAGCATTATCACAGCCGGGGCGGTATTGACCGCTCTGGCGGCCATTCTGGGCCTCATATTCAAGGCCTATGACTGGTACAAAAAGCAGAGTGCTCAGGAGAAGGAGTTTGAGGATATACGCCGCACCCACAGTGAGGACATACGCTCAGTGAAGGAGGAACAGACCCTCATTGTTTACGGCGTGCTGGCCTGTCTCAAAGGACTTTCCGAGCAGGGCTGCAATGGGCCTGTAACAAGGGCCATAGACAAGCTGGAGAAGCATTTGAATATTGAGGCCCACAGGTAGGGGGCGGCGGGCGGCAGATTGTCGCCCCTGTGGGGGGGCGGGATCTGTCCCTCTCAGGCGCAGAACTGACAATCCCTCAGTCTGCCTTGCGGCAGACAGCTCCAAAGGGTCGGCCAGTGTCCGGCCCCTACAACAAGGGAGCCTATAAAGAAAGGAGATTTTATTATGATAGAGAATTTCAAAGTATGGCTGGCAGCTGCGGGCGTGCGAGCCATAAAGACTGTAGCCCAGACCGCTATTGCCACTATCGGCACCTCCGCTTTGCTCAGCGAGGTGGACTGGCTGGTGGTGGGCTCCGCTGCTGTGCTGGCGGGAATGCTGTCCCTGCTCACTTCCGTGGCGGGACTGCCCGAGCTTGAGTAAAAGGAGACATGAATATGGGGGCAAAGACCACAAGCTACATAGATGCCCAGGGCCTTAAGCGCACGGGCTATATCATAGACGGCCGCACCTACGAGGATGCGGGAGCCACCACTCCTGTGGGCAAGGGGAGCATAGTGGAAGCGGGAGGCAAACGCTATGTGAAGGGCGTGGGAGAAAAGGGCGGGAGCATGCTCTACTCGGATTATCTCAGCTCCCAAAACATGAAAGCCACGGACTATGTGGATAGTCAGGGCACTGTGAAAACCGGCTACATTAAGGGTGGGAAGACCTATGCCGATATTCTGGCTACCACCCCTATAGAAAAGGGCAGCATGGTCTCCGCCGGAGGTCACACCTGGGTGAAGGGGGAAAATGGGGAGAGTATGCTCTACAGCGACTATCTCAAAAGCCTTGAAACAGGCAAAGGGGAGACTTCCGGTGAGGGAAACGAGGATGCTCTCAGCCGGATGGAGGCGGCAGCCAAGGAAGAATATGACAAAAAAATAAGCTCCAACGACAGTTTTTACGCCGCGCAGCTGCAGCGCTCTGATGCCGAGGCTGCCCGCCTCAAGGAAGGTCTGGAGGAGGAATACGCTCTTTTGGGAAAGCAGCTTTATCGGGATTATATGATGGACAAGAAAAATCTGCCTCAGCTTCTGGCGGCGCAGGGTATCAGCGGCGGCCTCAGCGAAAGCAGCCTTGTGGGCCTTGGGGCCGATTATCAGAGTCAGCTTTCCGAAAACGAGCGCCGGAAGTTTTCAGCAATGCAGGATGTTGACGCGGCCACTGCGGAGACTCGGATGCAGCTTCTTTTTGATAAGGCCGAGGCGGATGCAAAGGCGGAGGAAGACTACGCCGAAAAGCAAATGGAGCTTGTCCAGCGCAGGGAAAAGCAGGCGGCGGAAGCGGCTGAAAAGGCTGCCGCTTCGGAAAAGCTTCTCTACACAAGGGCTCTTGAAAAGGCTGAGGCGCTGGCAGATCTGGGAGACTTCAGCGGCTACAGGGCTTTGGGCTACAGCGAGGCTGAGGTGGCCGCCATGGAGAAAGCCTACAACGAAAAGCAGTTTGCAACCCGACTGAAAATAGCTCAGCAGAAGGCCCGTTATGGAGATGCAAGCGAGCTTCTTGCTCTGCTTGGAATGTGAGGCGGGAGCAAGCGCCCGCCCTACGGGTGCAATGGAGTGTGAGGCGGGAGCAAGCGCCCGCCCTACGGAGATACCTGATAAAAAGAAAAATCCCGGTTCAATTTGAACCGGGATTTTTTCGGGCTGTCAAAAATCCTCCCCTTCGATAAGGGGAGGTGGCATTTTCGAGGAACGAGAAAATGACGGAGAGGTGGATAGAACAAGTAAAACACTATCAAAATGAAGATTTGCCTATTTTTTCTACCTCTCAGTCATCCGTTCGTGCCTCACGTCTGACAGCTCCCCTTCAAAGGGGAGCCTAAAAATGTTATTATTTGACAGACTGAAAAATTGATAAATTAATTTTTTATTCCAGCTCAAGGCGGCTGCGCTTCCATTTGCCTGTGATGAAGAAGAACAGGCAGACGGCGATGCCCACTATGGGAGAGCAGGCGTAGCCAAGAGCAATGCCGTTGAAGCCAAGGGCGGTGTACTGGCTGAGAAGCCATGCCACCAGATAGCGGACAGCAAAAGCGGAGAAGATGCTGCTTATCATGGTGGCTCTTGTGTAGCCCGAGCCGGTTATGACGCCGAACATACAGAACATGATGGTTTCAAACACAAAGCTCAGGGAGAAATACTTGAGATAATCGATGCCCACGTCCAGAACGGAGGTATCCGAAGTGAAGAGGCCGTACATCACATGAGGGATGAACTGGCACAGCAGCACGAAGATAATTGAGACAGCGAGGGAAAGGGTCAGACCGCAGACCATGCCCTCCATTATGCGCTTATAGTTCTTTCGGGGATAGTTCTGGGCGGTGAGGGTGACTATGGCGGTCATGCAGGCGATGCCGGGCATTGTGCCGAAGGAGCTGAGCTTGTTGGCGGCTCCCGCGGCGGCGGATGCGGCTATGCCGTAGCTGTTTACCAGAGAGGATATGAAGAGGAAGGAAATATTGGTGCAGACATACTGTATGGCCTGAGGCATGCCTATGGCCAGCTGGGCTGAAAGCTTGTCCTTGTGTATGCGGAAGGAGGAAAGCTTGAAGTCGAAAAGAGGGGTGTGGCGGGCCACATATACGGCTACAAGGACGCAGCTGGTGGCCTGGCTTATAATTGTGGCAATGGCAGCTCCCGCAGAGCCCATTTTCAGCACAGCCACAAAGAGAAGGTCTAAAACTATGTTCTCAATGGTTGTGATAATCACATAGATAAGGGGCTTTACCGATTCGCCGGTGCCTCTCAGGGCTGCTCCCAGAAGGCCGTAGCCATAGACGAAAACTGTGCCCAGCATGCAAATGATGAGATAGCTCTTTGTATCCGCGAAGCTCTCGGCGGGGGTGTTCAGAGCCCGGAGCAGGGGATCGCAGAAGACTATTATCAGCACTGTGAAGCCCACAGCCACTATCAGCAGGAAGCTGAGCATGCTGCCGACATAGGCTACCATGTCCTTATAGCGCCTGAGGCCCGAGAGATTGCCCACATATACGGCGCAGCCGTTCACAACGCCGGAGCAGGCCACAAGCACCAGCACTGTCACCTGACCGCCTATGCTGACGGCGGACATACCCACGGAGCCTATGAACTGGCCCACTATTATCATATCCACTATGCTGTAAATAGCCTGCAGCAGATTCATTGCCACAATGGGCAGGGCGAAAAGACTGAGCTTTTTCCACACGCTGCCGCTGGTGAGATCCTTTCTGTCGCTCATAATAAATACCTCAAATGTTCCGGTTATTAAGATAATTATAGGTTTGTTTCCACACTTTGTCAAATAAATGATGTCTTTTGCCCATGACCTATTGCGGAGAGTTAAAGGGGACGATATAATATAATATACCGACCTTTGATTGGAGAGATAAAGACCATGAAAAGTCAGCATTACGATAATTTTATCCGCATTCTGGAGCACGAGCTCATCCCCGCTCTGGGCTGCACAGAGCCCATCGCCATAGCCTACGCCGCCGCCAAGGCCCGCGCTGTTCTGGGGGCTATGCCGGAGCATATTGAGATACAGTGCTCAGGCAATATAATAAAGAATGTGAAAGGCGTCACCGTGCCCAACTCCGGTGGACTTGTGGGTATAGAGGCGGCCGCTATTTTAGGCGCCGTCTGCGGCAACGCGGATACGGAGCTGGAGGTGCTGGGCTCTGTGGGGGCTGAGGACATCGCCCTCTGCCGGGAGCTGATGGCAAAAAAGCTCTGCTCCACCACCCTCGTGAAGGATGTGGAGAATCTATACATAGTGGCTGTGCTCAGCGCCGGAGGCCATACCGCCGCCGTCTCCGTTGTGAACCGCCACACCCTCATAACCCGCATCGAGAAGGACGGGGAAGTGATTTTTACAAACAATGTGGCTGCCGCTCAGGAGCGGAAGGAGGACTACTCCTTCCTGAATGTGCGCAGCATTCTGGATTTCGCCAATGAAGTGGATGTTAAGGACGTGGAGGAAGTTATCTCCCGCCAGATGGAGATGAACTCCGCCATCGCCCGGGAGGGCATAAGCGGCAATTACGGCGCCGCCGTGGGCTACACATTGCTGCAGGTTTTCGGCGACAATGTGCGCACCCGGGCCTGCGCCATGGCCGCTGCCGGCTCCGATGCCAGAATGGGCGGCTGCGCCCTGCCCGTTATCATCAACTCCGGCTCCGGCAATCAGGGCATGACTGTGAGCCTCCCGGTGATGGAATATGCCCGGGATCTGAATGTGAGCCGGGAAAAGCTTATAAGGGCTCTTGTGCTCAGCAATCTTATTGCCATCCATCTCAAGCAGTACATAGGATCCCTTTCCGCCTTCTGCGGAGCGGTCAGCGCTGCCAGCGCAGCGGGCGCGGGCATAAGCTATCTCTTCGGGGGTGGCTATGAGGAGATAGGCTACACTATCGTCAATACACTTGGCAATGTGGGCGGCATAGTCTGCGACGGCGCCAAGGCCTCCTGCGCTGCAAAGATTGCCTCCGCCGTCCATGCCGCCATCGTCAGCCACTATATGGGCAGCCACGAGCGTGTGTTCCGGGCAGGCGAGGGCTTCGTGAAGGATGATCTGGAGGCCACCATCCGTTCCATGGGTTATATTGGCCGTGTGGGCATGAAGGAGACGGATGAGGAAATTTTGAATGTTATGACAGATAAAGTGGAATTTTGAGTGAAAAAATAAGCAGCTCCCTCATCAGAGGGAGCTGCTTAGCGTAGCGAGGCTGAGGGAGAGACTGAGGCAGTAACGACTATTGAGACATTGACAGATGGTCGTACAGATGTAGGTCTCTCCCTCAGTCACTTCGTGACAGCTCCCTCATCAGAGGGAGCTGCACAAGGTATTTTACTTTCCAATAAGCCCGAAGTGCACTTCGCCGCCTTCTGCGGGGGCGGTGGTGGGGGCTTCGCTGTCTATACCATAGCCCTTGGGGAGGGATAGAATGTGGAGCTCATAGGCATAGGGGGGCAGGGCGAAGGAGCATTCGCCCTTTTCGTCGGAAGTGAACACCTGACAGAGGCTCTCATCGCAGACCTGCAGCATAACGCCGGGGACGGCATTGCCCTGCTCGTCTGTGAAGCGGACGCAGTACTCGGCGGAGGGGGCAAGATATGAGTCAAAGAGCTTGGTGAAAGCTTCGGTGGAGGTTTTCGCACCCAGCTCGATGCTGCGGATGGTGCCGCTATGGTCTATTATAATGGTGGTGGGGATGCTGAACACCATGAAGGCGGAGGCCACACCGGGGCTGTCCTGAGCCACGGGGAAGCTGAGGCCCATTTTGGATGCATAGTCGGCGAGCACCTCGTCTGTGTCACCCGGCTCGCAGGAGAGGGCGAAAATTTCCACTTTGTCCTTATAAAGCTGATAGGCCTCCTCCATGTAGGGAAACTCCATGCCGCAGGGACCGCACCATGTTGCCCAGACATTGATGAGCACAAACTCTTTTTCAGAGAGAGTTTCGTAGAGACTGTAGGTTTCCCCATCATAGGTGGTGATGGAAAAGTCGGGCATGGTTTTGCCCACGCTGAAACCCAGATTATCCTGAGGGATGTCTGCAGGGGCACTTTCGGGAGAGGCCTCGGGAGTGGGCTCTGCCGTGGGAGCGGGCGTGGTCTGGCCGCAGGCGCTCAGCAGGAGGCAGAGGGCGAAAGCTATTATGAGAAGATTCTTAAGTTTCATATTTGTTCCTCATTTCTTAGGATGCTGCCTTGAAAAGCATAGCATAAAGACTTCGGGCCTGTCAATTGGCCTGGCCCGAGCAATATTTAGCTTGTTGCCCCGGAACTGGGGCTATGATATAATCGGGGCATAGATGAAAAAGGAGGTGCGCCGTGAAGAAAAAACGTCTGGTCCTCATTGGACTTGCACTTTTGTTTATCCTGCTGGGTGTGATGAACGGTGGTGCGCGGGATGTGCTTTATAAGGCCATAGCCATCTGCACGGAGTGCATCGGCCTTGGCTAAGCCTGTGAATTGGCTGCGCCGTCTGCCCACCCAGCGCAGGCTGGTGCAGCTATATGCGGCACTTTTATATAATGCCCATGTGCGGGGGTTTATTTCCGGAGAGATATATGTGGGCAATGCAAAGCTTCTTTGCGTGCCGGGGCTCAATTGCTACTCCTGCCCGGGAGCGGTGGGGGCCTGTCCTTTGGGAGCTCTGCAGAACGCTCTCAGTGCCTCCGGACACCGGGCTCCCTACTATATCCTTGGCATACTGCTGCTCTACGCTGTCTTGCTGGGCCGCACAGTCTGCGGCTGGCTCTGCCCGGTGGGTCTTGTGCAGGAGCTTTTGCACAAGCTTCCCGGACCCAAGCTGAAAAAAGGGCGGCTGACCCGCGGTTTAAGCTGGCTGAAGTATATTGTTCTGGCTGCTTTCGTGGTGGCTGTGCCTGTTTATTTTGCCTTTCGCAGTTTCCCTTTGCCTGCATTCTGCAAGTATATCTGCCCGGCGGGTACTCTTGAGGGGGCTGTGGGGCTGCTCATCCACCCCAATAACAGGGAGCTTGTGCCCCTTCTGGGGGGATTGTTCACATGGAAGATGGCGGTGCTTGTGGCGCTTATGGTCCTCTGTGTGTTTGTCTACAGGGCCTTTTGCCGCTTCATCTGCCCTTTGGGGGCCATCTACGGGCTTTTTGCCAAGGTGGCCATCGTTGGTGTGAAGGTAGAGGCAGCGAAATGCGTGGATTGCGGCAAGTGCCTTGGCTGCTGCCCCATGGACATTCGTCAGGTGGGTGACCGTGAGTGCATAAGCTGCGGCAAGTGCATTCCCCACTGTCCCACCGGGGCTATCTCCATGAAAGCCGGTAAGCTGGTGCTCATCGAAAAGGACACACCCGAGGAAAAGCTCGCCTCCCGCAGGAAAAAGGCTGCTGCGGCATGGGTTCTGGCCCTCGCTGTTCTTGCAGGGGCTTTCTGGTATTTCAACCGGCCTGAGAAACAGCCGGAAAATCCCACACAGGAACTGTCCGTGGGTGGAGAAGTGGGCATGCTTGCCCCTGAAATTATTTTGCCGCTCTACGGCGGTGGGGACTTCGCTGTCAGTGAGCAGGCGGGGAAAACCGTGGTTTTGAACTTCTGGGCCACTTGGTGCTCTCCCTGTGTTGCTGAGCTGCCATGTTTTGACGAGATACACAGAAATTATGGCGAAAGTGTAGCGGTTGTGGCTGTCCACTCCCATCTGGTGACAGAGGATGTGGAGGCCTATCTCCAAAAATTTGACTACGCCATGCCCTTTGCTCTGGATGAGAGCGGAGAAGCTATAGCCGCATTCGGAGGCTCAAACACCCTGCCTCACACTGTAATCATCGGCCCGGACGGGATAGTACAATATAACGCCGTGGGGGCAATGAGCTATGAAAGGCTGGAGGAGCTGATCTCAGACTGATAATAATCCGAAAGTGATCATCCCTCCGTGATAAACTCACAATTTCAGAATCGGAAAAACCGCCGGGCCAAATGGCCCGGCGGGTTCTGCGAGTGTCGTAAAAGCCTCCCC
>JAZSFJ010000146.1:0-21087 GCA_045532145.1 Oscillospiraceae bacterium
CTGAGGTTAGTGGGGGGAATGGTGATGTTGGGGGTGGAGCACAGCTCCATGAAAAGCTCGTGGCGGGAGGCCTCGAGAGCGATGAGACTAAAATCTCTGGCGGTGGTGTAGTGGTTTTCGTCAGGCAGACCGTGGGTGTTGACGAAATTGGTGTTAGTGCAGCCAAGCTCCCTGGCGCGCTGGTTCATCATAGCCACGAAGTTTGAGATGCCGCCGCCCACGTGCTCAGCAATAATGTTGCAGGCCTCATTGGCGGAGGAGAGCATGGCGGCGTAGAGCAGAGACTCAAGGGGCATGGTCTCGCCAACCATGATGCCGGCGGAGGAGCCATCGGCCACAAGGTCGAAGGTGACGTTTTCGGAGGCGGTCACTTCGTCAGTCATGGCTACGCTGCCGTTTTCTATGGCCTCAACAGCCAGCAGCACGGTCATTATTTTGGTTATGGATGCGGGAAACACTTTGGCGTCCGCTCCGTGCTCAAGAAGTACCTCGCCTGTGTTCCGGTCAAGGATAAGGATGTTGGGGCAGGCCAGATCCGGCTCACCCAGAGCAAGGGCCCCGGGAGCCAGCAGCAGGGAGGCCATTATGACCATTATCAAAAATATGGGCAGAAACTTAAATTTTTTCATGTCATTCTCCGTGAATATATGGTATATTAGTTGTAAGTATATGTTCTTCGGACTTTGCCGATAAATTGAC
The DNA here is from genome assembly GCA_045532145.1 of Oscillospiraceae bacterium. GTDB lineage: Bacteria > Bacillota > Clostridia > Oscillospirales > Oscillospiraceae > SIG459. The sequence goes on from JAZSFJ010000146.1 coordinate 700, forward strand.
TATACTATTATACGGATTTTTTCCGGGAAAAGCAACTGAAATAATTCGGAATGTGATAAGCTTTGCCATGAAATTACTCAAAAGTGAGAAAATCGTCATAATTATCACTGCAGTTTTCCTCGCGCTGATGCTGGGCTTCGCTCTGGGACAGCGGGAGGGTGAGACTCCGGTGGTGTTTGGGGAGTCCGGCTTTCAAAGCCGGGGCGCGGACAATATGGCAGGTGAGACGGTGGCCTCTCCGGAAAACGGGGAGGAAAGGCTTACCATACTCAACATAAACCTTGCCACGGCGGAGGAGTTGGAGACCCTCCGTGGTATAGGCCCGGTCCTGGCTCAGCGGATAATAGAATACCGGGAGACGAAGGGACCTTTCAAAACTGTTGAGGACATCACCAAGGTTCAGGGCATAGGCGCCGCCGTATATAATGACATATGGCAATACATATCCGTAGAATAAGGAGGAAACGCAAATGAAGATTCTTGTTGTTGACGATGAAAAGCTCCTTGTAAAGGGCATTAAGTTTAACCTTGAAAACGAAGGCTATCAGGTGGATGTCTGCTATGATGGAGCCGAGGCTGTGGAAAAAGCGGCTGCAGAGAGCTTTGACCTTATTATCCTCGACCTTATGATGCCGAAAATGGACGGTCTTGAGGCCTGTATGCATATAAGAACCAACTCCATGGTGCCCATCATCATGCTCACTGCCAAGGGGGAGGACACGGACAAGCTCATAGGCTTTGAATACGGTGCAGACGACTATATCACGAAGCCCTTCAACATTCTTGAGCTGAAAGCCCGAGTGAGAGCTCTCCTCCGCCGCAGCAGCGTTCAGGGTGGTCCCGCAGAAAAGCCGGAGATGCTGGAGGCCGGCGAGCTGTGTCTGGATACCGGGCGTCGTGCCGCTTTCAAGAACGGGGAGGAAGTGGACCTCACCCTGAAGGAATATGACCTTGCGGAGCTCTTCATGCGCAATCCCGGCAAGGTGTATTCCCGTGAAAATCTTCTGGATATGGTTTGGGGCCTGGATTTCCAGGGTGATGTGCGCACTGTTGACGTGCATATCCGCCGTCTCCGTGAAAAGCTGGAGACTGACCCTGCAAATCCCACACACTTCTTCACCAAGTGGGGCGTGGGATATTACTTCAGATAATATACTTTTTTGAAAAATACTAGTATCAAAAGATTAAAGGTTTGCCATGGCTAAAGAAAAGAGCAAAAGAAAATACAGCGTTCAGCTTACCTTTGTCAGCATCTTCTTTCTGTTCATAGCCCTTTCCATAGGCCTGCTCAATACCTATCCCACCATCAGCGCCAGGGATATTGTTTTTGCCAGCAAGAGGGAGTCCATGCTCAATCAGGTTTCCGTTATGTCCTCCTCTCTCTCCGGCCTTGAGGACCTGAGCGTGGAGGGTGTGAGACGGGTCATGGAGCTTATTGACGTCAATGAGTTTGACCGCGTTGTGGTCACCGATGATCACGCCGGCATCCTCTACGACAGCTCAGCCGGGGAGCGCACGGGAGCCGCGGCCCTTTTTGCCGAGGTGCTGGATGCTCTGGGCGGCGAAGCCGTGTTCCACAGCAGCTATGACGGAGAGTCCTTCGTAAGCCGGGCCGCCGCCCCGGTAATGAGCTACGGACAGGTTATAGGCTGCGTGTATCTGAGCCAGAGGGATGTTCAGCAGGCCCAGCTTGTGAGCGAGATTCAGATGCGCCTTGCCAATATCTCCATTGTTGCCGGAGCTCTTGTTCTGGTGGTAATAATATTCTTCACAAGCGCACTTACAAGGCGCATCAGAGACCTGGCAAGAGCTGTGCGCAGCGTTCGGGAGGGTGGATATGAATATCGCATCAGTCCCCGGGGCAGCGACGAGATAACGGAGCTTGCCGAGGAGTTCAACGATATGAGCCGCCAGCTTCAGGAAACGGAGGAGCTGCGCCGCCGCTTTGTCTCCGACGCCAGCCACGAGCTGAGAACTCCCCTGGCCTCCATACGTCTGCTTTCAGACTCTATTGTCCAGAGCGAGAATATGGACGAGGGAACGATGCGGGAATTTGTTACGGATATAGGCTCCGAGGCGGATAGACTGCAGCGTCTTACGGAAAAGCTGATGATGCTCACCAAGATGGACAGCAGTGTGCCCCAGAAGCTGGAAACCGTGGATGTGAAGCGTGTTGCCGAGAGCACAATCCATCTGTTGCTGCCTCTGGCAAAGGACCGGGGCGTGAGTATAGTTACAGATCTTGACGAGGGCTGCCTTGTCACTGCCGTAGAGGACAGTCTCTACCAGATAATATTTAACCTTGCGGAAAACGCCATCAAGTACAATGTACAGGACGGAATGGTTTACATAAATCTTGAAGCCCGGGATGGAAGGGCCCTTCTCTCTGTGGAGGATACGGGCATCGGTATCCCCGAGGCGGATATAAAGCATATCTTTTCCCGCTTTTACCGGGTGGACAAGGCCCGCTCGAGAGAGGCAGGAGGCAGCGGTCTGGGACTGAGCATAGTCCACGACGCTGTTTTGAGCTTCGGCGGCAGCATTTCCGTCCGGGCCAAGGAAGAGGGCGGAAGCTGCTTTGAGGTAAGCTTCCCGCTGGCGGAAAAGGAGGGTGAGAGCCATGACGAGTAGGCTTTTGGCACTTATGCTTGTGTTGGCTATTCTCCTTTGCGGCTGCGGCTCCGGCTCCGGTCACGGAAGCGCGGACCGGGCAGTGGTTTACCGGGTGGATATGAGCCCCGGAGGAGGTCTTGTCCGGGAAAATGCAGAAAACGCTGCCGAATTCACTCTCGAGGCCCTTATAGATGCTATGAATTCCCCTCCGACGGATGATGAATCGCTCAGCTCCTTCCCGGAGGGAATGAAGCTGCTGAGTGCGGAGATAAATAAGGGAACGGCCACCGTGTCGGTGAACTCCGCCTATCTGGCTCTGACAAAGCTGGAAAAGCTGCTGGCGGAAAGCGCTATAGTGCTGAGCCTCTCCGCTTTGGACGAGGTGTGCAGTGTGGATATAGTCTGCAATGGTACAGTGATGGCAGCGGGCCTTACTGTTGAGGAAATAGCCGAGGCGGACGGCGTGTGCGGCGAATATGAGCGCACGCTGAAGCTCTATCTCCCTGACGGGGAGGGCAAAACTCTGCGCCCTGAAAGCGTTACAAGGTCTGATGACGGAAAGCTTTCTCTTGCAGAGGCCATGCTGGAAGAGATATTTGACTATATGGGCGGAGGCATGGAGAAAACCATTATCCTCTCTGTGAGCGTTGCAGAGGGCCTTTGCCGTGTGGACCTTTCTCAGGAATTCTACGGCGACGGCTCGGGGGAAGATATAAAGGGTGAGCTCATTATCTATTCCATAGTCAACAGCCTCTGCCGCATACCCGGCGTTGAGACGGTCACCCTCACCGTGGAGGGGATGAACGTGGAGAGCTACGGGGAGCATACCACTGTCTGGCCCCTTGAGCCCAACATGAGTTTAGTGAGCTATCAGGATAAATAATCAGGAGAATTATAATATGAGCTTTTGGCCGGTGCCGGACGTTATGAAGGATGATATTTACCAGATAACGCCCCGGATGTTTACAAACAGAAATATCAGGTTTATCATGCTTGATGTGGATAACACCATAGCACCCTATACTGTTCATGAGGCTTCGCCCCGGCTGAAGGCTTGGGTGGAGACCATGAAAAAGGCTGGGCTGGAGCTTTTCATACTCAGCAATAACAAGGGGGAACGCCCCGCCATTTTTGCGGAGGCTTTGGGCCTTGAGTATGTGAAGAAGGCCTGGAAACCTTTTACCAAAATCGCCAAAGAGGTGCTCAGCCAAAAGGGGATTGCTCCCTCGGAGGCGGCTGTGATAGGGGACCAGATATATACAGACACCTGCTGCGGAAAGTGGATAGGCGCTTTCACCGTGCTGGTCCACCCCATAGAGTTTTCAAATATCTGGCTCAAACTGAGATATTGGCTTGAATTTCCCTTCAGGCTGAAATATAAATGGAGATTTATGAAATGATGAATACTAAAAAGATACAGGCAAAACTTAAGGAAGCGGGCCTTGATGCCATAGTTTTGTTCTCCGACGAGAACACCCGCTATGCCTCCTCCTTCCATTTCAGCGACGGCGCTGTGGTGGTAACCCGGGAAAAAAGCTGGCTTCTCACCGACAGCCGCTATATTGAGGCCGCCGGCAATGAGGGCAAGTGCGACGAGATAATCTGCTTCGGCGGGGATAAGCCCCTTACGGAGTGGGTGAAAACCGCTCTTGCGGGCTGCAGCAATATTGGCGCGGAGGAAGACCGCCTGGCCTACGGCCAGTGGCAGCGCTGGGAGCAGATAATCGGCGTTAAGCTCACTCCCGCCCAGAAGATAATGGATTCCCTCCGCTCCCAGAAGGAGCAGTGGGAGGTGGAGTGCATCACCGCCGCCCAGCGAATAGCAGAAAGCGCCCTTGACGAGGTGCTGGGTATTATCCGCCCCGGCATGCGGGAGAGAGATATAGCCGCCGAGCTCACCTACAGAATGATGCTTCTGGGAGGCGAGGGCAACAGCTTCGAGCCCATCACCGTCACCGGTGCCAAGACCAGTATGCCCCACGGCGTCCCAGGTGACGAGATAGTGAAAGAGGGCGACTTTATCACCATGGATTTCGGCTGCCTTAAAAACGGCTACTGCTCCGATATGACCAGAACCATCGCCGTAGGCCACGCCACCGAGGAGATGAAGAAGGTCTACTACACCGTTCTTGAGGCCCAGATGGCGGGCATAGCCAAGGCCCGTCCCGGTGTTTCCGGCAGGGAGATACACATGGCCGCCGCCAAGGTCATCTCCGACGCAGGCTACGGACAGTATTTCGGCCACGGCTTTGGCCACAGCCTGGGCCTTCTGGTCCACGAATCCCCCTCAGCAAATCCCAACAACACAAGCCCCATGCCCGAGGGAGCCGTTATCTCTGCAGAGCCCGGAATTTATATCCCCGGCAAATTCGGCGTCCGCATAGAGGATATGCTCTATCTCACCGGCGAGGGCAACATAAATCTCACCAAAGCCCCCAAGGAACTTATTATTATTTGATTTTTCCTTGATATTTGTCAAAAAATGTACTATTCTTATAATGTTAACCTAATAAAAAACATGGAGGAAGCAACATGGCATTAACTGTTGAACGCGCGGCCGAGCTCAAGGAGCTTTGCCGGAAATTCAGGATCGATGTGCTGACCGCTATTTACGGCGCTCAGTCCGGCCATCCCGGCGGAAGCCTTTCCGTCTGCGAGATCCTTACCCTGCTCTATCAGGAGCGCATGAACATCTCCGCCGATAAGGCAGACGATCCCGACCGCGACCGTCTGGTGCTGAGCAAGGGCCACACCGTCCCCATGCTCTACCGCAATCTGGTGGAAAAGGGCTTCCTGCCCGCCGACTGCATGGGCACTCTCCGCAAGGTGGACAGCGTGCTCCAGGGCCATCCCTCCATGCATACCCCCGGTATAGAAATGCCCGCCGGCCCTCTGGGTCTGGGCCTCTCTGCCGCTCAGGGCATGGCAATGGGCCTGAAGCTCAACGGCTCTCCCGCCCGTGTCTACGCTATTCTGGGTGACGGCGAGCTCAACGAAGGCACCATCTGGGAAGCTGCAATGAGCGCTCCCAAGTTCGCCCTTGATAATCTCTGTGCCATCGTGGACTGGAACCATGTCCAGCTGGACGGCACCACCGAGGAAATCATGCCCATCCGTGACCTCGCCGGCAAGTGGCGCGCTTTCGGCTGGAACGTCATCGAGTGCGACGGCCACGACCTCTTCGCTCTGGATGCCGCTCTGAACGCCGCCGAGGAGTGCAAGGGTCTTCCCACCGTTATCATCGCCGACTGCGTAAAGGGCAAGGGCGTCTCCTTCATGGAGGGCAAGAGCGCATGGCACGGCGCAGCCATCGACCCCGATAGCTACGCCAAGGCAATGGCAGAACTGGGAGGTAATGTATAATGGCAAAAGCAATAAGAGAAGTTTACGGCACCGTTCTCAAGGAGCTGGGCGCCACCAATCCCGACATCGTTGTTCTGGATGCTGACCTTTCCGGCTCCACCAAGTCCGCCCTTTTCGGCAAGACCTATCCCGAGCGCTTCTTCAACATGGGCATAGCCGAGAGCAACATGGTAGCAACTGCCGCCGGTCTTTCCACCACCGGCAAGATCCCCTTTGTAAACACCTTCACCGTTTTCCTCACCTCTCTTGGTCTCTGCTCCGCCCGCGGCCAGGTCTGCTACGGCAACCTGAACGTTAAGTTCGGCGGCGCATACTGCGGCATGAGCGACGCTCTGGACGGCGCTACCCACCATGCCACCGAGGATATCGCCATCATGCGCGCTCTTCCCAACATGAAGCTCATCGCCCCCTCTGATGAGACCTCCACCCGCTGGGCCACCAAGTACGCCGTTGAGAACTACGGCCCCATGTATCTGCGCCTGAGCCGCGATGTGTATCCCGATCTCTATCCCGCTGACGCTGAGTTTGAGCTGGGCAAGGGCAATATCGTCCGCGAGGGCAGCGATGTTACAGTTATCGCCTGCGGCATCATGGTCCACAAGGCCATTGAGGCTGCCGAGATGCTGGCAGAAAAGGGTATCAGCGTCCGCGTTGTTGATATGTATTCCATTAAGCCCATCGATGCTGAGCTCATCGAAAAGTGCGCCCGTGAGACCGGCGCTATTGTCACCGCAGAGGAACACAACATCTTCGGCGGTCTGGGCAGCGCTGTTGCCGAGGTTCTGGCAAAGTGCGGAGCCGGCGCTCCCACCGAGTTCGTTGGCATTCAGGATACCTTCACCGAGTCCGGCAAGTACGGCGATCTGATGGCCAAGTACGGTCTGGACGCCAATGGCGTTGCCGCCGGCATCGAGAAGGTTCTCGCTCGCAAATAATCGATTTCGGTTGCAAAGAGACATTTAATAGTTTAGAATAAAGTCAGGGTACTTTACCCTGGCTTTATTTGTTATTCGGAGGTAATCCCATGAAAATATTTGTTCCCGGCAGAACCGAAATAATCGGAAACCACACCGACCATCAGCTTGGCAGAGTGATTGCCTCGGCTGTAAAGCCCGGCATGACTGCCGCCTGCCGCCCTTATGACGGACTCTCCGCAAAGGTTACAAGCGGTGGACGCAAGCCCATGATAATTGACCTAGCCGACCTCAGCCCCAGAAAGGAAGAGGAGGGCAGCACTCCCGGTCTTATAAGAGGTATGTGCTGCGCCCTTGAAAAGCGCGGCTACAAGCTGGGTGGCTTTACCGCCGAGGTCACAAGCGAGCTTCGCTCCGGCGGCGGCCTCAGCTCCTCTGCTGCCTTCTGCGTCCTTATGGGACGAATAGTCAGCGAGCTTTATAACGGCGGTGAGATAGACCCCGTTACCCTTGCAAAATGCGCTCAGGAGGCGGAGAACATTCACTTCGCCAAGCCTTCGGGACTTATGGACCAGCTTGCCTGCGCCATAGGTAAGGCTGTTTATATCGATTTCCTCAGCGGTGAGATAGTCCCCATCGACTGTGACTTTGGCTCCATGGGTCTCACCCTTTGCCTCACCGATACCGGCGGAAGCCACGCAGGCCTCACCGCTGACTACGCCGCTATTCGCGAGAATATGAACGCCGTAGCCTCTGCTTATGGCAAGGACGTTCTGGCTTATGTAAACCGCGACGAATTTGAAGCCAAGGGGTATTCCTGCGAGAGAGCAGCACTGAGAGCTCAGCATTTCTTTGAGGAAAATGAGCGTGTGCCTCTTATGCGTGCAGCTATGGAAAAGGGGGACGCCGCCGAGTGTATACGCATTATGAACCTCTCCGGCCGTTCTTCAGAGGAAAAACTCCGGAATATCCGCTGCGAAGCCGGTGATGACCGGCTTGAAAAGGGCATTGAGATTTCTGCAAAGCTTCTTGAAGGCAAGGGAGCTTGGCGTGTCCACGGCGGCGGCTTCGCCGGCTGCGTACAGGCCCTTGTGCCCACGGATTACTTTGAAACCTATGCAAAAGCCATGGAGGCCAGCTTTGGTCTTGGCAGCTGCTTTAAGATTATGTAAATTTCTTTTGCTATCCCCCACAGGAGGAAACAGATGGACGGATTCAATCTGAAAAACAATATGCTTCTGGGTGTTGCCTCCTCCGCCACCCAGACGGACGGCGGAGAGCTTGGCCACAGCTGGAACGACTGGTATGAAAAGGGCCACATCAAGGATGGCTTTGATCCCGCTGCAGCTACGGGCCACTGGGAGCGTTGGCGTTCCGATGTGCTTTTGATGCACCGTATGGGCATAGAAACATACCGCCTTGGCATTGAGTGGGCCAGAGTGGAGCCCAGGGAGGGAGAATTCGACGAGGAGGCCATAGCCCATATAAAGGAGGAGATTATGCTCCTTCTGGCTCTTGGCATAAAGCCTCTTGTTACCCTCCACCACTTCACTGTTCCCATGTGGTTTGAGGAAAAGGGCGGTTTTGATATTTACGAAAACGTGATGGCATATCTTCTCTATGTGGAGAAGGTTGTAAAAAGCATAGGCCATCTTGTGAATGAGTACATAACTTTCAATGAGCCCAATATCTATGCCGTCAACGGCTTTTTCTTCGGCAAGTGGCCTCCGGGACTGAAAAGCCCCTCCGCCACCCTGGACGTGATGAGCAATATAGCCTCAGCCCATATAAAGGCCTACCGTCTTATCCACGATATGCGCCGGAGCATGGGCTTCAAGGACAGCAAGGTGGGCTTTACCAACCAGTACCGGGTATTTGTTCCCAGAGACCCCCGCAACCCCATCCATAAGTCGGAGACAAAGCTTATGGAGGATTTGTTCCAGAACCATCTCACCCGGGCCATGCTTACGGGAGAGTTCCATAAGCCTCTGAAAAACCACGGACGGGACCGTAGGGGAGCCTATGCCGACTTCCATGGGGTGAACTATTTCTCCCGCTCTATGGTCTACGGGGCTTTCAGTGAGGGCACCTTAAAGGGCAGTCCCAAAAGCGACCTTGGCTGGGAGATTTATCCCAAGGGCGTAGTGGAATGCTGTGAAAAGCTCCAGAAAATCGTGCGCCTGCCCATTTATATCACGGGAAACGGGGTCTGCGACTTAAACGACAGCTTCCGAAGCCGCTTTATCTATGACCATCTCAAGGTGCTGTGCCGCTCTGGTTTGCCCATAAAGCGCTATTACTACTGGTCCTTTACGGATAGCTTCCACTGGACGGAGGGCAGCTTCCCCCGCTTCGGAATAGTCCACACGGACTATGAGACTATGGAGCGGAGCATAAAGCCCAGCGGCCGGTTCTACAGCGAGATAATAAAAAACCGCGGTGTCACCGAGGAAATGTACGATGACTTCGTGGCGGGAGAGGAGTATCACATCTGATGGAAGAGCGTAAATGGTGGCAGGACGGGGTAGTTTACCAGATTTATCCCCGCTCCTTTTGTGATTCCAACGGCGATGGCTACGGCGATATACCGGGAATAATCTCAAAGCTTGACAAAATTGCGGCTCTGGGGGTGGACGCCATATGGCTGAGCCCCATATATAAATCCCCTCAGGTGGATAACGGCTACGACATTGCCGACTATATGGACATAGACCCCATGTTCGGCACCATGGAAGACTTTGACAGACTCCTTGCCGAGGCCAAGGCCAGAGGAATTCGCATCATAATGGACCTTGTAATAAACCACACCAGCGACCAGCACGAGTGGTTTCAAAAAAGCCGCCGGCGGGAAGAAGGTTATGAGGACTACTATATCTGGGCGGATAAGCCCAATAACTGGGGTGGCTTCTTCGGAGGCGGCGCCTGGGACTTTGACGAGGTGAGAGGACAGTATTACCTCCATCTCTTTGCCAAAGAGCAGCCGGACCTGAACTGGCGCAATCCCAAGATAATGGAAGAGGTGCAGGATATTCTCCGCTTCTGGCTGGATAAGGGCGTTGCCGGCTTCCGCTGCGACGTTATCAATATCATCTGGAAGAACGACCTTGATAACGGTGTTCCCAGCCCCATTCTCGCGGGATTGAAGCACTATCACTCCACCCCCGGCTGCCACGCCATACTCCGCCGCCTCCGCCGTGAGGTGCTGGACGAGTACGACGCCTACACCGTGGGCGAGACTGTGTTTGTCAATGAGCAGCAGGGCCGTGAGCTCTGCGAGCCCCACAGACGGGAGCTTGACGAGATATTCTCCTTTGAGCATATGGAGACAGAGCAGATAGGCGTGAAGTGGTTCAAGCACCGCTTTGTCCCCGAAAAATTCTTCCGCTCCATTGCCAAGTGGCAGCACGCCCTCACATGGAACGCAAACTACTTTGAAAACCACGACCAGCCCCGCAGCGTATCCCGCTTCGGTGATGATGGAAGGTATCACAACAAGAGCGCCAAAATGCTGGCTACCATGCTTCTTACCCTCAAGGGTACTCCCTATATCTACGAGGGTCAGGAGATAGGCATGACCAATTTCGACTTCACTTCCATAGACCAGCTTCAGGATGTGGAGAGCCATAATATCTGGTCCATTGCCAAGAAGCTGCCTCTTACCGATGCCCAGCGCTGGAAGATGATAAAGACTTCCTCCCGGGATAACGCCCGTCAGGGCGTACAGTGGAGCGACGCTCCCCATGGCGGCTTCACCACAGGCACGCCCTGGCTTGCTGTGAACGGCAATTATAAGACCATCAACTATGCCTCCCAGGAGGCTGACCCGGATTCCATCCTCAATTACTATCGCGCTCTTGTGGCTTTCCGCAAGGAAAACGAGGTCCTCCGTCGGGGCAGCTTTAATGAGAAGCTCATAAAGGGCGATGTCTTCGTCTATGAGCGGGAGTACAATGGCAAAAAGCTTACCGTGGCTCTCAACTTCTCTGCCAGGAACAGACAGATACCCTTCAAGGGTAAGCAGGTATTCGGCAACTATGAGAAGAAGGAGTTTGTGGGTGTTCTCGCACCTTGGGAAGGCGCTATTTTCGAAGAAAATGAGTTATGATCGCCTTGCGGCGTGTTATGAGTTATGAATGGCTTTGCCATGTTATGGTTTGCCCAAGGCAAAGTTTGGGTGTATGAGGCGATCATATCATAACGTTCGGCGAAGCCGAATTCATAACTGTAAACTCATAACAAAAGAGGTTTGACCAATGTCAGAGAGCATAATAAGAAATAGATCAAAGGAATATGCCAAAAACATTATTCTGCTTTGCCGAAAACTTAAGCAGAGTCGTGTTGAGGGCGCTTTAGTGAACCAGCTTTTACGCTGTGGTACATCTGTTGGTGCAAATGTTCATGAGGCGAAGTATGCACAGGGCACAAAGGACTTTATCTCAAAATTTGAAATTGCCCTTAAGGAATGCAACGAAAGCGAGTATTGGCTTGAATTGTTGTATGAGGTGAACAGTATTTCTAAGGCAGAATTTGATTACTTTCAAAAAGAATGTATTGACTTAAGACGAATGTTGGTTTCTTCCGTAACCACTCTGAAAAAGAAACTGTAATAACAAAGATTTACTATTATTGAGGTAGAGTGATATGCCAAGAAAGAACACAAGAAACACCCGGGGAAAGATAGTCTCCGCCGCATGGAAGCTTTTCTATGAGCAGGGCTATGAGAACACAACCGTTGAGGACATCATCTTTGAGTCCGAGACCAGCAAGGGTACATTCTATCACTATTTCGAGGGCAAGGACGCTTTGCTTGGCACTCTATCCACTCTCTTTGACGAGAAGTATGAGACCCTCACCCAGGTGATGGACCCTGAAAAGGACGCCATAGACACTCTCCACTGGCTTAACAGGGAGCTTTTCGCAATGGTGGATTCCTCTGTGCCCATAGAGCTTCTGGCAGGGCTTCTCTCCACCCAGCTCACCACAAAGGGAGAAAAACACCTGCTGGACCGAAACCGCCTCTACTTCCGCCTCCTCCGTGAGATAATCGTGAAAGGACAGGAAAAAGGGGAGATAAGGAAGGATTTTTCCGTCAATGAGATCACCAAGGCCTACGCTCTTATGGAGCGGGCGCTGATGTATGACTGGTGTCTCTGCAGCGGAGAATACTCCCTCTGCAAGTACTCGGAGATTATGATGGGCATTTTCCTTGAGGGCTACCGGGCAGAAAAAACAAAATAAAATTTTTCGAGACTAATACATAGATTTAAAATTCGTCTAGTCTGAAACCCTTGAAAATACTAATAAAATAATGAACAATACAGAATCGCGTATAGAAATTATTCTATACGCGATTCTGTATTGCCGTACAGCAATTTTTGTGTTATAATCCTTTCAAACACTAGCGATTTAGCTAATTGCAGTGTGAGAACCACAGGGGAGCGTTCCCCGGACAGGAGTAAACCATGAATGCTGAAATCATAGTCTTTATCATTTATCTCGTTTTCATGCTGGGCATAGGTGTGTTCTTTTTCTTCCGCAACCGCAATGGCGGCGAGAAGGACTACTTCCTCGGTGGTCGCCAGATGGGCGCCTGGGTCTCCGCTCTTTCTGCCGGTGCATCCGATATGTCCGCCTGGGTCCTTATGGGCCTGCCCGCCTCCATTTATGCTCTGGGCATTGGTCAGGCATGGATAGCCATCGGCCTTGCCATAGGCTATGCTCTCAGCTGGATATATGAGGCTCCCCGCCTCCGCCGCTTCTCCATAGTGGCACACGACTCCATTACCATTCCCCAGTACCTCACAAACCGCTTCCTTTCCAAGAGCAAGGCTCTGCAGATACTCTGCGCCATCATCTTCCTCGTGGCATATACCATCTATTCTGCCTCCTCCATCAAGGCCTGCGGCACGCTGTTCTCCACTGTTATCGGCATGGATGCCACCGTGGCCATGTACATAGCCGCCCTTATCATCATAGGTTACACCTTCCTTGGTGGCTTCTCCGCAGTTTGCTGGACCGACTTTTTCCAGGGCCTTCTGATGCTGGCAGCCCTTCTGGTGGCTCCCATCTTCGCCCTCGCTCTCATTCAGGGAGGCGAGGCAGTGTCCTCTTTCTCCGCCATGCCCGAGGGCTACTGGAATCTCTTCGGCAACTGGAAGGATATTGTTTCCGGCCTCGGCTGGGGTCTTGGTTACTTCGGTATGCCCCATATCATAATCCGCTTTATGTCCCTGAAGTCTGACAGGGAGCTTAAAAAGAGCGCCAAGATAGGCATCACCTGGACCACTCTCATTGTTATCTTCTCCGTTGCCGCCGGCTGCATAGGCCGCGTGTTCCTGGGTGACATTGATGATAGCTCAATCGTGTTCATCACCATGGTTCGCAAGATATTCCCCGCTATTATCAGCGGCGTTCTCCTCTCCGCCATCCTTGCTGCCGCCATGTCCACTGCGGACAGTCAGCTGCTGGCTGCTTCCTCCTCCTTCGCCAGTGATGTGTATAAGCCCATCATCCGTCGTGGCCGCTCCGGCGACAAGGAGATGATGTGGGCAGGCAGAATCGTTGTTCTGGCTATTGCACTCATCGCCGTTCTCATCGCTTCCAATCCCAACAGCGGCACCATCATGGGCCTTGTTGAAAATGCATGGGGCGTCTTCGGCGCAGCCTTCGGCCCCGCAATCATGCTGAGCCTCTTCTGGAAGCGCTTCACCTTCGGGGGCGCTGTTGCAGGTATCATCGCAGGTGCTGTTGTGGATATCGGATGGCTCGCCTTCCTCGGCTCCACCGGCATCTATGAGATCATCCCCGGATTCATCGCAGGTCTCATCGCTGCTGTGGTAGTCTCCAGGCTTGGCAAGGCTCCCTCCGCAGAGGTGGAAGAACTCTTCGATAAGGCAAAGAACCACGTTGACTGAGATAATAGTTGAATCTATAAATTGAATCTATAATATAAATTGAATCTATAAAAAAAGCCTTGGCATTTGCCAAGGCTTTTTCAGGCTGACAAAAAACTATGCTGCAAGGTACGAAACTGAGCAGCGGGGGCGTGTGTAGGGGGCAAAGGGCCCCCTGCACGTTTTAATTCATGCTTTTTTGCCTATTTTTTGGGAGAACCATCCACAAATTTTTCAAACTCAGTTATTATAGTCTCCTTATCCTCCGGACTGTAGAAATAATGCCGCGAATCCGGGAGAAGGATAGTTTCGGCTTTCCCGGTGCATTTCAGAGAGCGGCGGGACACAAGCTCATCTTTTCCGGACTGGATGGCGGTGCAGGGAGCTTCAAGCTCCGGCATGGCCTCTCTTGTTTTTCGGGAAAGGGCGAAAAGCTCCAGATAGCGGGGGATCCAGCGGAGATATACAAAGAGATTTTTGCTCAGGTCAATGCTGCATTCCTCCCGGCATGAGCGGTAGTAGCCGTTGTCTGTTTCCGGTTTGCAGAAAAGGGTGTGGAAATTGCCGGCCAGGGCCACGGGAGTATAATGGATGCGCAGGGGCATGGCCAGAGCAAATATGCCCTCAACCTTGTCCGGGTGTTTCTCAGCCAGATAAACGGAGAGCAGCGTGCCCATGGAGTGGCCTACCAGCAGCACCCGGCTATGGTTTTCACAAAGCTCCAGCAGGGCCTTTTCGCAGTAAGCCTTCCACTCATCCATGGAGCTATCCGCAAAGTCTGCGCAGCTTCCCCCATGTCCGGGGAGCAGTATGGACCAGCGGCTCCAATCCTCCGGCACTATGGGCAGAAGAAAATCAAAATGCCGTGGCGTGCCCAGTATGCCGTGGATGAAAAGCAGCGCCGTGTCGGCGTCTTTTTTTATGATTTTCAGTTCCTTGTTCATAGCCTTCACCACCTTAGATTTTATATTATGTCCTGAAATTAAGCAATAATAAATTGAATTGAGTGATGGCCTGTGTTATCATTGAATTCAAATTGAAGCAAGGAGAAATTGCCCATGATAATGGAATACAAAGGCACAATGCCCGAAATAAGCTCCGAGGCCTTCGTGGCCCCCACCGCCGATGTGATAGGCGATGTGAAAATAGCCGCCTACGCCTCTGTCTGGTTCGGTGCTGTTATTCGCGGGGACGAGGCCCCCATAGTGATAGGGGAGGGGACCAATGTTCAGGATAACTGCGTCCTCCACTGCGACCATGGCAGCGATATGGTAATAGGCAAAAATGTGACCATCGGTCACGGAAGCATAGTCCACGGCGCCACCATCGGTGACAATGTGCTTATAGGCATGGGCGCAATCGTGCTGGATAAAGCCCGGATTGGGGATAATTGCATCATCGGCGCGGGTGCCGTGGTGAAGGAGAAGGCGGACATACCTGCCGGCTCTATGGTTGTTGGTGTACCCGGCAAAATTATCCGCAGCCTGGATGAAGCAGCCATCGGGGAGAGACAGAAGCAGAGCTATTATGTGCCTCTGAGCAAGGATTATATGGAGTGAAATAAAAATGATAAGATTTGACTGCGACTACACCGAGGGAGCCCATCCCCAAATCATAGAAGCCCTTGCGGCTACCAATTTTGAGCAGACCTGCGGCTATGGCGAGGACGAGCACTGCGAAAGGGCCAGAGAATATATAAAAAAGGCCATAGAATGCCCCAGCGCAGATGTACATTTTCTTGTAGGCGGCACTCAGGCCAATATGACCGTTATAGCCTCCATTCTCCGCCCCTATCAGGGTGTCCTCTGCGCCGAAAGTGGCCACATAAACTGCCACGAGACCGGCGCCGTGGAGGCAACAGGCCACAAGGTGCTCTCTCTGCCCCATGCTGAGGGCAAGATAAACGCCGCTCAGGTTAGAGCCTATGTTGCCGCCCATTGGAGGGACGCCGCCCACGAGCATATTGTCCAGCCGGGTATGGTGTATATCTCCCAGCCTACGGAGTATGGCACTCTCTACAGCAAGAGCGAGCTGGAGGAGCTTTACGCTGCCTGCCGGGAGCTGAGTCTGCCCCTCTTCATTGACGGAGCCCGTCTGGGCTACGCTCTGGCTGCGGACAAGAGCCTCACTCTTCCCGAAATTGCCAAAAACTGCGACGTTTTCTATATTGGAGGCACCAAAGTGGGCTGCCTTTTCGGCGAGGCCGTGTGCATAGTAAACGACAGCCTCAAACGGGACTTCCGATATATGATAAAGCGCATGGGCGGCATGCTTGCCAAGGGCAGACTTCTTGGCATACAGTTTGAGGAAATGTTCCGGGACGGTCTCTATTTCCGCGTAGCTGAAAAGGCCGTGGAGAATGCTCTGCGCATCAAGGCGGCACTCATGGAAAAGGGCATACCCCTTTTCATGGACTCTGCCACAAACCAGCAGTTCCCCGTTCTCACCAAGGCTCAGCAGGCGGCGCTGGGTGAAAAGTACGCCCTCGGCTTCTGGGATACCACCGGCGGCGATACCGACGCTATACGCATCTGCACCAGCTGGGCCAGCACCGATGTGAATGTGGACGCGCTTATTGCGGATATAAAGGCTCTTTAATATGATGAATGAAAAAGACAAGCTCAGCGTAGAGCGCTTTCAGAGCATACTCAGAATAAAGACCATTTCCGGGAATGAAAAATACCGGGGTGAATTTAGTCGCTTTTTGCCCACTCTCCGGGAGCTTTACCCCGCTGTGTTCTCTGCCGTGGAGAGCGAGATCGTGGGTGACTTCGGCATACTTATCCGCTGGAGAGGCAGGGACCCGGAGAAAAAGCCCGTGGTCTTTGCGGCCCATCAGGATGTGGTGGACTGCGATGAAGAAAAGTGGGCTCACCTTCCCTTTGCTGCTGAAATTCATGATGGGTCTATATGGGCCCGGGGTAGCGTGGACACAAAATGCATAATCTCTGCCCTTATGGAAAGCGCGGAGGAGCTCATCGCCGGAGGCTTTAGCCCGGAGCGGGATATTTACTTCGCCTTCGGAGCCGATGAAGAGGTTTTTGGCGGCACTATGCCAAAGATTGTGGATACCCTCCGTCAGCGGGGCGTGAGCCCCTGGTTTGTGCTGGACGAGGGAGGAGCAGTGCTTGATGAGCTGCCCATGGGCATAACTGAGAGCTTTGCTATGGTGGCTGTGGCGGAGAAAGCCTACGGAAGCCTGAAGGTGAAGCTGAGGGATAATGGCCGTGAGAATGCTCCCCAGCGCATAAGTGCCGCTGCAGATAAGATAAAGAACTCTCACCTTGAAAGCGTTCTGGATGCCCCGGTGCGGGAAATGCTTCGTCGTCTGGGGCCTTATGCAAAGCCTGTGCTGCGCCCCGTGCTGAAAAATATCGGCCTCTTTGCCCCTGCGGTGAAAAAGGTCATGGAAGGAAATTCGGATACCCGGCCCATGATAAGAAGTGCCATCAACCCGGACAAGGTGACTGCCTACCCTGAGGAAAACGCCGCCGGGGCCTCTTTCAAGCTGAGGCTGAACCCCTGTGACGATTTCGAGAAGGTGCGCAGCCATGTGGCCGCACTTTTGGATGCTGATGCGGAGATAAGTATAGAGGTGAAAAGCGGCGGTGCTCCTGTGAGCCCTTGGAATACAGAAGCGTTCGGGTATATCGAAAAAAGGGTTGCCGACGTATTTGGCGCTCATACCAGCCCCTTTGTTCTGGACGGCGGCACAGACGCCAGACACTTTGCGCCAATCTGTGGGGAGATATATCGCCTGGGCGCTTTCCGTATGTCCACAGCCATGCGCCGGAGCGTCCACCATGAAAATGAAAGAATGCCTATATCAAACTTTCTTGAAGGTATTAAATTCTATAAGGAGTTTATCAGAGGATTGTAATAACGACGGAGAGCTGGAGGAAGGCATGAAAAAAAGAGTGATCACTTTTCTTTTCTGCTGTGTGTTCTTTTGGGGTATTATTCCCGCGGTACACGGAGCGGGTGGGGATTTTATAAAAATCTATCACATAGACTGCGGAAGGAAGTATTTTTCCCGGGAAGATATTCTTGATGTTATTGACATTGCTGCCCTCTATGATTATAGCCACATTCAGCTTGCCTTCGGTAATAATGGCCTGCGCTTTATACCCGACAACATGGAACTGTATGTCTGCGGACAATACTATGACAGCGCATCGGTAAGTCGGGCGATTGAAGAGGGAAATGCCCGGTGCTTCCCCTCTGATCCTGATAGTCTAAGCCAGAGCGAAATGGATGAGATAATATGCTATGCCAGGTCAAAGGGAATCAGCATTATACCCTTGCTTAACAGTCCGGGTCATATGAACGCTCTGCTTTGCGCAGGGGAAAAGTTGACGGGAGAAAAACTATCCTATATGGACTCTGTTTCCACTATAGATGTCTGCAATGAGCTGGCGGTGGAGTTTGCTCAGGCTGTGTTGAGGCGATATGCCGAATATTTTTCTTCCCATGGATGCCGCTATTTCAATCTGGGAGCCGATGAATATGCCAATGACAGTTTCTCCACAGGATCAATGGGCTTCGGAAATCTTATTGCCGAAGGCAAATACGGATTTTATGCTGACTACCTTAATTCCGGTGCAGAAATAATAAAGGCCGCGGGCATGGAACCGCTGGCCTTCAATGACGGTTTATATTTTTCCGGTACAAGAAGCTGTGGCGGACGGGATATCGTATTTGATAATGATATTATTATTTGTTATTGGCAGAGCGGCTGGGGAGAATATATCACCTGCCCTGCCGCAGAGCTCAGTGAAGAAGGCTTCAGGATAATAAGTACCAATAATAACTGGTACTATGTTTTGGGCAAGAGAAGTGGTGGGTTTTCACTTGATTTTGCCAGGTTGGGAAGCTCAGAAGTTTCCTGTGATATTGTTGCAGGGGATTATTATGGAAAAGTCAGTCCTGTGGGTGTAATGGCCTGCCTGTGGTGCGATGAGCCTGAGATAGAGTATTCTTCCGAAGAACGGTATAATGTACGTGAGCTTGTGAGGCTTTTTGCCTGCAATAATTCCGATTATTTCAGCTTTGTTTTGCCAAAACCTGTCGAGAGGCGTCTCAATAGTAATTTGTGCGTACCCGAAATAAAATAAAAAATGCCTTGCAGTATGCAAGGCATTTTTTCAGGGTGTCAAAAAAGTGAATAGCCTCCCCTTCGATAAGGGGAGGTGGCATTTTCGAGGAACGAGAAAATGACGGAGAGGTCGATAAAACACTCTCAAAATGAAGATTTTATAAACTTTTTCTACCTCTCAGTCATCCGCTCGTACCTCACGTCTGACAGCTCCCCTTCAAAGGGGAGCCTAATAATGTAGTTCTTTGACAGGCTGAAAAACTGCCTTGCAGTATGCAAGGCAGTTTTTTGTATATTCAATTATGCATTCTTGGCAGATTCAGCTTATAGTACGCCGCGGCGAAGCGGATGAGCATAATAATCACAAGGCCGCATATCATGGCGGCGGTGCTGCCAACTGCGGGGATGAGCAGGGCACAGAGCAGCGCTCCCGCGATGGATGCGCTGGCATAGATGTGCTTGCGGAAGATATAGGGAATATCCCCTGCGAAAATGTCGCGGAGCACTCCGCCTCCGCAGCCGGAAACGCAGCCCACGAAGATCATAAGGAAAATATTATCCGGGAAAAGACTGTGGGCGTTCACAACGGCGACCACGGTGAAGCCGCCGAGACCCACAGCGTCCAGAACCTGCAGAAAAATATCCCCTGCGGTTTTCAGCCTGCCCAACAACTTCGATACAATAGGTACACATATTATAAGTGAGGTGGCCAGCGCCACAAGAGCATACACCGGATTCACGAACATGGCAGGAGGGGTGCTGCCGATTATAACATCACGAATCACGCCGCCTCCGCAGCCGGTGGTGACACCCAGCATACATACTCCGAAAAGGTCCATGTTCTTCTCTTTGCCCACAATAACACCCGAAACGGCAAAGGCAATGGTGCCCAGTATTTCTATAATGAGAATAACTGTGTTCATGCTTTCCTCCCGGATATGGATTCGGGCCGCCTGATTTGGCGGCCCGATAAAAGGTATGTGTCTTTCCGCTGAAATATGCGGATTAACGAAGATTTACTTGGAAACGAGCTCCTTGGTGTCGCGGGCGATCATGAGCTCCTCGTTGGTAGCAATGACGAAGACCTTGACGGGGCTGTCGTCGGTGGAGATGAGATGCTCGTCCTCGCGGACAGCGTTGCGCTCGGGGCAGATCTTAACGCCCATGTACTCAAGACCCTTGCAGATCTCGGCACGGTTGTCAGCGCCGTTCTCGCCAACACCGGCGGTGAAGACGATGGCATCGCAGCCACCCATAGCAGCAGCGTAAGCGCCGATATCCTTCTTAACCTCATAGATGAACTTATCCAGAGCCAGCTGAGCGCGCTCGTTGCCGTTCTCGGCAGCCTCGGCCAGATCACGGAAGTCGGAGCTGACACCGGAGATACCCAGCACGCCGGACTTCTTGTTGAGGATGGTGGTCATCTCCTTGATGTCATAGCCGTAGCGGCCCATCAGGTACTCCATGATGGTGGCATCGATGTCACCGGCGCGGGTGCCCATGGGGAAGC
>JAZSFJ010000140.1:0-3418 GCA_045532145.1 Oscillospiraceae bacterium
GGCGCTGTATGCGCCGGGGCGATTTTTTATGTGAGGACTTTCATTTTCCGGAATTATGAAGGGGAGGCTATCAGCATCCGCGGGCGGATAATATCCGCCCCTGCGACGGCGGTGCAGGACTCAAAGGCTCCCTTGTGTAAAGGGAGCTGTCAAAATCGGCACTTCGGGACCGATTTTGACTGAGGGATTGTGAAGCCGAATTTGGCTGAAACGTGGCGGACCGTCCGGGAGGCCGGTCCCTACAGGTGGTGCATAAATTTACGTTTGCCTGTAGGTTTTCGATTTTCGTCGTAGGGCGCGTCGCCCCCGGCGCGCCATTCCGGGGAACGGCATTGGCAATGTAGGGAACGGTCTTGACCGTTCCGCGTGATGACGGCGGGAGCAAGCCCCCGCCCTACGAACAATGCGGAATTTGGCGCGCCGGGGTCGTCGCGCCCTACGGATTATACAGAAATTCACATTTGCCTGTAGGGGCGGACCGATGTGTCCGCCCTTATGGTGGTGCGCCGGGGCGGCTCGACCTGCGGGTGGCTGCGGAATTTCACCGGCGGGCGATTCGTGAATCGCCCCTACGGGTGGTGCAAAAATTTCGCTTTCCCATTGTAGGGGACGGCCTCCCGGACGTCCTACGGGGCAGGCATCCATACCATGCGTTGCACCCCGCCAAACACGCAACATCCAAGTAGGGGCGACCTGTGGTCGCACGCGGTCAATTCGTGAATGGACCAGGAAGGAACTTCTTGACAAAACAGGTTTAATGGATTAAACTTGGTTTAAGGAATTAAACCTCAAAGGAGGCCAGATATGAGTACGCCGAAAATATTTGAAAGCGAGTTTCGCTTCTGCCAGATACTCTGGGACAACGAACCCATTGGCAGCACAGCCCTTGTGAAGCTCTGCAAGGAGCAGCTGGGCTGGAGCAAGGCCACCACCTACACCGTTATCCGCCGCCTCAGCGAGCGCGGGGTCGTAAAGAACGAAGACGCCACGGTTACAAGTCTTGTAAGCCGGGAGGAAGCGCAGGAGGCGGAGATAGACGCCCTTGTGGAGCGTTCCTTCGGTGGCAGTCTCCCTGCCTTCGTGGCCGCTTTCGCAGGCCACGCAAAGCTCACGAAGGAGGATGCGGAAGCCCTGCGGCAGATGATCGAGCAATACGGGGAGGTGTGAGAGGTGAGCGCACTTTTTCTCTCAGTCCTTGAGCTGAGCTTCAAGGCCGGTTTTCTCATTCTCGCCGTAGTCATTTTGCGTCTTGTGCTCAAAAAAGCACCCCGTCGGATTATCTGCGCCCTTTGGCTTCTTGTGGGGCTTCGACTCATGGTTCCCTTTTCCGTGGAAAGCAGCCTGAGCCTCGTACCCGAATTGGGGCAAATGGCCGCACAAAGCGAGGCCCTTTCACCCCAGACAGAAATCCCGGCGGAGGATATTGCTATAGGTGAAATGCTGCCCTCTATGGAAAATGTTCCGGAGCTTCCCCAGACTACAGCAGCACCTATAGAGCCTCAGCTTCCCGTCACAGAGAACCAGCATGAGATCACACCCATTGAGCCCGCCGCTGATAAATCTCCTATCCCCCGGGAGCTTGCTGCGGCCATAGTCTGGCTCTGCGGCCTTGCTCTCATGCTAGGCTATCTGATTATCAGCTATATAATCCTGCGCCATGCTCTCCGGGAGTCCGTCCCCATAGGAGATGGTGTGCGGAAAAGCAGCGCCGTAAGCTCTCCCTTTGTTCTGGGCTTTTTCCGCCCTAGCATTTATATCTCCTACGGTATGAGCCCGGAGCAGACTAAGTATGTCCTGGCCCACGAGAGGGCTCACATTGCCCGCCGGGACCACTGGACAAAGCTTTTGGGCTTTCTCATTCTCTCCATCCACTGGTTCAATCCACTTGTGTGGCTTGCGTATATCCTCCTTTGCCGGGATATTGAGCTTGCCTGTGACGA
Organism: Oscillospiraceae bacterium; assembly: GCA_045532145.1. Classification (GTDB taxonomy): domain Bacteria; phylum Bacillota; class Clostridia; order Oscillospirales; family Oscillospiraceae; genus SIG459. Next base: position 1,941 of record JAZSFJ010000140.1, read on the forward strand.
AAGAGTGGTCCGCAGCATGGACGCCACGGAGCGCAAGGCCTACTCTATTGCCCTTTTGCAGTGCGCTGTGAAGGCCAGTCCCCTTGCCGCCTGCCCTCTTGCCTTCGGCGAGGTGGGTGTAAGGCAGAGAATAAAAAACGTGCTGAGCTATAAAAAGCCCACTGTGTGGATAATCCTGGCCGCCCTTGTATGCGGCATCGCCGTGAGTGCATTTTTCCTCACGGATCCCAAAGTCACCAAGCTTGACTGTCCGGTGGAAGTGGAAGCGGCAATATACGACTATTTGGATAACAACGCCAGCTTTAGAAGCTACAATGTAGACAAGGTCACGGAGCGCAATGAGTATCTATATTCTTTTGCCTTCACCGGTAAGCTGTCAAGATCCCATAACGCCGATTACTTCGCCAAGCGCGGCTATTTCAGAACGGAACGGGATGTGAGCAAGGTCTACTATGTGTATTCCATTGACGGTCAGTGGATTGTGACCCGGGAGTTTTCCGATATTCCCACCCACATTCTTCGGGGCGAGGCTTCAGAGACAGAGGCCCCTCTCACCTACGACTGTCCCGACGATGTTCTGGACACTTACCTTCGCTGGGTGAAGGCCATGAGCGACGGCACCGGAGACTTTGAGGTATACAAGGAGCTTACTTACCTGGGGGAAGGCGTGGAGCCCTCCAGCATGGGCATCTCCATGGCCGACATACTGACAGATGAAATTCAGTCTGTCACTAAGGTCAACGACTATCTCTACGAGGTCAAGAGTATTTACACACTCAAACACTCGGACAAAGAGTATACCGCCCAGCGCTTTGTTGGATATATAGACGGAAAATGGATGCTGATGCACTATGACCTTGTTCCCGACTACCTGGAGGAGAATCTCGTTTTCTTCGGAAGCTGAGTGCGGAAAGCAGCATATTCCTGCATGGCTGCGACAACATAGAATGGGTACGCATTATGGACGATACAGGGGTATCCTACTGGCTCCATACAAATGGTGATATGGTCAACACGCCCACCGGCCCCAGACCGGCCAGGGAGCTTATAAAAGGATTGAACTGATACATGCGGCGCGCCGGGCGTGCCACCACGCGGGCGAACGCAGCTCGCCCCTACGGCTGCGGTGCAGGGCCCATAGGCTCCCTTGTGTCGGGGCGTGAAGAAAACATGCCGGTGGCATGTTTTTAGCCTCCGACCGCAGCGGCTATGCCGCGAGGAGGGAACCCGGTAGCTTCTGCCGCACCTTTAAAGGCTACCTTGTGTAAAGGGAGCTGTCAAAATCGGCACTTCGGAACCGATTTTGACTGAGGGATTGTAATGAAATGCTGCGGGCCGGCCGGGTGTCCGGCCCCTACGATGTAGCAATCTGTTATTCCCGAAAACGGCGGGAGCAAGCCCCCGCCCTACGAATAATGCGGAATTTGGCGCGCCGGGGTCGTCGCGCCCTACGGATTCTACAGAAATTCACATTTGCC
>JAZSFJ010000154.1:0-15357 GCA_045532145.1 Oscillospiraceae bacterium
TCATTTTCTCTTCTTTGGTAAATCTTCTGTGTGGCGTTCCTTTCTTTCCCATATCTTCACTTCCTTTCTACATTCATTATACTACGAAAAAAGTAGACACCCACACTTTTGTGAGTGTCTACTTTCATTTTACAAGTGCACCGATTCAGAATCGGTGACTTTTTTATTTATAGATATATCAGGTCCAGTCCTTTTCTATCATTTCAGCGTAATCATCGCGCTTGATAGCTATGATATAAAGAACGGTATCGTAAATGATGGTTACGGTGAATATTGCCATTGCAAGAATCATAACCACATAGAAGGGCCAGAGGGGTATGTAGAGAACCTCGGTAACATATCCCTTGGCAATGCAGTCCAGAGTCTGAATATATGCAGCCCAGGTCATTGCTCCTGCTGCGACGACAGAAAGGACGCTCATGAGAGAGAAGAGAATATATCTCAGGGCTCTGGGAAGCTTGGCAATAATGAGAGTCATGTTGATGTGGGCCTTTTTGCTCTGAGCATAGGCGAAGGAAGCGAAAACAGCACACATCAGAAGACGCTGGGTTATTTCATAGGCGCCGAGAATATTTTTGTTGGCTATCTTGTTGAGAAGCACATCACCAACGTTCAGCACTACCATCGCTATAACGCAGATAAAGCTGAGGTATCCAACAGCGGTGGTAAACTTCTCAAAGCCTGCGCTTATCTTTTTAACTTTTTCCATACTCGCCACCTCACATTATGTTCGGGAGCAGCATAACGATCTGGGGGAAGAAGGTTATGAGTGCAACACCCACGACGATCGTTATAACAAAAGGCAGAGCTCCCTTATAGATGGTACTCAGAGGAACATCCTTGGCAACGCCGGAAATGATAAAGCAGTTCAGGCCTACAGGAGGTGCAATTGCACCAAGCTCCATAACGAGAATGATGTAAATACCGAACCAAATATCAGTAAAGCCAAGCTCATAGGCAATGGGCCAGAAGATAGGAACGGTGAGCATGATCATGGGCAGCTCGTCCATAATCATACCAAGGAAGAGGTAAACAACGGTCATCAGAAGGATGATAATGTACTTGGAAACATTAAGACCTCCGATAAAGTCTGCAAGAACGGTGGGAATGGTGGATATGGTGAGGAACTTGCAGAAAACGCTGGCGCCGATAATGATAAGGAAGGTCATGGCAAAGGTCTGAATGCTGGTCCACATTGCAGTCTTGAACTTGAACCAGAATGCTTTCCAGGTGAACTCACCACGGATAAGCATATTTATCACCATGATAAGACATGCGAGGAAGGCGCCAACGGCAGAAGCCTGATTGACAGAGAACCAGCCGGAGAACATACCACCCAAAACTATGCCGAAGAGGACAACAACGCCTATAAGTCCCTTGAGGGAAATAAAGCGCTCTTTCCAGCTATAATCAGCGCCTCTGGGGGCAAGAGACTTGTTGGTAGTTACCATGAGCATAATGGTTGCAATGCAGAGAACTGCCATCATGATTCCGGGAAGAATACCGGCGATGAACATCTTACCGATGGAAGCCTCAACAATAATGCAATAGATAATCATAGGAGTGCTGGGAGGAATAAGAATACCCAGAGTGCCGCCCATGGCAACAGAGCCGGTAGCAAGACGGTCATTGTAACCGTACTTGCGCATCTCAGGGATGGCGATTGTACCCATAGTAGCGCAGGTGGCAGCGTTGGAGCCGCAGATAGCACCAAAGCCGGCGCAGGCGGCAACAGTGGCGCAGGCCAGAGAGCCGGGAAGCTTATTGAGCCACTTGTTTGCACAGTCATAAAGGCCGCCGGAAAGGCCTGCATGATAGGCAAAGTTACCCATCAAAATAAACAGAGGAACAACCATAAAGGAATAGTTGCTGGCATTGGTGGCGGGGTCAGTGCGGAGAAGAGCCAGCGCAGCTTTGGGGTTGACGATGATGGCATATCCGCCAAAGCCAACCATGAGAAGGGCAAGTCCAATGTTCATGCCCATAAAAATCAAAAAGAGGAATACTACGATTCCAAGAATACCAATTGTTATTGCATCCATATTATATTTATCCTTTCAAAGGCAGGAAAGATGGCAAAACACAACGCCATTTAGATAATCCCACCACGCTTTTATGGGCGTGGTGGGATATAAAAGCTTAGTAGTAATTTAAGGTCTAAAAGCTTATGCACCGTACTGTGCAGCAAGCTCCTTTGCCTTTGCAAGGAAAGCAGCGGCGTCGAAGCCGTCACCGGACTGCTGCTCAGCCCAGGTAGCTGCATACTTGTCAGCCTCAACTGCGAACTCGGCCTTGGCATCGTCGGAAACGGAGACGAACTCGCCGCCGGCAGCAACGATGTCCTCGCGGGCAACATTGACAGCGTCAGCAAAAGCCTGAGCTGCGCCCAGAGAAGCTTCCTTGCCGGAGAGACCTTCGATGATCTCCTGATACTCTGCGGGCAGGCTGTTCCATGCCTCGAGGTTCATGATGAGAGCGAAGGGACCGTCATACATGGGCAGGTCGGTGTAGTAGCTGGTAACTTCCTCGAGAGAGAAGTTGGTGATTCCGGAGGGCTCAAATATGTAGCCGGAGATAACGCCCTTCTCGATGGACTCATAAATCTCGGGAGGAGCCATGGTGATGGGAGAAGCACCCCAAGCGTTGAGCAGATCGGTGATGGCGCCTGCGGGGCAGCGCATGGAGCGGCCAGCAAGGTCAGCAACGCAGGTGATGGGAGCGTCAGAAGAAGCAAACATCATGCCGGGGTTACCGTAGAGCATGAGGAGCTTGTAGCCGGCCCACTCGTTCTGGATCTCTTCATACTCAGCGTAGAGGTCCCAGAGAACGTTGGTGGAGACGATGGGATCGCCAAAGCCCTGGAAGGGCAGGTTGATAACGTCGGAGAGGGGGAACTGGCCAGCATAGTAAGAGGTGTAGAGCCAACCGATGTCAACAGCACGCTCAGTGACGTTTACGCCGATGTCGGTAGCGGCAGACAGAGTTGCGCTGTCATAAAGGGTGATCTTAACATTGCCTTCGGTAGCTTCATAGATCTTGTCGATCCAGCTCTGGATATATACGGCATTGGGAGTGGTCTTGGGGTCATGCATGGAAAGGCTGAACTCATAGACCTCGGTCTCCTTCTCGCCGCAGCCAGCGAACATGCCGACAACGAGGACGAGGATCAGAGCAATTGCAAGAAACTTTTTCATTTTTCTTACCTCCAAAATTATGTGTTTTTCGCGAAGTTAGCCTCGCTCTTTTGCCCTTCTATAATACGATTTTGGCAAGTAAAAGTCAACGCATATTTCTCACATTCCAATTCCGTAATTTTATCTATCCATAACTTTTATTTATAACAAAGCCAAAAACGCGTTTATATCCCCATTAGTTTACGCTAGTGAAATTAAAGTGAAATTAAGCTTAAAAAAAGGAAGCGGAAATCCGCTTCCTCCTTTTAATGTTTCCAAAGGATCTTACTGCATGCCGTTTTCATAGGCCTCGATCATCTTCTTGACCATCTGGCCGCCTACAGAACCGGCCTGACGGGAAGTGAGATCACCGTTGTAGCCCTGCTTGAGGTTGACGCCGACTTCGGATGCAGCTTCCATCTTGAAACGATCCATAGCCTCGCGAGCGTTGGGATTCATGATGCTGTTAGACTTCTTTGCCATGAGTGTTACATCTCCTTTGCACTTAATACAGGACTTTTCGTCCCGACAATATCTTTTGCACAGGAGAGTTTTATATTAGTTGTAATTTTTAGCAGCGATGATTATAATTTTTCAAACTTTTGTCATCAGCTTGCTTGCCGCTTTCAGCATAAGCCGCTTTGTTCCAACCTGGTCAAAGGCAATCTCCACAAGATGGTCGCCGCCCATGGGAGTCATTGAGACTATCATGCCGGTACCGAAGGAGCGATGGGAGACCATATCTCCTTTTCTGAAAGCCGGCGGCTCAGCCTTCTGGCTTGCAGGAGTAAGGATGGGACGTATAGTCTTTTGATGGCTGGGCTTTTTCACATCCTCAAAGCCTCTGGGCTTGTCGGAGAAACTGTAGCCCTTGGGTATGTAGCTTTTCTGAATGTGCTCAGATGGTATCTCCTCCACAAAGCGGGAGACTCTGTTGGAGCTGGTGCGTCCAAATATCATGCGCTGGGTGGCGCTTGTGATATACAGCTTTTTCATGGCGCGGGTTATGGCCACATAGCAAAGACGGCGTTCCTCCTCCATCTCCTCATGCTCACCGATGGCTCTCATACCTGGGAAAATGCCTTCCTCCGCGCCAACAAGAAACACATTTGGAAATTCAAGTCCCTTGGCGGAATGGATAGTCATCATAACAACGCAGTCTGCGGATGAGTCCATATTATCAAGGTCCGTATAAAGGGCAACTTCATCCAGAAAACCATGAAGTGTGGCGTCGCCGCTGTCCTTCATATAGCTGAGGATGTTGGATTTAAGCTCTTTTACGTTCTCTATCCTTGCATCGTTCTCGGGAGTGCTCTTTTCCTGCAGAGCCCGGATATAGCCCGTGCGCTCAATTATCTCGTCATAAAGGATGTCAGCAGGAGTATTTTCACTGAGAGTGCGAAGTTCCTCGATCATATTGGCAAACTGACGCAGGCGAACAGCGCTTCTCTGCAGCTCAGGATAGTCGGTGGCATTCCTGACCACTTCAAAAAGGCAAGTGCCCTTCTCCCCTGCTATCTGTATCGCCTTTTCCATGCTGGTGGCTCCAATGCCACGGGCAGGAACATTGATTATGCGAAGAAGGCGCAGGTCATCAGCGGGATTCATAATCACATTAAGGTACGCAAGCATATCCTTGACCTCGGCACGGTCAAAGAACTTGGTTCCGCCAAAGATGCGGTAAGGAATACCACGGCGCTTGAATGCATATTCAAGCTGGTTGGACTGAGCATTCATGCGGTAAAGCACCGCGTGCTCACCCCAGTTTGTGCCCCCGGAGAAGTTTTCAAGAATACGGTCAGCCACATACTGAGCTTCCTCGTTCTCGTTTGGAGCAACGTGCAGAATAGGTAAATCTCCCATATCAGCGCTTGTCCAAAGCTTCTTACCCTTTCTTCCCTGGTTATTGCTGATAACAGCGTTGGCTGCCTCAAGAATATGTCCGGTGCTGCGGTAATTTTGCTCAAGCTTAATTACTCTGGCGTTTTTATATTGTTCCTCGAAGTCCAGAATATTCTTTATAGTAGCCCCGCGGAACTTATAAATACTCTGGTCATCGTCGCCAACAACGCAGATATTCTCATAGCCTCCAGCAAGAGTGCTTGCCAGAAGATACTGGAGGTTGTTGGTATCCTGGTACTCGTCCACGAGAACATATTTGAACTTTCGCTGATAATGTTCCCTTACATCTTCGTGCTGCTGCAGAAGCAGAACAGTGTTGAGAATGAGGTCGTCAAAGTCCATGGCGTCGGCTTCACGCATACGCTTTTCATATTCCCTGTAAAGCTCCGCTATCTTGGTTTTTCGGACGTCATAGCTTTTCTTCGCCTCAACATAATATTCATCGGGAGTAAGCATCTCGTCCTTGGCTTTGCTGATAACAGAAAGCACATAACGGAAGGGGAACATTTTTTCATCAAGGTCAAAGTCCTTGATTATACGTTTCATCAAGCTCTGACTGTCTGCAGTGTCATAAATGGTGAAGGAGCGGGAGAAGCCAAGCCTGTCCGCATCACGGCGCAATATTCTCACGCAGGCGGAGTGGAATGTCTGGGCCCATATCTCGTTGGCCCCCTCTCCCAGAGCCTTTTCAAGGCGGGCTTTAAGCTCTCCTGCAGCCTTATTGGTAAATGTTATAGCTATAATGCGCCAGGGCTCAACGGGGTCCAGAGCAGCCACCCGGCGGCTTATATCCCCGATGCATGCATCCATTATCTGAATATCTTCCTCGCTGGCATAGTCGGGAATCTCAGTGGAGTCGGCGGCGCTGCCGTAGCGCATAAGATTCACTATTCTGTTAATAAGCACTGTTGTCTTGCCGCTTCCCGCACCTGCAAGAAGGAGCAGGGGCCCCTCGGTAGTCATAACCGCCCTGCGCTGCTCGGGGTTTAGATTTATAAAATCATTTTCTATAACCTTGCGGCGGGCCGCAAGATAGCGTTTTTCAAAATCTACGTTCATTATAATTTATCCTCAGTCTTTTCTTGAGCACTTCTCGGCATCAATGGCCAGCACCAGCATCAGAGCGCAAAGCGCATCCTTGGGGTCGGCAACATCGATTACATATGTATCCGTCCACCTGAAAAGCTCCTTGCTCACGGAAGCAATACTACGGCCCATACCATCGACGATACTGTAATCCCACTCCATGAAGCTGCCCTCAACATGCCATCCGTTGAAGTCTATATTGAATTTAGGGCGCAAAAAGGTGAATTCCTTTGAAATGCAGCCCATATAGTTTTCACCAAGATATATTTCGAACTTAGGCAGGAAAGTAAGAACTCTCTCCTTAACGGTACCTATTTCCCTGCCCATACTATCATAAATTTTAAGGCAATGTCCCCAGGAAAGCTGGCCTTTAACGGTATACAGGCTCTCTCCCGCCTCTGAGTATATATCATAGCTGTCGAACCAGGAAAACATTCTCTGCTTGAAAAGAAGTTTCATATAGCATACCTCCTTTTTTAGGATGGTTATTATATCATATATATGAAAAAAATAAAAGGTGTCTAAATAAGACACCCATCAATAAATATTACTTAAATATATTCTCAGCTGCTCAATCGCCTTTCTCTCAAGTCGGGATACCTGCACCTGACTGACGCCCACAGCTCGACTTGTTTTGTCCTGTGTGAGTCCGTGGAAGTAGCGAAGGGCAATTATCATCTGCTCCCGCTCCGGGAGCTTTTTTATAGCTTCGTCCAGAGCAAAGCGCTCAATAAGTCTTTCCTCCTGCCCATAGTCTCCCAGAATATTTTCAAGAGAGAAGCCCTCTTCCCCGCTTTCATGCTGCAAAGACTGTGTAGGGCCGGTGGCCGTCTCGGCAGCGGCAATATCCTCTGGACACATTCCAGTAGCTGCCGAAAGCTCGCTGATACTAGGCTCCCGTCCCAGACGCTGCTCAAGCTCGTTTCGTGCCAAGCGTATTCGCTGGGCCTGCTCCTTGAGACCGCGACTCACCTTAATTGCTCCATCATCTCTCAGAAAGCGACGTATCTCACCGCTTATTTTTGGCACGGCGTAGGTGGAAAACTGAGTTCCGTAATCCGGGTCGAATCCCTGTATGGCCTTAAGAAAGCCTATACAGCCTATCTGAAAAAGGTCGTCCGGATCCACTCCCCTGCCAAAAAAATGCCGCGCCACGCTCCAGATAAGACCGGAGTTTTCTTCAACGAGTTTTTCCGTTGCCTCACCATCTCCGGCCTTTACACGGTCAATAAGCACAAGTGTTTCAGCAAGGCTCATTTTTTCGACCTTATCCTTCGGCGCATAATGACTGTAGTGCCTTTTCCGGGATGGGAGGAAACCTTCATCTTGTCCATAAAGCTGTCCATAATAGTAAAGCCCATACCGCTCCTGTCCTCTCCCCCTGTGGTAAAGAGAGGTTCCATTGCCTTTTTCAGGTCCTCAATCCCCTTTCCCTTGTCCTTAATGCTTATTTCGAGTATATCCTCATCCAGTATCCGGAGTTTAATATATACACTTCCCATTTTTTCGGGATAGGCATGGACTACAGCATTTGTCACCGCCTCACTGACAGCTGTTTTAATATCTCCCAGTTCATCAATAGTGGGGTCCAGCTGTGCAGCGAAGGCCGCCACAGAAGCCCTTGCAAAGGCCTCGTTGCTGCTTTTGGCCGGAAATTCAATTTTTACATAGTTTTTGCTTTTCATCTCAAACCTCCTTGCTGAGAGATACGTTTACAATTCTGTCGATACCCGATGCATCTATAACTCTCAGAGGCTGGCTGTCGGCATTCTCCACCCATGCTCTGCCGCCTCTCTGACTCATGCGTCGGTGTATTTTCAAAATAAGAGCGATGCCTGATGAGTCCATGAAGCTGAGTTTTGAAAGCTCAATAATACAGTCTCTTGGCATAAATTCATCGATAAGCTTATCGATGAGCTCCATGGAGTTTTTTACGCCGTGATGGTCAAGCTCTCCCTGCAAGTAAAGGGTGAGCCGACCTTCCTTATATGCGGAAAAGATTTTCATATATTCTCCTGCCTTTCCTTATGTATAAGATGATTGTATATAAGCCGGGGCGAAAAAGCTGTCAAAATGAGGTTTTCGCACTGTTCAAATTCCCGGATTTCTGATATATTTTAGGTGGAGGCGATATAGCTATGAAAAAACTGGGTATTCTGGGCGGCATGGGCCCCCTTGCAACCTGTGACCTTTTCAGAAAGGTGGTCGAAAACACCCGCGCCGGCTGCGACAACGACCATATACACATAATTATCGATAATAATTCCGCCATTCCCGACCGGACCGCCGCCATACTCAGAGGTGGAGCAGATCCCCTGCCCAAAATGCGGGAAAGTCTTGAGCGTCTTACCGAAGCCGGAGCCGACGTGGTCATCATGGGCTGCAACACCGCCCACTATTTTTACGACGCTCTTGGCGAGGGCTGCAAGGTTGAGCGGCTGAATATGCTCTATGAGACCATGGCTTATCTCAAGAGTCAGGGTATAAAAAAAGCCGGCCTTCTGGCCAGCAGCGGAACTGTGGAAAGCGGTATATATGCCCGTGCCGCAGAGAAATACGGCGTTGAGCTTCTGACTCCCGAAGGCGAGGCTCAGGAGGCAGTCATGGGTGTTATCTACAGCGGTGTCAAGGCCGGAAAGGCAGACTATGATACAGCTGCGTTTCTCGAGACGGTAGATTCCCTTATGGCATCCGGCGCTGAAGTAATGATTCTGGGCTGCACGGAGCTGCCTCTTGCCATGGATATGTATAAGCTGGACTTCCCCTCCGCAGACCCCACTCTGATACTTGCCAAAGCTGCAATTCTTGCCTGCGGATATGATGTTAAGGGCGAATGAAAAAGCATAGACCTAAGTGCATCTTTGTAAAGCTTTCCCACGGACATACAGCCGCAGGAATTATTCTGCTAATTTTGACCTTGATTGGCTGTATATCCATTATCGAATCCTCCTTTTCCCCCGTTGACACATTGTGTTTTTTGCCTGTAGTTTTTCCAATTATTATTCTCTGCGTCATCCTCTCCTGGTCGGTTGCGCTTGATGAAAAGGGACTCACTGTAAAACGTCTTTTTATTAAAAGAAAATATCCCTATTCTCAGCTTAAAGAAGCCCTCATCAGAAACTATTCAGGTGAAATTGTGCGCGAAAGCCTGGAATTACGCTTTGCAAACGGCAGGCGGGTACGTATATTATCTTCCAGCCGAAACTATATTTCCTTCAAAAATGAGTTGATGCATCACAAGACAATCAGGCAAAAGTTTTTTTAATCTCAAAACCAATCAAGGCCACCCCGGGCTGGGGTGGCCTTGATTTTTAATTTCAGCCAAGCTGCTTGAGGCTTTCCTGAAGGTTCTCGATGAGAGCTTCCAGCTTTGCCTTCTTCTCTCTCTCGGCGTTTACAACAGCCTCGGGAGCGCGGGAGACAAAGTTTTCGTTAGAGAGCTTTGCAATCTGGCCGGCAAGCTGCTTTTCAGCATTTGCCAGTTCCTTGTTGATGCGTGCTCTCTCCTTCTCGAAGTCAACGAGGTCGGCCATGGGCATGAACATACGGGCGTTATCGGTGACAACGCTGACCATGCCGTCGGTGCTCTCGGGAGCCTCGGCGGAAACAGTTACCTCGTTGGCATAAGCCAGCTTGCAGATGAAGGCCTCGCCATTCTTATAAGCATCGCCGCTTTCTGTGACGATGATAAGGTGGCTCTTTCTGGAGGGAGGAACATTCATCTCTGCGCGGCGGGCGCGTACAGCCTTGATAGCTTCCATGACCATCTCGAAGCTGGTCTCATCCTCAGCAAAAGAAAGGGCCTCGCTGTACTCGGGATATTTAGCCACAATAAGGGCTTCGCCATCATGGGGCAGAGCCTGCCAGATTTCCTCAGTGATGAAGGGCATAAAGGGATGCAGCAGCTTGAGTATCTCTGTGAGAACATAGAGCAGCACCTTCTGAGCGCCGATCTTGGCCTCTTCGTTGTCGCCGTTCAGTCTGGGCTTGGTGAGTTCAATGTACCAATCGCAGTAGCTGTCCCAGATAAAGTCGTAAATCTTGGCAGAGGCAACGCCCAGCTCGAACTTATCCATGTTCTCGCAGACTTCCTTGGTGACAGCGTTGAGCTTGGAAAGTATCCACTTGTCCTCAAGCTCCAGAGTCTCGGGCAGCTCGTTTTTGTCGATAGTGAGGTTCATCATCACGAAGCGGCTTGCGTTCCAGATCTTGTTGCAGAAGTTGCGCATTGCTTCGGTCTTTTCCACAAAGAAACGAGTGTCGTTTCCGGGACTGTTGCCGGTGATGAGGTTGAAGCGGAGGGCGTCAGCGCCGTATTTTCCGGCCATCTCCAGAGGATCGATGCCGTTACCGAGGCTCTTGCTCATCTTGCGGCCCTTGTCGTCGCGGACGAGACCGTGGATGAAAACAGTGTCAAAGGGGTGCTTGCCCATATGCTCAAGACCGGAGCTTATCATACGGGAGACCCAGAAAGTGATGATGTCATAGCCGGTGACCAGAACGCTGGTGGGATACCAGTAATCAAGCTCAGGAGTCTTTTCGGGCCAGCCCATAGTGGAGAAGGGCCAGAGAGCAGAGGAAAACCAGGTGTCCAGAACGTCCTCATCACGGGTGATGTTGACGCTGCCGCAGTGCTGGCACTCGCTAGCATCTTCGCGGGAAACGCTTATCTTACCGCAGTCGGCGCAGTACCATGCGGGAATCTGATGGCCCCACCAGAGCTGACGGGAGATGCACCAGTCATGGAGATTCTCCATCCAGTTCATGTAGTTCTTGGTGAAGCGCTCGGGGACAAACTTAACCTCGCCATCGCGGACGGAGCGTATAGCTTCCTTGGCAAGGGGTCCCATCTTTACAAACCACTGGGGGCTGGTGAGAGGCTCAACGGTAGTGCCGCAGCGGTAGCAGGTGCTGACATTGTGGTCGTATTCTTCGACCTTCAGCAGATAGCCCTGCTCCTCAAGGTCGGCAACGATAGCTTTGCGGGCCTCATAACGGTCCAGACCGTCATACTTGCCGCCGTTGATGATCTTTGCATCCTCATCGATAACGAGGATCTGCTCAAGATTATGGCGCAGACCGGCCTCGTAGTCGTTGGGGTCGTGGCAGGGAGTCAGCTTAACAACACCGGTACCGAAGCCAAGCTCAACGAAATCATCGGCAACAACGGGAATCTCACGGCCAACGAGGGGCAGAACGCAGGTTTTGCCCACAAGATGAGTGTAGCGCTCATCCTCGGGGTGTACAGCAACGCCGCTGTCGCCCAGCATGGTCTCAGGACGGGTAGTTGCAACAACAAGATACTCTTCGGAATCCTTGATGGGGTACTTAATATGCCAGAGGTGGCCGGGCTGGGCCTTGAATTCAACCTCAGCGTCAGAAAGAGCGGTGCGGCAATGAGGGCACCAGTTGATTATACGGCTGCCCTTATAAATGAGGCCCTTTTCATAGAGGGAAACGAAAACCTCGCGGACGGCCTTGGAACAGCCCTCGTCCATGGTGAAGCGCTGTCGATCCCAGTCGCAGGAGGTGCCCAGCACCTTCTGCTGCTCAACGATGCGGTTGCCGTACTTTTCCTTCCAGTCCCATACACGCTCAAGGAACTTCTCGCGGCCAAGGTCATAGCGGCTCAGGCCTTCCTTGGTGCGAAGCTCTTCTTCAACCTTTATCTGGGTTGCAATACCCGCATGGTCGGTACCGGGAAGCCAGAGGGCAGCATAGCCCTGCATTCTCTTATAACGGGTGAGTATGTCCTGCAAGGTGCAGTCCATGGCGTGGCCCATGTGAAGCTGACCGGTGACGTTGGGAGGGGGCATAACGATGGAGAAGGGCTTCTTGTCGGGGTCTATCTCGCCCTTGAAATAGCCGCCTTCCATCCACATATCATAGATTTTGCTCTCAACTGCCTGAGGGTCATAAGTCTTAGGCAATTCTCTCATTTGGAATTCCTCCTTCTAAAAATGAAAAAGCCCCGAGAATGAATATTCTCAGGGCGATAAATTAACCGTGGTACCACCTGAATTCCGCAATAATGCGGCACTCATGTGCTCTGTAACGGGGGCACCCGCTCTCCCCTACTGATGCTTCAGGGAGAAAGCTCCATGCCGACCTTCGGTTATCCCCTCACGGAAGCTCACAGCAAACCGCTTCCTCTCTGTGCTTCGGGTAATGACCTACTCCTGCATATCAAAGCCTTTATTCAACTTGTTCATTATACCCACACCAAAATGAATTTGTCAAATATATTTCTCAAAAGATAGGACAAAAACTTGTAAATGAAAAGTGAATGGTGTATAATACCAAAGTTAATTCTGCAATATCAATGGAGTTGAGAGATAAATGGAAGAACTTAGCAGCAATTTTATCCACGAATTTATAAAGGAAGACCTGGCCCCCGGCGGACGCTTTGAGGGTCAGACCGTTCATACCCGCTTCCCCCCTGAGCCCCACGGATATCTGCATATTGGCCACTGTAAGGCCCTGTGCATAGACTTCGGCACTGCCGAAAAGTTCGGCGGCATCTGCAACCTCCGCATGGACGACACCAACCCCGCCAAGGAGGACACCGAGTACGTTGACGCCATTCAGGAGGATATCCACTGGCTGGGCTTCGATTGGGGCGACCGCTTCTTCTACGGCAGCGACTATTTTGAAAAGGACTATGAGTACGCCGTTGAGCTCATAAAGAAGGGTCTTGCCTATGTCTGTGAGCTGAGCCCCGAGGAGTTCAAGGCCAACCGCGGCGACATCGGCACTCCCGCAAACTCTCCCTACCGTGACAGACCCATCGAAGAGAGCCTCGACCTCTTTGAGCGTATGCGTAACGGCGAGTTCCCCGAGGGCAAATATACCCTCCGCGCAAAGATTGACCTAAATAGCGGCAACTTCAATATGCGTGACCCCGTTATCTACCGCATCAAGTATATTGAGCATCATCGTCAGGGCACAAAGTGGTGCATCTTCCCCATGTATGACTTTGCCCACCCTATTCAGGACGCTCTTGAGGGCATCACCCACTCCCTCTGCTCCCTTGAGTATGAGGACCACCGTCCCCTCTACGACTGGGTTGTTAACAATGTCTCCGTCCCCTGCAAGCCCCGCCAGATTGAGTTTGCCCGCCTCGGCATTAACTACACCGTTATGAGCAAGCGCAAGCTCCGCTATCTCGTTGAAAACGGCCTTGTATCCGGCTGGGATGACCCCCGTATGCCCACTCTCTGCGGTCTCCGCCGCCGTGGCTACACCCCCGCATCAATTCGCAACTTCTGCGAGCGTATAGGCGTTGCCAAGGTTCCCAGCACCATCGAGTTTGGTTTCCTTGAGCATTGCCTCCGCGAGGACCTCAACATGAACGCCCAGCGTGCAATGGCAGTCCTCCGTCCCATCAAGCTCACCATCACCAACTACCCCGAAGGCCAGACCGAGATGCTTGAGGTTGAGAATAACCCCAACGACCCCGAGGCAGGCAGCCGCCTTGTGAGCTTCTCTCGGGAGTGCTATATCGAGAGCGAGGACTTCCTCGAGGTTCCCGTGCCCAAGTATAAGCGTCTCTACCCCGAAGGCCCTGAGTGCCGTCTGAAAGGCGCATACCTCATCAAGTGCACCGGCTGCGTTAAGGACGAAAACGGCAACGTGACCGAGATCCTCTGCACCTATGACCCCGAATCCCGCGGCCGCGACCCTGCCGACGGACGCAAGGTGAAGGGCGCTACCATTCACTGGGTAGATGCCAACAACTGCGCCGACGCCGAAGTTCGCCTTTACTCCAACCTCTTTGCCGACGAAAACCCCGACGGTGAGGGTAAGGACTATATCGACTGCATGAATCCTCAGTCTCTGGAGGTTCTCACCGGAGCAAAGGTTGAAAACATGCTTCGTGACGCAAAGTCCACCGACCGCTTCCAGTTCCTGCGCATGGGTTATTTCTGCGCCGACAGCCGCGACTCCTCCCCCGAGCATCTGGTGTTCAACCGCGCCGTTGCTCTCAAGGACGGATTCAAGAAATAAATAAGTATTTAAGGGAAGTGCCAAAGCACTTCCCTTTTTCTTGTAATTGTTATTTAGTGATGGTAAAATAAATAAAACGCAAAGGGTGGAATTGATATGTTGGTTATTGGCGGTATAGTATTCCTTTTTGTAGGCGCTTTGATGATTTTTAATCCAAATGCAGTATTCGAGATTACTCAAGGCTGGAAAAGCTATTCCGCAGCGGACCCCTCGAAGCTCTATATTATCTCCACCCGTATCGGCGGTGCCCTCTTTGCAATAGTTGGACTTATAGGAATTATAGCTTTTTTCATCACTTAAGCAGGTAGGTTTTCAATATGGAATTGAAATTCAAAGCTCAAATAATGGACGCTGCAGGCGTTGAGCGCACCCTTGTGCGTATTGCCCACCAGATAATAGAAAAGAATCATGGCGTGGAAAACATCTGTCTTATCGGCATTCGCACCCGTGGAGTGCCCCTTGCCAGACGCATTGCTGCCAATATAAAAAACATAGAGGGTATTGATGTTCCCGTAGGCGAGCTTGATATAACCCTTTACAGAGACGACCTGAGCCGTCTTTCCGAGACACCTGTTGTCAGCGATACCAACATCCCCTTCTCCATCAAGGACAAAACCGTTATTCTGGTTGATGACGTTATCTACACCTGCCGCACCGCCCGTGCCGCCCTTGACGCAATCATGGCCATCAGCCGACCCGCCCGCATTCAGCTTTGCTGCATGGTGGACAGAGGCCACGCTGAGCTGCCCATCAAGGCAAACTTTGTTGGAAAGAATATCCCCACCTCTCACTCGGAGCTTGTGTCAGTGAAGCTCGAGGAATCCGACGGTGAGACAGGTATCAGCATATACGAAAGAGGCTGAGTTATGGCACAGAACACCTTCCCCTGCCCTTTTTGCGGTCACAGCGCCACGGTGGAGCAGTTTTATATCGATAATAACGACTGGTTTCAGTGCGTATGTCTTTCCTGCGGCGAGCCCAGTTTTTTCTTCGAGAAAGCCGAGGACGCGATAAAGGCATGGCAGGACGAAGCTAAAACAAGATAACAATGAAACGAGCCACCTCCCCTTCAAAGGGGAGCCTGAAAATGTAGTTCTTTGACAGGCTGCAAAAAAAGACTGCTTCAATTTGGGCGGCACCCCATAGGGATTTAATCGGTTTTGAATGAATCTTTTTCCTCACAACTTCC
>JAZSFJ010000092.1:0-4090 GCA_045532145.1 Oscillospiraceae bacterium
ATGCAATAAAACCGACCTGAAAACAGGTCGGTTTTATTAATAACTTGTTGATATTTGCTTATACAACGGGAACTTCGTCAGCGGGAGCAGAGGCTTTGCAGAGCTTGACAATGAGGATGATCCAGCCCACCAGAGGAACGAGAGAGATGAAGATCCAGCCCCAGCCGTTACCGCCGTCACGGAGGCGACGTACGCAAATGGCAAGGGAGGGAAGCAGTGTGGCAAGAGAATACAGGCTGATGAGAATATCAATGCCAATGATGCCAAGGACGAAAGAAACTATAAAGTTTACAAGGAAAGCCATCCAGTAACCACGGACAGTAGTACGATCCTTGAAGTTAACATAGTTCTTCCACATGTTTATGTATTCGTTGAAAAAGCTCATTTGCTAATCTCCTTTCTTTTTTTACAATTTTATTATATATCCCATGCTATAAAAAGTCAATGTAAAGCGGGATGAGTGCTGTAAAAAATACTCATCCCGCCTTATTTCAGTAATGGAAATATTTGTAGAAATTAGGGTAAGCGGCAAGCACCTGCGAAAGGAGCGTTCTTGTGTCGGAGCCCGGATCATTGACGGTGAAATTGGATGCCGTAAGACTGCCACCCTTGAAGCCGGTCACCACTACCCAGTGCTGTCCTCCGTAGTTGTTTTTAAGGCCTAAAAGCACAGGCTTCCCAGACTTCAGCTGGGTATATATACCGGACAGATAATTTGAAGAGCTTGTTACTGCTTTGTAGTCCGAAGGCCAGTACACGCTGCCTGATGCGGTGTAGGACAGCCTGTAGCGCATAGTGGCAGGTGTGATGGTGCTGCCGCTTCTGTAGGACTCCAGCATTGCTATGGCAGTTGTAGCGCAGCCTATGGTGCCTATGGTTTCGCCGTAGGAACCTATTTTTATTCCGGACCATCTGCTGTCATATTGCTTGAAGCTGGGCACATTGAGGCTAAGAGCATTGTATCCGCTTCCTGACTTAACAGGTCCGAGATAGATGTTATAAACATAGCCGGTTTTGCCGCCATGGTAAAGTATGCGGCTCCAATAACCGGAAGAGGAAAGGACGATGACCTTTTCTCCGGAAGCAAGTCCGGCAATGATACTGTGGCCAGAGCCCGGGCCGCTTCTGACATTAAGTCTTCCGGTAGAGGTATAAACCATCCTCTGGCTGCCTCCTGCGGGAACTATGTAACTGCTGTGGCAGTAACCGTACTGGTTTTTGCCGTATTCCACATACCACCAGGAGCCGGAGGAGGAAAGCAGTGTCACGTAGCTGCCCTTGTCAAGCTTTGCCGTAACAGCGGAGGATGAAGAGGGGGAGGAGCGCACATTGAGTCTTCCGCTGCCCACAGATACTGTGCCTGCTGATGGTACAGTGGCAGCAGTAGCCTCGGTGGGGAAAGCCATCAGGCCCGCAATAATAACTATTGCGATAATAAATGCTTTAATTCTTCTGATAATCATCACCTCTTATGTATTTGGTAGGCTCTGATTTTAACACAGATTGGGTCATCAGGACCTACCAAATAATGGCTGGTGGTATCAGTTTGCTTTTTTGCTTTTCATATTGGGCTTGAAAATGAAGCTGTAGACAAGACGGCAGAAATAGATGCAGGGCAGGCTCAGCAGCAGCCACATGACAGAAAATGTGGGACATATCTGGCCAAGGAGGTTCAGGGGCATATTGGAATAATCCCAGACCTCCCAGCCCAGCCTGATATTCACAAGGCAGCCCACAGCGAACTCAAGAGCCGTTACTACCGCTGTGCACATGATAAGTTTTTTCCATAGTTTGTCCTTCATTCTGCTTGAAATGAGATAAATCATATAAAGGCAAAGTCCGCCCAAAAGAAGCATTGTCCAGTGGGTATGCCCCCGCCAAAGCATTTCTATGCTGCCATAGCCAATTGCGCCCATAATAAAGATAAAAGCGAATTCTAAAATTACCAAATTAAATCACCAGAGTTTATCATTGCCCGTTATGGTGGATTTTAAGACGAGAATTTTATTTTGTTCGGGAAAAATAATCTCAGGTGAAATATAATGAAGATTATAAGGATAATATTTTTCGTTTTTGCATTCTCTCTGCTTCTTTCAGGCTTGGCAATAGCTGGGGAGGGGGAGTCGGTAAAGCTCCCTGTAGTTATGTATCATCATATATCCAAAAACCCGGAGAAGTGGAATTCTTATGTGGTAAGCGTGGATGAATTTCGTTCAGACATGGAGTATCTCAAAAATAAAGGTTGGGAGAGCATAAGCGTAAAAGAGCTTCTTGCATGGCAAAAAGGGGAATTTGAAATGCCGGAAAAGCCAATGATGATCACGTTTGATGACGGCTTTTCAAGTACTGCCGCCTATGCAGAGCCTGTTTTGAAGGAACTGGGCTTCAAGGGCGTTGCGGCGGTGATAGGCTCTGTCTGCGAGGAATTCAGCGAGAATGGAGAGTACGACCCGGAATTGTCTTCTCTAAGCTGGGAGGCAGCCAGAGAAATGGCAAACAGGGGAGTAATTGAACTGCAGTGCCATAGCTGGGACCTTCACTCCCGTGAATGGACGGTAGGCTGCGCACGGCGATATGGTGAGAGTGTGGAGGCCTACAGAAGAAGACTTTCCACGGATTTGAGTAAGTATATGGTACAGTGCCACAGAAACGAAGTGGACATGACCTATTCAATCGCTTATCCCTTTGGAGCTTTTGAAGAGGCTACAACGAATATTGTCAGAGATATGGGGTTTCTGGCTGCCTTCACCTGCACAGAGGAAATAAATATCTTGACAGGAGATGGGGAGGAGCTGTATTATCTCGGAAGATTCAATCGACCCCATGGGATTTCAAGCGAAAATTTCTTTAAAAAATGGGAAAATAACTATTGACACAGGGGTATCACGCTGTTATAATAAACAGGCTGAAAATGAAGAAGGTACGGATGGCGCCCGTCCTCACCCCGCCGCCATGAGCGCGCAGAGGTCAATAATCACCGTTTCTGCCTGATTGGGGAGAGACGCGGATTTTGTTGCGGATGCCTTTCTGGAGTGCATTCGCATTTATTTTTTTTTGGAGGTGTTCTGACATCGCAAACCTGGACCATCTGATAAACGACGAAATTGATGCCGCTGAGGTCAGACTCATAAGCGATAACGGCGAACAGCTTGGCATTATGGCTCTGGACGCCGCTCAGAAAATCGCCGATGAAAAGGAAATGGACCTTGTGCTTATCTCTCCCAACGCAAAGCCCCCCGTGTGCAAGATCATGGATTACGGCAAGTACCGTTTCGAGCAGGCAAAGCGTGAGAAGGAAGCCAAGAAGAACCAGCGTGTTATTGAAGTTAAAGAAATCCGTATGTCTCCCAGCATTGGTGAGAACGACTTCAATACCAAACTTCGCAATGGCCAGAAATTCCTTGCTGACGGCGACCGCCTGAAGGTCACCATCCGCTTCCGCGGCAGAGAGATGGCTCACACCAATATCGGTGAGCAGCTTCTCAAGGATTTCGCAGCCAAGTGCTCTGATGTGGCTACCATGGATAAAAACCCCAAGCTTGAGGGTAGAAATATGTCCATGTTCCTGTCACCCAAAGCCAAATAAGTTTTGTTAAACCAAGGAAGGAGATATATAACATGCCCAAACTTAAGACCCACAGTGGCGCTAAGAAGAGATTCAATCTCACCAAGACCGGCAAGGTTAAGCGCGCACATGCTTACAAGAGCCACATCCTGAACAAGAAGACCACCAAGCGTAAGAGAGGCCTCCGCCAGAGTGCCATCGCAGACGTGACCAACACTGCTGCAATCAAGCGCATGATACCCTACAAATAAGAGGAGGACTTTGAGAAATGGCAAGAGTTAAAGGCGCGATGATGACGCGCAAGCACAGAAATAAGATCCTTGGCCTTGCTAAGGGCTATTGGGGCGCAAAGTCCAAGCACTATAAGATGGCTAACCAGGCCATGATGAAGTCCGGCCGTTACGCATACGTTGGCCGCAAGCTGAAGAAGAGAGACTTCCGTCAGCTGTGGATCACCCGTATCAGCGCTGCCACCAAGGCAAACGGCATGAACTACTCCACCTTCATGCACGGCCTCAAGCTCGC
>JAZSFJ010000097.1:0-5547 GCA_045532145.1 Oscillospiraceae bacterium
CGTAGGGCGCGACGACCCCGGCGCGCCATGCGGCATATCCTGCAAATCAGCAATGCGCCACGGCGAACACATAATCGCCTACCCACTTCACCAGTAGGGCGGGGTGACTTCACCCCGCCGCAAACCCGCCACAGCTTCGGCGGCGCGATGAGGGCATCGCGCCCTACGCATGATGAGAAACAGGAATGTAGGGAACGGTCTTGACCGTTCCGCCAATTAAAAAAATCCATGACGAACCAAGGCTCGTCATGGATTTTTTGTATCTTATATTCCGAAATAGGCTCTTGCATTGCGGTGGCAGATGTCTTTAACCATCTCGCCGAGGAAGGCTATATCATGGGGGTATTCTCCCTTTTCCACCTTCTGGCCCATCTTCTCGCAGAGAATGCGGCGAAAGTATTCGTGACGGGCAAAGCTGGTAAAGGAGCGGGAATCGGTGAGCATACCCACGCTGCCGGAAATAAGGCCCGTCTCCATCAGCTGGTCTATCTGCTCGCTGATACCGCGGATGTGGTCAAGGAGCCACCATGCAGCGCCGTACTGCACCTTTGCGCCATTTGCACAGAAGTTCACAGCCATGGTACTGAGCATAGCACTGTCGCCGGGGTGGAGGTTATAAAGTATGGTTTTGGGCAGGGCATCTGCTCCTTCAAGGTCACCAAGGAACTGACCCAGGAGGAAGGGATCGGTAGTAGCGCCAATGCTGTCGCCGCCGGCGTCTGCGCCGAAAGCCTTTATGAGGACGGGGGAGTTATTGCGTACAGGGCCAAGATGCAGCTGCATCACAAGTCCGCGGCGGGCATACTCGCTGCCGAGGAAGCGGAGCAGAGCTCCCTGATAAACGGCAACTTCCTCTTCGCTTAGCTTTTCGCCACGGAGAGCCTTTTCCACAATGGGAGCGGGCTCACCTACAGCATAGCGGAAGCGGGTGAAGCCATGGTCGGTGACACGGCAGCCGGCGCTCTGGAAAAAGTCCAGAGAGGCACGGAGTGCGGCACAGAGGCTTTCCCAATCCCTTATCTTGCCGTACTTTTCCCCCAGGGCCTCGCAGGCGGGAACAAAAGCGGCCTGGTCGATGTGGAGGAAGCGGTCCGGACGGAAAGAGGGGAGGGTTACAAAGGGAATGGTCTCGTCCTCCTTGAGCTTAAGATGCCACTCAAGGCTGTCAGCAGGGTCATCGGTGGTGCAAAGAGCCTTCACCTTGGCCTTATCAAGAAGACTTACGGCGTCGAAGCCCTCGCCGGAAAGCATCTCGCAGGTCCTATTCCAGATGCCCTCGGCGCTCTGAGCGGTCAGAGGCTCATATATGCCGAAATAGCGCTGCAGCTCAAGATGGGCCCAGTGATACACAGGGGAGCCGATGAGCCGGGGAAGAATCTCCGCAAAGCGCAGGAACTTTTCGTAAGCGGGGGCGTCGCCGGTGACATAGTATTCGTCCACACCGCAAACTCTCATGCATCTCCACTTGTAGTGGTCGGCTTCCAACCATATCTCCGTGAGATTATTGTATCTTCGCCGCTCAAAGATGTCCTTGGGAGGGAGATGGTTATGGTAGTCGATAATGGGGCAATCCTCGGCGTAGCTGTGGAAAAGCTCCTTGGCAGTTTCCGTAGTCAGGAGAAAGTCCTTGTCCATGAATTTTTTCATTTATGCTTCTCCCTGAAACTTTTCTCTGTTTATCCAAAGACCCAGAGCGGGGTTGGGGATGAAGTAGATCTCCTCGCCGTCGGGCAGGGTGTTGTAGCCGTAAGAAAGCTTCTCGGGGTCATAGCGCTTTGCCATCTCGTCATAGTCGGCGGCAATGAAGCCCACGCCCTCAATTTCTTCCTTGGAGATATTCTTCACAGCGTAGGTGATGGTGAAGCGGCCGTCACTGGAGCCGTGGATAAGATGGGCTGCAGCGCCCATATTGTCACGAAGGTCCTGATTCTCCGGCTTTTCAAACTGCGCAAGAGTGTTCAGTCTGCCCTTGTAGCCATACTTGCGGATGAGCTTGTCAACAGCCTCATCCTCGCCGAAGCGCTCCACGCCGGGAGCCAGAACTATGAGCTCGCCGCCGTCGGCTATAGCCATGCGGGTGCGGTAAACGCTCTTGTTGCCAAGCCAGGTGCTCTTGAACTCGTCGGGGGTGAGATAGACAACGCACTTCTTTATGCCGGTGTCCACATAGTCCATGTTCTTTTCCTGAGCAAGCTCGATGGCCTTCTCAAGGCCTATGCGCTTCTCACTGATGAAAAGACCGTGGGTGCGGATTTTGCCGCCGGGAGCGGTGCAGACGGTGAGTACAAAGACTATGGGTCTCTGCTTGAGGAAGTGCTCCATGCCGTAGTCAAAAACCTTGCGCACGGGGGTGTGGTCACGGCCCATCATACGCTCCATGCCGTAGACAGCGCCAACCATGTGGCTGGAGTTTATCATCTCGCTGCCGCCAACGCCAACGAAAAGGTTCTTGGAGTGGTTGGCCATGCCGATAACCTCGTGGGGCACAACCTGACCGGGGGAGATGATGAGGTCATATTTCTCATCCATCACAAGGCGATTGATTTCAACGCTTACGGACTCGTGCCAGAGTCCCTCGGTGATTTCCTCCAGATACTCTGCGGGCACTTCGCCTATCTTCATAACGTCGGTGCGCCAGTTGTGAACGATAAAGCGCTCATAGGGCACGTCGCCAAACATGATGGCGGCCTCTTCCTCAGTCACAGGCACATGGGTACCCAGAGCGGGGAGAATATCCACCTCGCAGCCCATATCGCTGAGAATGTGGTAGTAGGCGTTGGTGATAAAGCCTGCGTTGGAGTGGAAGCGGGTGAAATCGGGGGGGATTATGAGAACGTGCTTAAGAGCTTTACCCTCAAGGCTCTCCATCAAAGCGGCCTTTATTTCCTCGTGGGAAAGGCCCTCTTCACTTTTTGCATACTTGAAAATTTCCATATGTTTCTCCTTATATGCGCATTCGCCCCAAATGAAGCATTTGGGGCGAGTCGTATTATTACTTATACGCCGCTGTAGGCGGAGAAACCGCCGTCAACGGGAATGACAACGCCGGTGATGAAGCCGGAAGCGGTGTCGTCCAGCAGGAACTGCAGAGCGCCCAGAAGTTCCTCGGGCTGGCCGAAGCGGCCCATGGGAGTGGCAGCGAGAATCTTGCCGGTACGGGCGGTGGGAGTGCCGTCGCTGTTCCACAGGAGAGCGGCGTTCTGCTTGGTGGAGAAGAAGCCGGGGGCGATTCCGTTTACACGGATGCCAACCTTGCTGAAGTGAACGGCAAGCCACTGGGTGAAGTTGCTTACAGCTGCCTTTGCGCCGGAATAAGCGGGGATCTTGGTGAGGGGGGTGTAAGCGTTCATGGAGCTGATATTGATAATGGTGCAGCCCTCACGGCCCAGCATATCCTTGGCGAAGGTCTGGGTGGGGATGAGAGTGCCGATGAAGTTCAGGTTGAATACGAACTCAACACCGCTCTGGTCCAGATCAAAGAAGCTCTTGGTGTCGGCATCAATATCGCCCATCTCGAAGTATTCCTTGTCGGTCTGAGCGCGGGGATTGTTGCCGCCTGCGCCGTTGATAAGATAGTCGCAGGGGCCGAGAGACTCCAGAACATCCTGATGGCACTGCTCCATGGCAGCCTTGTCAAGAACGTTGCAGGCAAAGGCTTTGGCAATGCCGCCTTCCTCACGGATGGAGGAGGCAACCTTTTCTGCGTTTTCAAGGTTCAGGTCGAGAACTGCAACCTTGCAGCCTGCCTTGCCCAGAGCTTTGGCGAACATACCGCAGAGCACGCCGCCTGCGCCGGTGATAACGGCAACCTTGCCGTTGAGTACGGGATTGGGAGTGATGTTCATAATATCAACCATCCTTCGTGAAATTTGTTAATTGAAGCAATATTTTTCGATAGCTTTTGCCACGCCGTCTTCGTCGCAGAAATCGGTGAGCACATCCGCTGAGGCTTTGGCCTCCTCACAGGCGTTTGCCATGGCAACACCAAGACCTGCTGCGGAGAGCATGCTCAGGTCGTTGAGACCGTCGCCAAAGCTCATAGTGGCGGAAATAGGCAGACCCAGACGTCTTGCCAGAGCGGCGAGGGCTTCGCCCTTATTTGCGTGGAGGTCGTTTATCTCCACATTCTGGGGCTCGGCGCTGGAAACGCTGAGGCCGGGAATGCGCTTATCAAGATTTGTGAGCATATCCATCCGGACTGCACTATTGCGGGTGAAGAACTGTATCTTCTGGATGCCCCGGCCCTTGGAGCGGATGAATTCCTTCAGCTCCGGCACATTCTGCCTCAGCTCATGTATCATCTTCCGGTAGTGGGGATTGTCCACTGTGCTGTCCACAAGGGCTTTCTGGCTCTCGGTCATGTAGCCCGCGGAGCCCATGTAGCAGTCGTATATAACGGGCAGAGAGTCGAGCATAGTCATTATGTCAACCGCTCTATCTACGGGAATCTCGGCTTTGTATATGACCTCGCCGGTTTTGAGGTCCTTGACCTCGGCGCCGTTTATGGTAATAACATAGCGGATAAAGGGAAGAGCCCTTATGACTTCTGGCATACCGCCGTAAAAACGGCCTGTGGTGGGGACTATCTCAATTCCCGCCTCTGCCGCCCTTTCAAGGGCGGCGAGATTTCGGGGAGAGAGCTCCTTAGCGGAGTTAAGCAGTGTCCCGTCAAGGTCAAGGGCGATTATACGGTAATCAGGCATTGTAAGTACCTGCGCTGGTGTTGCCGCCGTGGCCGGTCCAGTTGGTGTGGAAGAACTGGCCCCTGGGGGCGTCCAGACGCTCATAGGTGTGAGCGCCGAAGTAGTCGCGCTGTGCCTGCAGCAGGTTTGCGGGGAGGCTCTCGGTGGTGTAGCCGTCGAAGTAGCTGAGAGCGCTGGAGAAAGCGGGCATGGGAATGCCGGCCTTCACGGCGTAGGCAACAACCTCACGCCATGCGGGAACCAGAGTCTTGATGGTCTCGGCGAAGTAGTCGTCCATCAGGAGGTTTTCAAGCTCGGCGTTCTTGTCGTAGGCTTCCTTGATCTTGCCCAGGAATACGCTGCGGATGATGCAGCCGCCGCGCCACATAAGGGCGATGCCGCCGTAGTTCAGGTTCCAGCCGTAGGTCTTGGCTGCGGTGCGCATAAGGGTGTAGCCCTGTGCGTAGGAGATTATCTTGCTGGCGTAAAGGGCCTTGCGGACCATCTCGATGAATGCGGTCTTGTCGCCTTCAAAAGCGGGAATGTTCTTCTCGAAGAGCTTAGAGGCCTTCACGCGCTCATTTTTCATGGCGGAGAGGCAGCGGGAGAAAACGGCCTCGCCGATGAGGGTGAGGGGAACGCCCTCGTCCAGAGCGGCAACTGCGGTCCACTTGCCGGTGCCCTTTTGGCCAGCGGTGTCCAGAATGTGCTCAACGGTGGTCTCGCCCTTCTCGTCCTTGTAGCCGAGAATGTCGCGGGTAATCTCAATGAGGTAGGAGTCGAGCTCGGTCTTGTTCCACTCAGCGAAAACTTCGTGCATTTCTTCGGCACTCATACCGAGACCATCACGCATGAGGTGGTAAGC
>JAZSFJ010000045.1:0-18186 GCA_045532145.1 Oscillospiraceae bacterium
GTCGAAAATGGTGTATCGGGTCTTGCCCTCGTTGCCTATCATCATACCCCAGAGGCTGCGGCGCTCTTCTTCAGGCATGGAGGGGAGGAAGTCGGATCGTAGCCATGTGTTCTGTGAGCCAAGGAGTTGGTTTTCCTAATTGTCTTCCTAAGACCGCTTGGCCTCCGACTTGTCGAAAATGGTGTATCGGGTCTTGCCCTCGTTGCCTATCATCATACCCCAGAGGCTGCGGCGCTCTTCTTCAGGCATGGAGGGGAGGTCTGCCCAGAGGGGCAATTCAAATTCGCCGCTGCGAATGCGCTCCGGCAAATCGTGTATAAGATTGGGCAGCTTGCAGCCCTTCCAGTTATCGCTGATGGGGCTGCCGCAGTAGGGCTGGTCGGCGGTGGGCCAGTTGCGCTCTGCCACAGTTTCAAGGCGTTTACCGTTTTTGTCCTCCCAAGGTATCTCCTTGCCCTTATTGTCCACAATGGTGCAGGGGAACCATGTGTTGCTGGGGTTGCCTACGCCGAAACGGGGCCATGCGAAGGGGTGCTGGACCTTGGTGTGGCCGTTTTTGTGCATGCCAACAACCTCCGCTCCGGCATTCCAGGCCATGGCAAGACCCTCGCCTATCTCGTTGGGATCCCAGCGCCAGCTATTGCCCGTTATCTCCATGTTGTAGGTCCAGATGGTGCAGGCGTAGCCGCAGGAGAGGATGACAGCGGGAGTGTGGAATACGTAAAACTCGCCGGTCTCCATGGAAAAGCCTGTTGCGCCAACCACGGGAGCGCCTTGTTTGCCTCCCTCGGTGAGGAGATTTGTTATCATCACACGCTCAAAAAGCTCCGCGCCTGCCTCCTTGAGGCCCTTGTAAAGATAGGGCTTGATATACTGGCCTCCACGTAGTTTGCAGGAGACAAAGTCCCGGTAGTCATAGGCCTTGAGCATGCCTGTTTCTTTATCTCGTGTGGCCGCGCCATCAAACTCTCCCTCGTCGTCCACAAGGGGCATGCCGAGTTTTTTCAGCTCCATGAGAGCATCCCATGTTCCCTTGACGGCTATGTAGTCCCGGTGGCCCTGTCTGCCATCGGTCTTGCCCTTTAAGGCGTTTTCCTCCGGTGTCATGGGGCTTGCAGGGTTAGAAAGCAAAGTGTTCCAGTGGTCCATTCCCGCGCCGCCGCAGCCGCTGCGCTTGATAGGTGCCTTGTCAGCCACGGCCACCTTCGCGCCCTTCCGGGCAGCGGAAATGCCTGCCGATGCACCGGCAAGTCCGCCGCCTACAACAAGGACATCCACATAGACATGGTTTGTCTTGTCATAGTCCACCTTATATGGCCATTTGAATATTTTTTCGCCGATTCCGGCCTGATTTGTCATTTTTATACCTCCCTCAAAGGGTGTTGGCGTCATATACCAGCATGACGCTGCCGCAAATATGTTCCATCATCCGCTTTCCCGCGGCGGATAGTCTGCGGGAAAAGGGATTATCGCAAAGCGTGTCCTTTTCTGTTTTGCCCTCGAGAACTTCCTGGCAGGCGCTGAGCATATCCTTTGGTACGCTGTGGGGCAGGGGCTCTGTGCCGTGACCCCAATAGAGCAGGGTCTCATCATTTATAGCGGCGAGAAATCTATCAAGTCCATCTCTGTAAGCTTCTATCCCTATCCGCTTTTCCTTGGGCAGGGTCACAAGTGCGGTGCGATTGGAAAAAGCGTCGCTGGTGAGAGCGTAGTTTTCCTCCCGGTTATAAAAGGCCAGAGAGCCCTGAGTGTGGCCTGGTATGGCGAATACCTCAAGTCTTTTCTCACCCAAGTCTATAACAGTGCCATGGCCTATATCTTTGTAAGGGAGCTTATCGCACATAACAATGTGCTCGCGGCAATATGCTTCGTGCTCGCTGTTGCCGCCATGGCCGAAAACGTCACCCATGCGCCGCTCAAAGGAGAGGGAGATGGGCAAAAGGGACGCATCCTTCTCGCTCATGTAAATCTCGTCAAAAAGTGCCGCAGCTCCTGCGTGGTCGGGGTGTCCGTGGGCAATATAGCAGGCAAGGGGCTTGGCGGTGAGGCTTTCAACGAAAGTGCGGAGCGTGTCGGTTACACCGAAGCCGCAATCGATAAGGGCGGCCTTCTTTGCGCCCTCAACCAGATACATCATCACCATCATGCCATCGCTGCTGTGCTGCTCGGCAATTGACCAGAGTCCATCGCGGAGCTTACGGGCTTTATATACTTCTTTCATGTGTTCATCTCTGTTCATCGAAAAGTTTTGCCTTGTCGAATTCAAAGCGCCGTCCTCTGTGAATGAAAAAGTGGGGGCGGCTTTTTATTTTTGTGGGGTCTCCGCCGCCTCTGTCCTCGGGACGGGGAGCGCGGCAATCATAGACTATATGGCCGTCTATTATCTCATGCTCAATGGCCGGGGGAGCCTTGGGCGGGGCGTCCTCGCCCACTTCGCCACTAAGCATCAGCTTTGCGGCCTCAAAGTGTATGTCCGCTTCTTCGGCATCCATGATGCCTGGGCCGCCGCAAATGCGCTCAAACTCGTGGCGGTGAGCCATGAGTTTTTTCATATTTCTCAGGAAATTTTCCGCCGTGCCGTTAAGCCACTTTATGCCTGGCATGAATTCATCCCCGGAGAAAATCAGCTTTTCCTTTCGGTCCAGTATGGCTATGCTGCCCACGGCATGGTCGGCTATTTTGATAATCTCCAGCTCTCTTCCGGGAAGAGGGATGATATCTCCATCGCTCACCACGTGGGTGTTGTGGTTTCTGGGGAAGCGTATACCTTTGAAGCTGGGGAAGGGACGGGTCACAAGCGGCAGACTTTCGTAGGACAGATAAACTTCGTCAAAGTAGCAGTTATTGGCTGTGTGGTCAAAATGGTCGTGGGTGTTGATCACAGCCTTCACGGGCAGACCGCAGAGATTTTCAAGAAACTCTCTCAAATTGCCTGCACCGTAGCCGGTGTCTATGGCTATGGCCTCCCCCTCGCCGGCAAGAAGATAGTGATAGTCGCCGGAGGAGAGTATCTGCCATGTGCCGGGAGCTATCTCTGTGGCCTCCCAGCAGGCTTCGTCCATGGGAATAAGTCTCCCGTCCGGGCGGCGGATAAGGCACTCATGTTTGCTGGAAAAATCTATCTCTCTCATCTATGAAACCTCAAACGATAAAGTCAAAGCTATCCCCCGAGGGCACAAAATGGACAGGCACATCGCCCACAAGCTGGGGAAGCCACTTGGCCATATGCTTCATACCGGGCTCTTCAAAGTTGAAGTGGCCTATGTTATAGATGACTTTCTTTTTGCCAAGGGAGCAGCAGTCGCGCACAAAGGCGGAGAGGGTCCAGTCCACTATCTCAAGGGGGATTATGGCGTCTATGTCTTCAAGCTCCGTTTTGAGAATTTTATTGTTCACATCAAAGTCTCTGTCGCGGAGATGCTCGCATATAAACACCTTGGAGACCCTGGCTGACTTATCGCCGATAATGCGTATGCCATTGAGACCCAGCTTTTCAATGAGTTCCTTCCCAAGACTCTCGGCGTCGGTTTCCGGCAGAGAGAACAGCAGGGGCTTGTTGGGATAATCCAGCTTATACTCCGTCCAGCCCAACTCCTGCATGATGCCATAGAAAATGCCGTCTATAAATTCCGGGTTGTTGCTGGGAGGTCCGCCGTGTATGCGGTCGTGGTCACGCCACACTACGATGCCATGTGCGTCAAGAAGTTCTTTCTTGGCGGCATAGACCTCACTGCCTTCATGCCAGTCGGTTTCATCCTCGTGGTTCCAGAAAAGGGGCTCATGGACAATGATAAAATTGGCTCCCAGCTCTATGGCTTCGCGTATGACCTCCACAGAGGCAAAGCAGGTGACCACTATGCCTGTGCATTCCTGATCCGTATTGCCGCACTTGACAGTATCGCAGGTGTGGGCCTCATCTATGGCAGGATGGAATGCAATTAGCTTATTAATTATCTCGGAAATCAGCATGGCGAATGTCCCTCTCTCCTGAAAATACTGTTTTTCACTATGATTATAGCAAGAGGGCGAAAAGCCAATCAATACCGATGTCTTTATAAAGCTTGCAGATTCGTAATAAGCGAAGAAGGCGAAAGCACCAATACAGCACTTTCGCCTTGCTTAATTATTCACTTTCAACTTGGGTCATCATAAATTCCAGAAAGCGTCTGCCGTAATCGCTGAGCTCGCTTTCCCGGTAGAGAAGATTCACCGAGGAATATATTTTGGGGATAAGGTCCACCACGGAAACTCCCTGAGTTTTATAGCGTGTGGCAGGGGTTTTCATAAGCAGGGATATGCCCCTTCCATTCCCGACGATCTCCAGAAGATTGCTTATGCTGTAGCTTGTGTAGGTAACAGCAGGGGAGAATCCTCTCTTTTTGCAGGCCTCGGTGGCCATCTGGTGGACAAAGGTGTGCTCCGGCATCATAAAAAACTGTTCCTTTGCAAGCTGCGTCAGCAGAACTTCGTTATATCCGGAGAGAGGATGGGCGGATGGCAGCACTGCCGCCAGAGAGTCCTTGTTGAGACAGAGACGGTCATAATTCTTTTCTGCCTTGCTGTCCTCCTCTTCCAATATGACAAAGTCAAATTCGCCCATCTCCATGGACTCAATAAGAGCTTCAGGAAGGAGCTCACGGAAGCGGATGGAAATGTCCGGGTTCAAGGCGGAAAAGGCCTGCAGCTTGTCCACAAAATTATAACGGGCTGCGGCGGGATAAAAGCCGATGGAGAGGTGATAGTGCTTTTGCATACGCTGCTGCTCCACGGCGGACATGGCCTCGGCCTTCAGCTTCACCATGCGCTTTGCATGGGGCAGCACCAGCTTGCCAAAGTCGCTGAGCTCCACCCGCCTTGTGGAGCGGTCAAAGAGCTTTACGCCGTAAAGACTCTCCATTTGCTGAATGTGCTGGGTCAGCGCTGCTTGGGTGAAGGAGAAGAACTCGGCTGCTTTGGAAAAGCTGCCGGTTTCAGCCAGCTTTACGAACTCCTCGTAGTATTCCATTTTCATTGAGCCTTCACCTCCTCCATGTGCTCCATAAAGAGTCTCACGGCTCGGGACATAGACTTGGGGGAATATACAAGAGCGGTACTCATTTCAAAGGAGGGGACTATCTGGCAGGTGTGCACTCCGTCGTTTTGCCATGCCCCTGCAATGGCTGAGGGCAGCACCGCAGCGCAGATGCCGTTTTTGATAAGTTCCTTGGTGGTTTTTCCTGAAAGCTCCGCTGAGATGGTGGAGCTGGGCTCCAAGCCCGCTTGCCTGAAAGCCTTGGTGCAGAGCTCATACATGACTGTGAACTGTGGGGGCATCAAAAGGCTGAGGCTGCTGAGCTTGCTCAGGTGTATGCTTTTTTGCCGGTTAAGGGGATGGGACGGAGAAAAGGCGGCCACGAAGGAGTCTGTTTTATATGTATTGTATCTCAGTTCAACGCTCCTGTGGGCGGGGTCATCAAGGATGAAGGCCAGCTGCAAAATGCCGCTTTCCACCTTTTCCTTAAGACCAAAGGTGTTGTCCTCCACGATCTGAATCACGAAATCAGGATATTTTTCCTTGAAGGAGGCCACTATTTCCGACACCCCGTAAAAGGAAAGGGTTTTGTCTATGCCTATGGCAAGGCTTCTCCTTTCAAACTCCTGACGGCGAGAAACAAGAGAATGGCAGCTGTCCTCGGCGCCCACAATCTGTCTGGCATAAGGCAGGAAAACCATGCCTACCTCAGTGAGCTCTATGCGGCGGGGAAAGCGCTTGAAGAGCTCCGCGCCCAGTTCCTTCTCAAGAGCCATGATGTGGCGGGAGAGGGTGGCCTCGGAAATGAAAAGAGGCTCTGCCGCAGCAGCATAGTTTCCCATTTCTGCCAAAGTTATGAATTCTCTAAGCTGTTCAGTGGTCATATAATCTGCTTCCTTTGAGGATTTATAAGGATTCTGCATTGATTCTAATGCAAATTAATTTGATTGTCAACGACCGAATCTATAGAATAAAGCCATAGTTAAAGCCCTCAAAGGCAAACTTACTGGTAAAAGTGTTACAATTATAACAAAAGGAGACGAGAAACATGAAACGACTTGTTGCTATCCTGATGGCTCTTGCAATGCTTCTGGCTCTCTGCGCCTGCGGAACTACGGAGCCCACAACTCCCGTTGAGCCCGCAGAACCCGTCGCTCCCCCTGCGGAGGACGTACCCGCTGAGCCTGAAAGCTATGAGAGCTACGATGTGCGTTCCTATGCATCCGACTGGGTGTATAATGAGCAGATCATTGTTGGTGCAAAGAGTGTTGACATTCCTTACTATGCTCTTGAGAATGTCGTATACTGCACCAATCCCGCTGAAGAAGAGTATCAGTACATAAACATCTATGTTCCCGCTTGCTACATGACCGCTGATGAGTCCGGCAAGGCTGCGCTCAACGAAAAGGGCATCTTCGGCGTTATGGGCGAGGATGACAGTACCCTTATGTACATGAGCGACGAAGCTCCCATTGTTTATCTCAACACCATCTCCGGCTACGCCGCAGGCGTGGCTCCCAAGATCGGCGACAACCGCATGGGCGGCAACGCAGGCTACTGCTATCAGTTCCTGGAGCAGGGCTGCGTACTCGTCACCGTTTCTGCCCGGGGCCGCAATACCGAAACCGGCAGCGTTCCTGCAGGTCTTGTTGACCTGAAAGCAGGTCTGCGCTGGCTGAGCTACAACGATGAGTTCCTGGCTGGCGACTCCAACAAGGTTATTTCCGTTGGCGTTTCCGCAGGCGGCGGTATGTCCACCATGCTGGGCACCAGCGGCAACAGCGAAGCTTTTGACAGCTATCTTGCTGAGATCGGCGCTCTGGAGGGCTCCGACTCTGTTTGGGCCGCAGTTGCTTACTGCCCCATTACCGCTCTCCCCTATGCAGACGGCGCTTACTGGTGGCAGGCAGGCGCCAAGGAGGGCGAAGACTTTGATGCTGCCCTTACCGCTGCTCTCAGAGATTCCTACATAGCCTACATGCAGTCCCTTGGTTTTGACCTTGGAGAAGATGGCGTAAGCGGTGAGTTCTATGAAGGCTTCCTGGCTGAGTTTGAAAAGGCCCTCCAGTACAAGGTGGACTCCTGCAAGACCGACGAGGACAAGGCCGCATTCATTGCCGAGACCGACCCCGAAGGCAAGTGGCTGAGCCTCGACGCTGAAAACGCCGTTCAGATTACTTCCGTTGCCGACTTTGTGAACAACTACTGGCACGGCGATATGGCAAAGAAGAATGCCGCTGTTTTTGACGCAGCAGACTGCGCCTCTATGGAGGGCGAGGTCTACGGCGGTGAGCACTTCAGCTGGCTCATGGTTGAAGCTCTCAAGGCTCTTTCCGAGGAATATCCCGAGGCAGCTGAGCTTGCAGCAGAGTATGAAGCCAACATGAGCACCGTCGCAGGTCTTTATGACCCCATGAGCTTCATCGGCCAGGACAATTCCGACATGGCCAAGTTCTTCCGCTTCAATATCGGCAGCGAGGACAACAATACCACCCAGGCTCTTGCATGGAGCATATACAATGCTCTTCTGGCTTCTGAGAGCGACGTTGCCGCTGAGTATGCAATTCTCTACGGCATCGGTCACCAGACCGTTGAATATGATCCCTATGATCTTATCAGCTGGATCTATGAAAAGGATCTCGGCGTAAAGCCCGCTTACGACAACATCAAGAAGCTCAAGGCCATCGAGAACGAGGCTGCCGGCAATGTTCAGAGCTTTGACGAGGTGGCCGGTATCTACACCCTTGATGAAGTTAACGGCGCAGGTATGGAGATTCACTGGACTCTCGAACTCAAGGCCGACGGCACTTATGCTCTTTCTGAGACCGGCGTTGTTGAAAAGACTTACACCGGCAAGTATGTCGCTATCGACGGCAATATCTCCTGCGGTCCCATCAATGAAGAGGAAGGCCCCCGCGGCGATGCCTTCGGCGACGGCTGGATAAGCGTCTGGACCCTGAACGCCAACGGCAGCTGCGCCCACGGCGAGCTTTCCAGCTACGTTGACCCTGCTTCTGCAGGCGGTGCAGCTCCCGCAGCTGATGTTACCGGAACCTACACCCTCGATGAAGTCAACAAGGTTGGCATGGAAATCCACTGGACTCTGGAGCTGAAGGCCGACATGACCTACGCTCTTTCCGAGACCGGCGCTGTTGAGAAGACCTACACCGGCGTATATGGTGTCAACGGCGAGTATGTATCCTGCGGTCCCATTAACGAGGCCGACGGCCCCCGCGGCGAGGCCTTTGGTGAAACATGGGAGAGCGTCTGGACTGTTGATAAAGAGTCCGGTACCTGCCAGTATGTTGAACTCAGTAACTACACCGCTCCCGGCGCGGGCGCTGCAAGCGTAGCCGGAACCTACACCCTCGATGAAGTGAATAAGGTGGGCATGGAGATCCATTGGACACTGGAACTTAAGGATGACATGACCTATGCTCTTTCTGAGACCGGCGCTGTTGAGAAGACCTATACCGGCGTATATGGTGTCAACGGCGAATACGTCTCCTGCGGCCCCATCAACGAGGCTGACGGCCCCCGCGGCGAGGCCTTCGGTGAGGCTTGGGAAAGCGTCTGGACCCTCAATGATGACGGCACCTGCCAGTACGTTGACCTTGCAAACTACACAGCTCCTTCCGGCGCTGCTGCTCCCGGCGGCGAGGCAAAGATCGATGTAGTGGGCATCTACACTCTCGACGAAGTGAATATGGCAGGTATGGAGATTCACTGGACTCTGGAGCTCAAGGCTGACAACACCTATGCTCTGAGCGAGGAAGGCGTTGTCTCCGCTACCTACACCGGCACTTACACCGCCGACGGAACCACCGTTTCCTGTGGACCTATCAATGAGGAAAACGGCCCCCGTGGGGCAGCCTTTGGTGAGGCTTGGGAGAGCGAATGGATTGTTGACCCCGATAGCGGCACCTGCGAATATATTGCCAAATAAGGCATACTGCTCTAAAATATAATCAAATTCATGTAATCTTACAGGAGGAATGCAAAAATGACTAAGAGAATAATCAGCCTGCTCCTCTGCCTTGTTATGGTGCTTTCCCTCTGCGCCTGCGGCGGCAAGGATGATCCTGCTCCCGCAGAGCCCGGCACTGAACAGACCGGTGACGCTACCAAGGCACCCGAGATAAGCGGCAACGAAGTTGCCTATGGCAACACCAATTCCGCAAAGGTCAAGCACGAAAAGGTTGTCATCGCCCTGAATGCTGATCCAAAGGATCTGAGCCCCATCAATGTCAACGTTGGCGGTAAGGAAGTTATCGACAACATTTATGAGCGCCTTTACAACATAAATGGCTTCGGCGGCGGCCTTTACGGCGTGCTGGCCAAGGAACTTCCGGTTGAAGTTGAGCCTCAGGTTTTCGAGTTCGAGATCTATGACAACATTTATGACTCTGAGGGAAACCACATCACTGCTTCTGACGTTGTTTTTTCCGTTAACTACTTTGTGGAGTCCGGCTATGCCCAGAACTTTGATAAGTTCGGTTCCATGGAAGCCATAGGTGACTATAAGCTTCGCCTGACCACCACCGAGCCCCTCAACGAGCTTGGTGACATGGCCAACGTCTTCGGTGTTATCTATGTCTGGAGCGAGAAGGCAATGAGCGAGCACAACTTCGCTACCGAGCCTGTCGGCACCGGCCCCTATGTCTGCACCTACTTCCGTTCCGGCGACAAGCTCACCCTGGAAGCCCGCCCCGACTACTGGGCAGAGGGCAGCGACCACCAGAACAGCCGTTCCTGCGCCAATGTTCAGACCATTGAGTATCAGATCATTGCCGAGCAGAGTCAGAACACCGTTGCTCTCCGTACCGGCACCATCGACTATTCCAACAACCTCAGCGATACCGACAAGGCCAAGTTCATGGCCGGCGGTGAGTACAGCGAGGGCTGGGAAGCCTTCAGCTGGCCTTCCAACCTGACCTATTACCTGATGCCCAACTGCTCCGACCAGAGCGTCTGCTCCGACGAGAACCTCCGCAAGGCCATTATGTATGCCATTGACCCTGCTATGATTCTGGCTGTTGCCGACAATGCATCCGCTCAGATCGTTTATGATATGGCCAACCCCAAGTTCGCAGGTTACAACCCCGAGTGGCTGACTCAGGACAACTTCTATGTTAACAACAGCATAGAGACCGCAAAGGAATATCTGGCACAGTCCAACTACCAGGGTGAAACCCTCACTCTGCTCTACACCTCCGGCACCCTGCTTCAGAATGTCTGCGAAGCCATTCAGATCCTGCTGGGTGAGGCCGGCATCACCGTTGAGCTGAAGCCTGAGTCCTTCTCCGTTACCAGTGCAGACGTGGCCACTCCCGATGCATGGGATCTCTATGTTGACATGATGGCCTCTGATGACTACCTTGTTATCGTTTACTCCAGACTTTTCAACGAAAGCAACTTCGAGGAAGGTCAGGGCACCAAGAACTTCATCAATGATCCTGTTTTCCAGGAAAAACTGAGCACCTGCATGGCTGAGGCTACAAACACTCAGGAGAATCTGGATGCACTCCATGACTATGTCATTGAGCATGCCTACTCCCGCGGACTCTTTGCCTCCTACGAATCCTCCATCTACTCTAGCGATATTCTGCAAATCTGCAACAGCTATAAGTATGCTATTATCCCCGGCGGCTGCATATATGCAGACAACGAGTGGTAAGCAAGAAACTTTACAGGTAAAAGAAATATAAAAACCTTTGAACTTTGACCAAAAGGGGACCTCCGCCGTGGCGGGGCTGTCCCCCTTTTGGCAAAAATGGAGGCCCCTATGTGGAAATACATACTTAAAAGGCTTGCGTGGATGATAGTCATCATGCTCTGCGTGACTATTCTCATCTTCACAATAACCTACTTCATCCCCGGCGACCCGGCGCGAACCATGCTGGGAAGCCTTGCCTCGGCAGACGAGGTGGCCAATATGCGCGAGAAGGTGGGTCATGAGCGGCCCTACCTTGTGCAGCTTTTCGACTATGTTAAAAATCTTATTACAGGTAACTTTGGTATTAGCTGGAGCTACAATGTGCCAGTTGTGGAGGAACTCTTCTCCCGTATGCCATACACCCTGCTCATTGGCGGTATGGCCATGATTATCCAGATAGTTCTTGGCATTCCCCTTGGCGTTTTCGCCGCCGTCAATCAAGGTAAGTGGCAGGATTATGTGTCCATAGGACTTTCCATGGTGCTTATATCCCTGCCCGACTTCTGGGTGGCGCTGATGCTGGTCGTCCTATTCTGTGTCAATCTGGAGTGGCTTCCGGCCTACGGTATTGACCACTGGACATGTTTCATTATTCCCATCATCGCAACTTCTATTTCCGGCATTGCCATGAACGCACGTCAGGCCAGAAGCGCCGTGCTGGAGGTTTTCCGCGCGGATTACATCACCACCGCCCGTGCAAAGGGACAGGTGGAGAAAAAGGTCATCTGGCGCCATATGTTCCCCAATGCTATGATGCCCATTATCACTATCGTGGTTGGCGGCCTCACCCGAATCGTGGGCGGTACCGCCATAATCGAAAGC
Organism: Oscillospiraceae bacterium; assembly: GCA_045532145.1. Taxonomy (GTDB): domain Bacteria; phylum Bacillota; class Clostridia; order Oscillospirales; family Oscillospiraceae; genus SIG459. The sequence goes on from JAZSFJ010000045.1 coordinate 11,550, forward strand.
ATTTTCACCATTCCCGGCGTCGGACTCTATATGCTCAACGGCATCAACGCCATGGACTTCCCCGTGACACGCGGTTGCGTTATTGTACTGAGTTTGTTCAGTGCATTCTCCGTGCTCCTCATGGACCTTGTCTATGCCTTCGTTGACCCCAGAATCAAGGCCCAGTATGCCGGCGGAAAGAAGAGGTGACGCGCTATGACAAAGACCATGAACAAACCCAAGAATGCAGCAAAGCCCAATGAGCAGATAAAGCATCGCTCCATGGCTATGCAGACCTTCCTGCGCGTTTTCGAAAGCCCCACCTCCAAAATCGGCGGAATTTTGTTCCTTGCCATCGTCATGCTCTGCGTATTTGCACCTCTGTTCACGCCCTATGCCGTCGATGAATACGACATCACCGCTATCAAGGCAGCTCCCAGCTGGGACCACATCATGGGCTGCGACTCCATGGGTCGTGACATCTGGACCAGACTGCTCTACGGCGGACGCTACTCTCTGCTGCTGGGCATAGTGGGCTCTCTCTTCGCTGCCGTCTGCGGCACCGTTATCGGCACCATCGCAGGCTACTTCGGCGGCCAGGTGGATAACCTCATCATGCGATTCTGTGATATCTGGACTGCCATTCCCGGTATGCTTCTGTGTATAGTGGTCTCCACCGCTCTTGGACCGGGCTTTGCCAATACAATTCTGGCGCTGTCCATAGGTATAATTCCCAATAACGCACGTATGACCCGCGGTCAGATACTCTCCGAGCGTACCAAGGAATACCTTGAGGCCGCAGAAGTCATCAACTGCCGCAAGAGTGCCATCATGTTCAAGCATCTCCTGCCCAATGTCATATCTCCCACCATCGTCGGCACCACCATGGGTATCGGCGGTACCATCATGCAGGCAGCCACTCTGAGCTACATCGGCCTTGGCGTTCAGCCCCCCAACCCCGAGTGGGGCGCAATGCTCACCGCCGGTAAGAGCTTCATTGAGTCCTGCCCCCACATGATGCTTTTCCCCGGTCTTTTCATCGCTGCAGTTGTTTTGGCTGTCAACCTGATGGGCGACGGTCTCCGCGATGCAATTGACCCCAAGCTGAGAAAGTGAGGCACGGACAGATATGACTAACACTCCCATTCTTGAAGTTAAAGACATAGAAGTGGTCTACACCCAGAGGAAGAAGATAGTCCACGCTGTAAACGGAGTTTCCTTCTCTCTTAACAAGGGCGAAACTCTGGGCCTCGTGGGTGAGACCGGTGCGGGTAAGACCACCATCGCCAAGAGCATTCTCCGAGTTCTGCCCGATCCTCCTGCCATCTTCCGCGGCGGCGAGATACTGCTGGACGGCGAGAATCTCATGGAAAAGAGCGAGAAGGATATGCTCTCCGTCCGAGGCAAGCGTATCGCCATGATATTCCAGGACCCCATGACCGCTCTGAACCCCATTATGACCGTTGGCAGCCAGATTATCGAAGTTCTGCGCCTGCATAGCTCCATGGGCCACGCCGAGGCCGAAAAAAAGGCCGGTGATATGCTTGAGCTCGTGGGTATCCCCAGAGAGCGTCTTGTGGAGTATCCCCATCAGTTCTCCGGCGGCATGAAGCAGCGCGTTGTTATCGCAATGGCACTGGCCTGCGATCCTGAGCTGCTGCTGGCAGACGAGCCCACCACCGCTCTGGATGTTACCATTCAGGCTCAGGTGCTCAATCTTATAAACGAACTCAAGACCAAGTACCAGACCAGTATGCTGCTCATCACCCACGACCTGGGTGTTGTGGCACAGACCTGTGACAAGGTCGCTGTTATCTACGCAGGCAAGATAGTGGAAAGTGGATCTAAGGCCGACATTTTCGACCACCCCACCCATCCTTATACCATCGGTCTTTTCAATTCTTTGCCCCATATGGACTCCGAGGCGGAGCGTCTTGAGCCCATCCCCGGACTTCCTCCCGATCCCACTGAGCTCCCGGTCGGCTGTGCTTTCGGCCCCCGCTGCCCCCATTTCTGCGAGGAATGCAAGGGCGAGATACCCAATCGCGAGCTTAGTCCCGGACATTTCTGCCGCTGCATAAAGGAGGCTGAGTGATATGGCTGCTCCTATAATCGAAGTAAAAAACCTTAAAAAGTATTTCAATGTCCCCGCAGGCCTAAATCACGCCGTGGACGATGTTTCCTTCACCATTGAGCGTGGCAAGACTCTCGGCGTTGTGGGCGAGAGCGGCTGCGGCAAGTCCACCCTCGGCCGCACTATCATCAGACTCCTGGAAGCCACCGACGGCCAGGTGCTGCTAGACGGTCAGGACATCACCCACGCAAAGGGTAAAGAGCTTAAAAAGATACACGAGCGCTGCCAGATAATCTTCCAGGATCCCTATAGCTCTCTGAACTCCCGTATGAGCATCGAGGCTACCATCAAGGAGCCTCTGAAATATTCCGGACGCTTCAAAAACAAGGCCGAACTCATCGAGGAAAGCCGCCGCCTCATGGAGATGGTCGGTATCGATGAGCGTCTTGCCGAGAGCTATCCCCATGAGCTGGACGGTGGACGCCGCCAGCGTGTGGGAATTGCACGTGCTTTGGCGCTGAATCCCGACTTCATCGTCTGTGATGAGCCCGTTTCCGCTCTGGATGTTTCCATTCAGGCACAGGTGCTGAACCTCCTGATGGACCTGCAGGATAAGCTGGGCATGGCCTATATGTTCGTCACCCATGACCTCAGCGTCGTCAAGCATATCTCCGACGATATCGCCGTTATGTATCTTGGTCAGCTGGTGGAAAAGTGCGATAAGCGCACTATCTTTGCTCAGCCCCTGCATCCTTACACCAAGGCTTTGCTCTCTGCCATCCCCTCCACTAATATACATAAGCCCATGGCTCCCATTGCCATGAAGGGCGAGATAACCTCTCCCATCAATCCCAAGCCCGGCTGCCGCTTCGCAGCCCGCTGCCCCTACGCAAACGAGGGCTGCCTGCAGCCTCAGGCTCTGGAGGAAGTGGCTCCCGGTCACTTTGTCTCCTGCCACCGTGTGAAAGAGATAAACTGAGGTGAGCACAATGCAGATGCGAAAAAGACCTGAGCCCATCAAGGAGCATATCGTCACGGATCTGGGCGACGGAATAATCAACATCACCGCGCCTCCCATGCGTTTTCAGCAATATCTGGTGATAGGTGGGGAAAAGGCCCTGCTTATTGACAGCGGATTTGGCCTCGGCTCTCTGAAAAAGATAGTCGAGGGCCTCACCGACAAGCCCCTCGTACTGGTTAATACCCATGGTCACCCCGACCACGGCGGCGGCAACGCCGAGTTTGGCGCGCCTCTGCTGCATCCTGGGGATAATGAGGTCTATGCCCACAAGTGTGCCTTTGAGACCCGCCTTGCGGAGGCTAAGCACTGGGGCGTTCCCGATGCGGAGGAAAAGCTGCAGCCCACCCCTTCCGCACCCATTCCCCTTGAGGATGGCCATGTGTTTGATCTTGGGGAACGGAAGCTGAGAGTTATCCACACCCCCGGCCACACTCAGGGCAGCGTCTGCATCTTTGACGAGCAGACGGGCACTCTCTTCTCCGGCGACAATGTGCAGGGTATGGCAACGGCTCTTATGGAGCACGATGCCGCCAATGTAAGCACCTACATGGCCGCTATGGAGAAGATAGCGGCTCTGCCTGTGACAAAAATCTGCACAGGCCATATGCCTGCTGTCGTTCAAGCTGAGACCATTGGCAAGAAGATAGAGTGCTGCCGCCGTATTCTCTCCGGAGAAAAAGGCGAGCTCATAAAGACCCCTATGGGCGAAGGCTACATGATGAGCGTGGACGGTACTGCCGTGCACTACGCCCCGAACAAAGGAAACTGAGAAATATCAACTATGGGTATCAAGGAAAAATTACTTGTAAAAGCGAATAGGGTGGATGCCCGGCTGGAGGGAAAAAGCTCCTCCTGGCACAGTGGCTATTACCACCGTTACTTTGAGGGCTGGACGGAAGTACCGGAGACCACGCCCTCCGGCAAAGTGCGCATAAAAAGGGTATATACCGGAGAGTACCATAAGGCGGATATGAGCAGAAATGAGCGATACATCCACAAAATGTTCTGCTCGCTTCTAACGCTGCTTTCCATTATGCTTTATGTCCGCGCAGCGTTGATGGGCCTTGAGTCAAACACCGTGTGGTATGTGGTTTTGCCCGAGGTGCTCTCTCTTTGCGGCTTTATCTTCCTTGTGTGGTTCCTTATCACAAAGCTCACCTCTCCCGTGCTGCTGAAGATAAGAGAATACCGGGAGGGCATCAAAAACCTTAAACTTGCCGGGCTTGCACAAGCTGTTTTCCTTGCCCTTACTGCAATCAACACTATTCTTCATTTCCTCCTTAGCGGCGGTGAGACCGGGGAGCTTTTCGCGGCCGTCCTGTTTTTGCTGGCAGGCGCCGCTGCTTTTGGGGTATATATTATGGAGAAGAAAGTCAAATACCTCCGTGTTTCCAATGAAAACGCAGCCATGGAGGGATACAGGATAGAGTGATAAGAATGGATAAGAAACATTATCTTTATGCCGGGGCGGGAAAGGCTGCCATAGATGTGGCTCCATGCCTGCCTCTGGATGGCTTTACCTCGGTCCACGATGACCTGCACATAAGAGCGCTTATCTTGGAAAGCGATAAAAAGATCGTTATTGTCAGTGTGGAGATAACCTCCATGTTCCCCGGTACCCAGAAGAAAATGCTGGATATTATCAGAGAGAGGACCGGTGTGGAGGAGGAGAATATCTGGCTCGCCCTGACTCACAGCTTTGCATGTCCTCACATTTGGCCCTCTCCCAAGCCCGGAGAGCTTGAGAAACCACGCCCTGGCCACAAGCCGCGCTCTGCGGATGAGATAGCCCGCTGTGAGGCCCTTGGAGAGGCGTATTTTGCTGCTCTGAGCAATGCTTTGGCCGAAGCCGAGAAGAACATGACTCCCGCCATACTGGGCTGCGGCAAAGGAAAATGCGCCGTGGCTGCCAGCCGCAATATGCGCACTTCCGAAGGCTGGTGGATGGGTACCGACGACGAAGAGCCCTGCGACCAAAGTCTGCATGTGCTTCGCATTGACAGCCTTGAAGGCAAAGCTGTAGCGGCCATGTTTGTCTACGGTGTCCGATCTTGTGTTACCAGCCGTATCAGAGCTGAGGATGGCGGTATGATGGTTTCCTCTGACCTCTGCGGCAATGCCTGTACATATCTTGAAAAGGCCATGGGTGAGGACTTCACCGCCCTCTTCCTCTGCGGTCCTTGCGGAGATCAGGAACCCAGATACAAGGCATGCTATGATGCCTTGGACGCCTCCGGAGCTGTGAAAAAGATAGATATGGGTATGGCGGGCTATGCTCTTCTGGACGCCCAGGCTGCAAGGCTTGGCGATGCGGTGCTTAAAACCTATACCCGCATTGAAAAGCTGGGGGACATTGATGCTATTCCCACGGGAAAGCGGGATGTCTCCTGCGCAACAAAGAAAATGAACCGCGACCTCAGTTCCCAGAAGCCTCTTAAAGAATGCTGCTTTGAACCCGACGGAGATAAGATGCTCTCGGTTTATGGTATGCTTCTTGGGGATATGGAAATAGTAGGCGTTCAGCCGGAGATAAGCGGTATAACCGCTACCCAAATAGGCTGTGCTGTGGCCACCATGGTGAACGGTGGCGATAAGTGCATGCCTGAGGCCGAAGCCTATGAAGAACTAAAATACCAGTGCCAAAATTCACCCTTTATGCCCGGCGGAGCGGAAAAGCTGAGAGATACCGCCCTGGAGCTTATGATGGGTTTGAAAGAAGGTAAGTAAAAGACTATGAATGAATTTATCAAAAGCATAGTTTGCGTCACCGATAACTATCCCGACGGACAGAAAATCTGCGGCGCCAAGATAGTATATGACCGGGAAATAGATCCTGCCGGCATTGATAAGGATTGCTTTGACGCAGTGGGCAGAACTCTGGAGGGCCTTTCCGTACTCGGCAACAGCGTGCTGCTGGAACTGAGTATCAAGGACAAGACCGCCTCCGTCATTCCGCCTCCCCCTCCATTCAAGGGTAAACCCGGCGGCCCCGGAGGCCCCGGTGGTCCCGGAGGCCCCGGCGGTCCTCCTAAAGGACCTCCCCCCAATCTCCCTGCGGCTGTGCGTCTGCCCCGTGAGGTCTGCGTGAAGCAGCTTCGGGATATAAGAGCCATAGACGGCACTGTTATCCCGGCCAGCGGCGAGAAAATGATATCTACTGCGGCAGAAGAGCCCATCATTGAGGATTTCATAAGAAGCGAATTCAAAGGACTGGGCTATAATCTCTACTGTCCAAAGAACATCAAGGCAAGTGAGCAGTATCCCCTCGTGGTGTTTATTCACGATGCCGGTGTCTGCGGAGCAGATACAAGAATAGCCCTTTCTCAGGGCAACGGAGCCATCACTTGGGCCAGACCTGAGTGGCAGAAAGAAAATCCCTGCTATGTGTTGGCTCCCCAGATACCCAAGGGTGTGAAGCTCACAAACGATGAGTTCCGTGCCTCTGAGGAAATTTACAAGCTCAAGGAAATGATAGACTTCATAGCGGAGGGCTATGAGATTGACAAAAACCGCATATATGCCACCGGACAGTCTATGGGCTGTATGGCCTTCTGCGAGCTGAA
>JAZSFJ010000132.1:0-22913 GCA_045532145.1 Oscillospiraceae bacterium
ACATGGTACCGAAGGCCACAAAGACAATTTCCGCGTCTTCCAGATTCTGGGTCTTGTAGCGGACCATTTCCTTCTCTGCTGCAGCATACTTGTCAAACAGATGCTCCACGTGCTTCTCCAGCACGTCGGGCTCCATACGCAGGGAGTACACCACGTTGCGGCCAGGATGCTGATCCGTGCCGGTGATGGCCCAGGGCTTTGCGTCGTTGATCTGCTCCGTGGGCGTGATGCCGCGGGCTTCGGGAAGCTCCACGGGCTCCATCATCTGGCCCATCATGCCGTCAGCCAGAATCATCATGGGGTTGCGGTATTCCTCGGCGAGGTCAAAGCACTCATATATGAGGTCAACGCATTCCTGTATACCTGCAGGTGCGAAAACGGGGATGCGGCAGTCGCCGTTGTAGCCGCCGCGGGTCACCTGGAAATAGTCTGCCTGGCCGGGCTGAATGCCGCCAACGCCGGGGCCGCCGCGGGAGACGTTAAGTACCACAAGGGGAACTTCTGCAGAGCAGATGAAACCAAGACCCTCCTGCATAAGGCTGATGCCGGGGGAAGAGGAAGAAATGAACACTCTTCCGCCGCTGGCTGCAGCGCCATAGGCCATGTTGATGGCGGCAAGCTCACTTTCGGCCTGCACAAAGGCGCCACCGGCCTTGGGGAGCTCATGGCTCATATATTCGGGAATTTCATTCTGGGGGGTGATGGGGTAACCGCAGTAGACCTTGCAGCCTGCCCGGATGGCAGCCTCGGCAAAGGCCTCGTTGCCCTTCATAAGTATCTTCTTGCTCATTGTTCACCCTCCTCAAGCTGATAAATAGAGATGCAGCAGTCGGGGCACATCATCGCGCAGCTGGAGCAGCCGATGCAGCTTGCCATATCCTCAATACCTGCGGGGTGGTAACCCTTGGCATTAACGCTGCCAACATCCATTCGGATTATTTTTTTGGGGCAAAAATTAACGCAGAGCTCGCAGCCCTTGCATTTATCCCTGTTGAACAGGACCTTAAAACGTCTTGCCATAATAACCTCCGTGTATAAAAGAGTACATTAAACTTGTTTGTCGAGATAAGTATCTCTCATATGCATACCTATCGGGAAAATATCAAAGCCCTTTCCCTGAAGCTGGGGCACAAGGCTCTCCATGCAGCAGGCACATAGAGCGGGGATGCCGGTCTCCCGGCTCAGCTCCATGGCAAAGTCCCAGCCTTCCAGCACGTCCTCTGCAGTAGTGTAACGGATGAAGTGGGTGTTGGATACAATGCCGGTCGCAGCGAGGCCCGTGGTGCGCTCTATGCTGCGAAGCTGCTCTATGGCTTTTTCCAAAGTATCAGTGCCGGGGCGGTTTTTGTTCAGAACAAAAAGAAGCTGGGTGTCCTCCCGGAGAAACTTTGAATACTGATTCAATATCATGGCTCCGGTGAAATCTCCGCCTGCGTCCAGTATAACCCGGCACTGGGGATTTTCAAGGGGAGCGCGGATGGCAGGGTCCAGAGTTTGAAGTTCGCTGCCGTTTTTACCACGGAAGGGGTCGGAGTATACCCGAACTCCTGCCTTTTCCAGCTCATCCATCCTCTCTCTGGAGCGGAAATAGGGGTTTTCCACATCCAGATCCGCAAGGGCCAGATTGGGAATGTTTTCTTTAGCCAGAGCAAAGGTCAGAGACACGGCAAACTCGGTTTTTCCGCAGCCGAAGTGGCCTGTAACGGCAATTTTTCGTGGGCCTTGGGCCATAAGTTTCAGGAAATCAGTCATTTTCTTAAAATAGTAAATACTACTCCATTTTGATTTAACAATATTGTTGATTATAGTCCCCTAATTTCTCTTCGTCAAGAAAGATTCTGGAAAAAGAATTTATTTATAAATCATATCAATTTAACTTGTTAAAGCACTAAAACTTTTGTGAATTTTTTATGCCAAAAAATGTTGACAAATCTTCGCAGCGGTGCTTTAATATCAGCAAATGACAATGACGAAGACGACGGGGCCTTTTCCGACCCAGAGAGTCCGCGGTTTGCTGAGAGCGGATGACGAGAAAGCCCAGAGTGTCCATCACTTCCGAGTCGGGAGTCCGAGCGGCCAGGGCCGGGTAAGATTCCACGTGAAGGCTGCGTAAAGGCCAAGGGCTTGTTGGAGCCCGATGAGCGGCGTTTATTAACGCAATTTGAGTGGTACCGCGGGTTAAAGTATTAGCTCGTCTCAAAGAATTTTCTTTTGAGGCGGGTTTTTTTGTTTTTTTACCCGCTTCACATTCTCAAAATTGGAGGTACAAATCATGGCAAACACAAGTAACGGAATGCTTCAGGAAGTTGCGCTGCGTATCAAGAGCCTGCGTCTCGACTGCGGATATTCTCTTGAGGAGATGGCAGTTCAGACCGGCTTCAGTCTTGCAGAGTGCCAGCTCTACGAAAACGGACAGGCAGACCTGCCCTTTAGCTTCATTCATAAGTGCGCCGAGCTTTTCGATGTTGAAATGATGGAGCTCCTCCAGGGTCGTGCACCCCGCCTCAGCGGTTACACCGTAACCAGAAGGGGAGATGGTCAGCTTACCGCCCGGGAGCCTGGAATCACCATCCAGAGCCTTGCACCCATGTTCAAAAACCGCAAGGCAGACCCCTATTGGGTCCGCTATGAATATTCCGAGGCCCAGCAGTCCGCCCCCATCGAGCAGGACACCCACGCCGGTCAGGAGTTTGATATCGTTATCGAGGGCTCTCTGAAAGTTCGTATCGGCGACCATACTGAGGTCCTTGCCCCCGGCGACAGCATCTTCTATAATTCCTCCACCCCCCACGGTATGATTGCAGTCGGCGGAGCAGACTGCGTATTTTGCGCCATTGTTCTTCCCGACGAGGATGAGGAGCTTATCTGGAGCCATGGCCGTATGGTCAATGCTTCTGCTGTGAAGAGCGAGGTCGTGGAGCTGCCTCCTGTGAAGGAGTTCCCGGACTATATGGATAAGTTTATCCAGTGTTCCGTCAATGCCAAGGGCACTCCTCTGGGCTTTAGCTTTACCGATACCGAAAAGTTTAACTTCGCCTTTGACGTGGTGGACGCCATTGCCGAGCGTGAGCCCGAGCGTCTTGCCATGGTCCATATCGACCGTAATAAGACTGAGCGCCGCTTCACCTTCCAGCAGATGAAGAAGATGAGCAATCGCGCAGCCAACTATTTCAGAGCACTTGGCATCAGCAAGGGCGAGCGGGTAATGCTTGTCCTCCGCCGCAACTGGGAGTTCTGGCCCATCATCGTCGGTCTCCACAAGCTTGGCGCCATTGCCATTCCTGCCACCGACCAGTTGGTTGAAAAGGACTTTGAATATCGCTTCAACGCCGCCAGCGTTTCCGCCGTTGTCTGCACCTCCTTTGGAGGCTGCGCAGCCGAGGCAGAGAAGGCCATGGAGCGCTGCCCCAGCGTCAGACTCAAGGTGCTGGCAGGTGGTCAGCGTGAAGGCTGGCACAGCTTCGACGATGAATACGATATGTATTCAAGCCGCTTTAACCGCACAGATGACAGCCCCTGTGGAGACGACACCATGCTGATGCTCTTCTCCTCCGGTACCTCCGGCTATCCCAAGGCTGTTGACCATAGCTACAGATATCCTCTGGGACACTATGTCACTGCCCGCTTCTGGCACGATGTGGACCCCAAGGGTATTCACTTCACCATTTCCGAAACCGGCTGGGGCAAGGCTCTCTGGGGCAAGCTCTACGGCCAGTGGATGTGCGGCGGAGCAACCTTCGTCTATGACTTCGATAAGTTTGCCGCTGACGATATTATGCCCATGTTTGCCAAATATGGCATTACCAGTTTCTGCGCTCCTCCCACCATGTATCGCTTCTTCATCAAGGAGGACCTGAGCAAGTACGACCTGAGCTCCATCAAGCACGCCACCACCGCCGGAGAGGCTCTGAATCCCGAAGTTTTCAACCGCTTCAAGGAGCATACGGGACTTACCATTATGGAGGCCTTCGGACAGACCGAGACCACCCTCACCATCGGTAACTTTGTCGGTACCACTCCCAAGCTGGGCAGTATGGGCCGGGCCAACCCCATGTATGATGTAAAGCTCATGAATATGGACGGCGAGCTTGTGGGCAACGGCGAAACCGGCGAAATCGTTATCTACACCGGCAACGGCGTTCCCTGCGGCCTTTTCAAGGGTTACTTCAACGCTCCCGAGGCCACCGAAAACCAGTGGCACGATGACTACTACCACACCGGTGACCTTGCATGGCGCGATGAGGACGGTTACTTCTACTATGTCGGCCGTGCCGATGACGTTATCAAATCCTCCGGCTACCGTATCGGACCCTTTGAGATCGAGTCCGTTATCATGGAGCTGCCCTATGTTCTGGAATGCGGCGTTTGCGCTGCCCCCGACGAGATCCGCGGTCAGGTGGTAAAGGCCTGCATCACCCTCACCAAGGGCACCGAGGGAACTGAGGAGCTAAAGAAGGAGATCCAGACCTACGTCAAGAACCGCACCGCTCCTTATAAATATCCCAGAATTGTTGAATTCCGCGATGAACTGCCCAAGACAATCAGCGGCAAGATCATCAGAAACAAGCTGTAATAGCATATATTCGTAGGGGACGGCGTCCTCGACGTCCCTAAGAGGCAATTGAAAAACGGGGCGTCGGGGACGCCGCCCCCTACAATTTTTTGGAGAAATAATTATGATAAAAGCCGTTCTTCTTGATTCCGACGATACCCTGCTGGACTTCACTCTGGCGGAGCATATAGCCCTGAAAAAGACCCTCACCGAAGTGGGTATAGAGCCCCTTGATGATACCATCGCCCTCTACAGCGGAATTAACAAGCGCCATTGGGAAATGCTGGAGCGGGGAGAGCTTACCCGCCCTCAGGTGCTCACACAGCGCTTTGACCGCCTTTTCGAGGCCCTTGGCATAGAAGGGGACAGCAGCCGCACCCAGAGCATATACGAAACAAATCTTAGCATTGGTCATTATTTCATCCCCGGTGCTGTGGAACTTCTTGAAGCTCTGCAGAGCAAATATAAGCTTTATATGGTGACGAACGGCAACGAAAAGGTACAGGTCCCCCGACTTAAAAGTGCGGATATAGGTCACTTTTTCCAGGAGATATTCATCTCCCAGCGTATAGGCTATGATAAACCCCGCATAGAGTTTTTCGACGCCTGCTTTGCAAAAATGCCCTCTTTTGAAAAGGACGAGATGATAATAATAGGCGACAGCCTGACAAGTGACATTCAGGGCGGCATCAATGCCGGAATACATACCTGCTGGTTCAATCCCCACGGGAAACAGGGCAGGGCGGACGTAGTGCCGGAATACACTGTGAGCAGCCTTGAGGAAATACCCGCTCTTCTTGAAAGCATCTGATGAATGTCAAAAAAGCACTTGACGAAATTTGTGCTTTCGTATATAATCCAATCATTGTTTAATAATTTAATACCCTAAAGGCAATGAGGGAGAGGGCTGAATTTTCGGCGTGTCAGAGAGTCTGCGGTTGGTGAGAGCAGATGACGCCTGGATTCAATAGCGTGTCGCTCCGGAGCCGGAGAGCAGAAAGCCGAAAGGTGAGTAGAGCCTCCCGTGAAGCCGCGTGAGAGCAAAAGGGCTTGTTTGAGCCTAAAAGAGGCGGACAGTATGTCCGCAACCAGGGTGGTACCGCGGTATATTATGCCGTCCCCGGAAGAATTTCCGGGGACGTTTTTCATTTTGTTCGGAGGTTGAAATAATGCAGAAGACAAGCGGACTTGAATTCAAAATTATGGAGATAGCCAGCCGTATTCAGGAGCTGCGCTCAATTCTGGGCTACAGCGAGGAGTACATGGCCAAGAAAATCGGCATCTCTGTTGACGAATACGCTTCATACGAGGCCGGCGAGCAGGATCTGGACTTTGCATTTCTCTATATGTGCGCTCAGGCTCTCGGCGTTGACGTTACCGAGCTTATCGAGGGTACTGCACCCCGTCTGAGCAGCTATACCCTCACCCGCAGGGGAGAGGGCCAGAGAGTTGAGCAGGCCCACGGCATGACTTACTACAATATGGCCCACCGCTTCCGCAACCGTATTGCAGAGCCCCTGTATGTCCAGAGCAAGTTCTCCGCCGAGGCTCAGCTGCGCCCCATCGATGTTACCACCCATGAGGGTCAGGAGTGCGACATAGTCATAAGCGGTTATCTGAAGATTCAGCTTGGCGACCATACTGAAATTCTGGGACCCGGCGATACTATATACTATGACTCCACCACTCCTCACGGCATGATAGCCACCAACGGCACCGACTGCGAGTTTTACGCCATAGTCCTCACTCCCGATGAGGAGCTGCAGCCCAAGCGCACCGCCGTTCCCGCCATCACTGCAACCCGCGAGGCAGGCAAAAAGCGCATTTGGGAAAACTTCATCGAGCCTGTGGAAGATGGCAGCGGCGTTCTCAAGAGCATTTCCTTCAAGAACACCGATTCCTTCAACTTCGCTTTCGATGTTGTTGACGCCATCGCTGAGAAGCAGCCCGATAAGCTCGCCATGCTCCATATCGGCGCGGACAAGACCGAGACCCGTCTCAGCTTCAGCGATATGAAGAAGATGAGCAACCGTGCCGCCAACTATTTCCGCTCTCTTGGAATCAAGAAGGGCGACATGGTTATGCTGGTGCTCCGCCGCAACTGGCAGTTCTGGCCCATTCTCATAGGCCTTGAAAAGCTGGGTGCCGTGGCAATTCCCGCTGTTGACCAGCTCCTTGAAAAGGATTATACCTACCGCTTCGAGGTTGCCCATGTAAAGCACATTATCTGCACCGCCGACGGCGTTTCCACCACCGCCAGCGAGCCTGCAATTGAAAAGTACGGCCTCATAGAAAACAAGATCGTTGTCAATGGCAAGAGAGAGGGCTGGCACTGCTTCGACGAGGAGTACGAGATGTATTCCAGCCGTTTTGCCCGCACTGCAGACAGCATCTGCGGCAATGACCCCATGATGATGATCTTTACCTCCGGCTCCACCGGTTATCCCAAGCTGGCTGCCCACAACTGCAAGTATCCTCTGGGCCACTTTGTAACCGCCCGTTACTGGCACTGCGTTGACCCTGACGGTCTCCATCTCACCATTTCCGATACCGGCTGGGCCAAGGCTATGTGGGGTAAGCTCTTCGGTCAGTGGCTCTGCGAGGCTGCGGTATTTGTTTATGACTTCGACCGCTTCCATGCCGACGATATTATGCCCATGTTTGCCAAATACGGCATAACGACCTTCTGTGCACCTCCCACTATGTACCGCTTCTTCATCAAGGAAGACCTGAGCAAGTATGACCTGAGCTCCATCAAGCACGCCTCCACCGCAGGCGAGGCCATGAACCCCGAGGTTTTCAACCGCTTCCGCGAGCATACCGGCCTTTCCATCATGGAGGGCTTCGGCCAGACGGAGACCACCTGCGTCATTGGCAACTATGTGGGCATGGCTCCCAAGATAGGCTCTATGGGTAAGCCCAACCCTCTCTATGATGTGCACCTGCTCACACCCGAAGGAGAAGAGGCAGCCGACGGTGAACCCGGAGAGATTTGTATCAGAGTTGCCGAGGGCGCTCCCTGTGGCCTCTTCATGGGCTATTTTGAAAATGAAGCCGAGACCGGGGCTGTATGGCACGACGGCTACTATCATACCGGCGACCTTGCATGGCGTGATGAGGATGACTACCTCTGGTATGTGGGACGCGCAGATGACCTTATCAAGTCCTCCGGCTACCGTATCGGACCCTTTGAGATCGAGTCCGTTATCATGGAGCTGCCCTATGTTCTTGAGTGCGGCGTTTCCGCCGAGCCTGACCCCGTCCGCGGACAGGTTGTCAAGGCCAGCATCGTTCTCACCAGAGGCAATGAAGGCACCGACGCTCTTGCAAAAGAGATTCAGGAATACGTCAAAAAGCGTACTGCTCCCTATAAGTATCCCCGCATAATCGTCTTCAGGGACGAACTTCCCAAGACTACCAGCGGCAAGATAATCCGCAGCAAGCTGTAAATGAATTAAGCTCCGATGGATTCCATCGGACCTTTTTTGAGCAAAAAATGCTCAAAAAAGCATGAATCTAAACGTGCAGGGGGCCCTTTGCCCCCTACAAACGCCCCCGCTTCTCAGTTTCGTAAGCTTGCAGCATAGTTTTTTGACAGTCTGCAAAAGGCTCCGATGGATTCCATCGGAGCTTTTTCGCATTATTCTTCGTGCGCCCCCACCGTAGGGTGCGACGACCCGGCGCGCCGGCAGATGGAATTTGCGCTTCGCGATGTATTTCGGTGAATTCGTGTGTGTTCCAGCCGGGTGTCCGGCCCCTGCAGGTTGAAAAAACGCTCCGATGAATTATTTCATCGGAGCGTTTTTTTGCATTTACTTCACATCCAGATGCTTCAAAAGCTTGGATACGCTTTTATAGAGGATAAAGGTAAATATGGCGTTGAGGCCGGCCTTTATGGCGTTGAAGCCTACTATAAAGCCCAGAAGGTCAATTACCATTTGGCGGGGAACTCCCATGAAGAATGGGGTTATGAAAAGGTTTGCAGGTATCATCACTATGACCATTGCCAGAACGCCGCAGATAAGGGCAATTGCTGCACCCTTTTTGCTCTTATGCTTGCGGTACACAAGGGAGGAGGCAAGCACAAGGGCGCTGGTGGCGATTATATGCATGAGTATGCCGTAAAGTCCGCTCTGGGCGCTGACGGTGAGACCCTGAATAAGGGAGGCCACTATAGTAACGCAGATACCGGCCACGGGGCCGAAGGCAAAGCCGCAGATAAGTATGGAAATATCCGCAGGGTCATATTCCAGAAAAGCTACCTGAGGGAAAATGGGAATATGGATGAAATAGACCAGTACGACGGAAACGGCTATCATAATGGCCATGGTGGTGAGCTTGCGGGTGTTCATTTTTGTTTTCATAGTTCGGACTCCTTAAAAAATAAAAAATGCATCTTACAGATATATCTGCAGACGCATAAAGACGAAGCCGTAAAATGCCAAAAAGCATGGCTGGCTATGATCTTCTTCCATCCAGACTGAGACTTCAAATGAAGCCATTACTGTCGGTATCGGAGTTTCACCGATTCATGCTGCAAGCAGCTCGCGGACTGTACCGCCGGTCGGGAGTTTCACCCTGCCCTGAAGATATCTGTAATTTTAATCAAGTATACCATATTCGACGAAATATGCAATAGGGTTTTGACATTATCTATATTTGGTAGTAAAATAATCAGATGCGAGGTGAGAACGCTGGAAAGAAAGTTGAACTGCTGCTTCACCGGCCACAGGGATACTAAGCTCCCCTGGCGGGACAACGAGGACGATCCCCGCTGCGTGGCTCTGAAAGAGAAAATATACGACGCTGTTGAGGCTGTTTATCACGGCGGTATTCGCCATTATATATGCGGAATGGCCACAGGCTGCGACTTTTATTTCTGCGAGGCCGTGCTGCAGCTGCGGGCCGAGCACCCGGATATTAGCCTTGAGGCGGCTATTCCCTTTGAGGGTCAGTCCAGGTCCTGGAGCTCCGCCCAGCGCAGGCGCTATGACCGCCTTGTGGCGGAATGCGATTATCATACCGTTGTACAAAAAGAGTATTCGGCGGGCTGCTATATGCGCCGCAATAAATATATGGCGGACGCCTCCTCCGTGCTCATCGCCGCCTTTAACGGGCGCAGCGGAGGGACTATGAATACTCTGCTTTATGCCATCCGAAACGGGCTTGAGATAATACAGCTGCCCATCGATGAATAAGAGGTAAGTTATGAAGAGATTTGTTTGTGTACTGTTCATTATATGCTTGTTGAGCACCGCACTGCCCCTGTGTGTTTCTGCCGCTGCGGCAAGCCCCGGCCTTGAGAATTTCTCGGATAGATACGAATATTCCGACGAGCTCTTTTTGGACATATCCAGCGGTTACTGGTACGGAAAGTATGTGGCCAAGGTTTTTGCCCTGGGCCTTATGGAGGGCATGGGAAACCAGCGCTTCGCTCCCAAGGAATCTGCCAGCATAGCCGAAGCCATAACCCTTGCTGCCAGACTTCATAACATCTACCACGGCGGGGACGGAGTATTTGAGCGCAGCGTGCCCTGGTATCAGGTGTACGTGGACTATGCTATTGAAAACGGCATTATCGATTCTCGGGACCTGAGCTTCTCCAACCGGGCCACCCGCCGGGAGTTTGCGGAGATACTCTGCGCCGCCTTCCCTGATGAGGCCTTCAACGTTATAAGCGAGATTCCCGATAACAGCATCCCCGATGTAAAGATGAATGATGAGGGAGCTGAGGCCATATATAAGCTCTACAGAGCGGGCGTGCTTACCGGCAGTGATGAAAGAGGAACCTATTACCCCGATGATACCATAAACCGGGCTGCGGTTGCCACCATCCTTTCCCGCATGGCTATCCGTAATATGAGAATCCCCTTTGCCCTCAGAGCCTACAGCGGCCCCGAAACCCCTGTGCAGAGTGTGGCTGGGGATGATTTCTTTGCCGACGCCTGCCTCATTGGCAACAGCCTTTGCGAGGGAATACGTATTTACAGCAATCTCAAAACCATGACCTATTTCTCCCGCACCAGCATGACCGTCCTCTCCGCTTTCAGCGGCCGCGACTTCGCGGTTTATCCCGGCTATTATGGCTCTGCAATGGAGGCCATGGCGGCAGGGAATTTCGGAAAGGTGTATATCGAGCTTGGCATCAATGAGATTGGCTTCCCTGTGGAGACCTTCATCGGCTATTATCGCCAGATAATTGAAAAGGTGCAGAAGGAGCAGCCCGCTGCCGATATTTATATTCTTTCCCTTACCCCTGTGAGCCGTGCCAAGGACGCGGGCGGCACCTTTACCATGGCCCGGATTAATGCCTATAACGAGGGCCTCAAGCAGCTTGCCGCAGAAATGCACTGCTATTATATCGACTGTGTAACGCCCCTTGTGGATGAAACAGGCTTCCTGCCCGCATCCGATACCTGGGACGGCGTTCACTTCAATATTCCCAAGTATGCCGAGTGGGAGCAGATAATCCGCACCCGCTACGTTGACTGAAAAATCTGAGCTTCTGGAGGAAAAGTCTTGTCTGATTCTAAGAAACAAAATTATCTCCACGGCGCCGCAATACTTACCTTTGGCGTTGTAATAATCAAGATTCTCGGTGCCATATATAAGATACCAATGGGCAATATCCTCGGCGACGAGGGCTTCGGTATTTTCAATACGGCATATAATGTTTATAACGTTTTTCTGACAATAGCAACTGCCGGTTTCCCGGTAGCTCTTTCCAGAATGATAAGCGCAGCCAACACTCTCGGTAAGAGAGCCCAGGCAAGACGCACCATGAATGTTGCACTTGTAACATTCGCGGTTCTGGGTCTTGTCGGAAGTGCACTTATGCTGGTTTTTCCCACGGAGCTGGCTGTGTTTATGGAGAAGCCCTCCGTAAGCCGCAGCATTTCCGCTGTTGCTCCTTCAGTCTTCCTTTGCTGCCTGTTGGGAGCCTACCGCGGTTACTGCCAGGGACACGGCAATATGACCCCCACCATGGTGGGACAGGTGCTGGAGGTTCTTGCCAAGGTTGCAGTTGGCATATGCCTTGCCATTATCCTTACAAATCAGGGAAAGAGCCTGCCTGTTTCTTCCGCCGGAGCTATTTTCGGTGTTGTTGTGGGATCTCTTGCTGCCCTTATTTACATGGTGGTGTATAAAAAGCGCAACTATCCTTACGTAGCCTCTGCCGCCGAAGATAAGCCGGACAGCTCTGCTGCCATCTTTGCAGAGTTGGTTCGCATTGGCGTTCCCATTACTCTGGGAGCCTGTGTTATGAGCGTTTTCACTCTCATTGATAACAAGCTCGTTCTCTATCAGCTCAGCGCTCTTGGTTACAGCGATGTGGAGACCAGCGTTCTCTACGGCGTATATTCCAAGGCAATGACCCTTTATAATCTTCCCGCTGCGTTTATTACCCCTCTTACAATATCTGTGGTTCCCGCTATTGCTTCCTGTGTAGCTGCAAAGAAGCATAAGGAAAGCTGTGAAATCGGAGAGGGCAGTGTGCGCATTTCCGCCATAATTGCACTTCCTATGGGCGTGGGGCTTTCTGTGCTCAGTTATCCCATTATGAACGTTCTTTATCCCGATTCCCATGCCAGCGGAGCTGTTCTTCTGGGATATATGGGTATAGCATCTATTTTCGTTTGCCTTGCCCTGATATCCAATGCTGTTTTGCAGGCTCACGGTAATGAAAAGTTTACCGTAGTAAGCATGATTGTGGGCGGCATTGTGAAGATTGCGGTCAACTGGGTGCTTGTAGGAAATCCCAACATTAACATTGTAGGTGCACCTGTTGGTACTCTTTGCTGCTATGTTGTAATGTGCCTTATGAACTATGCATTTCTTTGCAAGTGCATGGAGGTGCGTCCCAGCGTTAAGCGCATGCTCCTTCGTCCTGTTATAAGCACTCTTATCATGGGAGCCGCCGCATGGGCCGTATACGGCCTTGCCTCCCTTGTTCTCGGTGAGGGCTGGATGCGCATGGCTCTTGCAATGCTTTGCGGCGTGGGCGTGGCTGTTATTGTTTATCTGGTGCTTATTATCGTCACCAGAGCCGTTACTCTTGAGGATATGAAGCTTATTCCCAAGGGTGAGAAGATTGCAAAACTGCTGCATATAAAGTAAACAGAAACGGATACAATATCACTATGACAGACTTTCAGATTAAAGATAAATACGATATAGAAGATTTCCGCAAAATAATTGCTGTCCTCCGCGCTCCAGGCGGCTGCCCCTGGGATGCTGAGCAGACTCACGAGAGCATTCGCCGCAATGTTATTGAGGAGGCCTATGAGCTGGCCCACGCCATTGACAGCGGAGACGGCGAAAATCTCCTCGAGGAGCTGGGCGACCTTCTTATGCAGGTGATTTTCCATACCTGCATGGAGGAGGAAAAGGGCAATTTTGACCTTAATGATGTGGCTGACGTGGCCTGCAAGAAGCTTGTTTTCCGACATCCCCATGTTTTCGGCAGCGTCCATTGCGAAAACAGTGAAGAGGTGCTGAAAACCTGGGACGAGGTAAAGCGTATTGAGAAATCCCAGAAGACCGTCACCAGCACCATGGAGGGCGTTGCTGAAACTCTCCCCGCCTTGTGGAGGGCAGAAAAGGTCCAGAAGAAGGCCTCTGTAACCGGCTTTGAGTGGCCTGATGTGAGCTATGCCCTTATGAAGCTGAAGGAGGAGACAGGGGAGCTTGAAGCTGCCATTGCCGCCGCCGACGCCGATAATATGGAGGAGGAACTGGGGGATATGCTCTTTGCCGCTGTCAGCGTTGCACGCAAAACGGGACTTGACCCGGAAAAGGCCCTCCACCGCGCCTGCGAAAAATCCATAAAGCGCTTTCGTTTTATGGAGGATAATGCCGCTGCCGAAGGCCGCAGATTAGAGGAAATGAGCCTTGCAGATATGGAAAAGCTCTATCAGCGTGCAAGAGCGGAAATTGAGGGAAAAGAAAAGCAGTTTTTCCTTGACAAGTAAGGCTTTTTTTGGTAACCTCATATAGCGCGTTTCCCGGGAAATAAGCCAGGAAGCGCCGAAATAATCATATATTTGCGGTTTTATCCCGCTATCATAACAGGAGGAAATAGAATGAACAAGGCAGAACTCATCAGCGCTGTTGCCGAGAAGACCGGCCTTTCCAAGAAGGACAGCGAGAAGGCCATCAACGCCACTTTTGATACCATCACTCTTTCCATGGAAGCCGGCGAGAAGGTCCAGCTGGTTGGCTTCGGCGCTTTCGATATCAAGGAGCGCGCATCCCGTATCGGCCGCAACCCCAAGACCAAGGAAGAGATCGAAATCCCCGCTTCCCGCGTTCCCGTTTTCAAGGCCGGCAAGGCTCTGAAGGACGCTATCTCCAAGTAAATTGATAATATTAAAGCGGCATGGCCCTGTTGGGCTGATGCCGCTTTTCCCTAATTGGAGGAATAATATGAGAATTGATAAATACCTCAAAGTCTCCCGACTTATTAAAAGACGCACCGTGGCCAACGAGGCATGCGACGGTGAGCGTATCTGCGTAAACGGACGTCAGGTCAAAGCCAGCTATCAGGTAAAGGTGGGCGATGTCATCGAAATCGCTTTCGGCCAGCGCACTCTCAAGGTGGAGGTAACCGAGATAAACGAGCACGCCAACAAGGCGGATGCATCTGCCATGTACAGAGAGATTGTCTGAACTAATGGAGGACACAATATGAGATTTAAACAGAAAGAAAGTCTGCTGAAATCAATGCTGATTATTTCAGCCTGTATTCTTTGCGTTTTAATAATCTTTTACATTATTGCAATTGAAGTTCGTACCTTAGTATTGGGCATAGGTGTTATTAGTCTTGCCTTGCTGCTGTTGCTGCCCTTACTTGATAACGAATATGTATTTATGAATGAGGATGGAGTTGCATTAGCAAACAAGCGAAAAGAGATTTGGAGCTACAGTTGGTCAGAAATTGAAGAAATGGAGTTTGGCTGCATAAGCCGGTTTAAGATCGTTAAGATCAAGCCTCGAAATCCTGACTTTAAGCAAGAGGGAGAGCTGTGGTTTGAATATGGCCCAAGTGCCAAAAAAGCCATTGAGCTTTACTGCAAAATAGACATAAAGTAATATTATAAGTGAAAAATGAAATATGTCCTTTTGATCCCCTTGGTATCAACGAAACAGCATTCTGATTAATAAGCATATCAGCAGTCCCCATGCTGTAGGGAGGGCTGCGGCGGCAAGCGCGTAACGAAGCTTGCCGCTTTCTTTTTTTATTGTTATGAGGGTGGTGGCGCAGGGCCAGTGAAGAAGTGTGAAAATCATCAGGCAGAGTATGGTCACATCCGTACAGCCCATATCGATAAAAATGTCCCGTATTTCTCCGGTGGATGGGAGCTCAGCCAGAGAGCTGCCCGAAAGATAACACATCATGATAACAGGCAATACTATTTCGTTGGCCGGAAGCCCCAGGATAAAGCCCAGCAGTATTGCCCCGTCCAGACCGAAAAAACGTCCTGGCACATCCAAAGCCTGCTGCATCAGAGATATAATACTGAAACCGGATATGTGAATATTTGCAAGCAGCCATATTATAAGTCCTGCGGGAGCAGCTGTTTTTATGGCTCGGAGCAGCACGATAAGCGTCCTGTCCAATAGTGAACGCAGCAAGGTTGCGCCGATCCTCGGCTTTCGGAAAGGAGGCAGCTCAAGGCTGAAGGGGGCTTCCCTTTCTTTTGAGAGGCAGAGGGACAAAAGCCAGGAACTTGCAAAAGTAAGCAGTGCCCCCATGACGATGAGCAGAAGAACGGTTGCGGAAGCTGCTGTACTTCCACCCCCCGGGATAAGGAGTGCGGCGAGGAGTATCAGGCTGGGAAAGCGTCCGTTGCAGGGCATGAAAGAATTAGTTAGCATGCTTATGAGCTTCTCCCGCCTGCCTGCTATTATGCGGCAGCCGGTAACTCCCACGGCGTTGCAGCCCAGACCCATACACATACACAGAGCCTGCTTTCCGCATGAGCCGCATTTTTTGAATATGCCGTCCATGTTGAAGGCTATGCGCGGGAGAAGTCCCCAGTCCTCCAAAAGGGTGAACAAAGGAAAGAAAATGGCCATAGGCGGCAGCATTACGGAGACAACCCAGGCTGTAGTGCCGTAGACACCGTCAATAAGGGCAGAGCCCAGCAGGGGAGGCAAACCGGTATACTCAAAGGCCCGTCTTAATAAATCCCCCACAAAGGAAAAAAGACGGCTCAGAAGCTCGGAGGGATAATTTGCCCCGCTTATGCTGAGCCAGAGTATGGCAAAAAGCAGCCCCAGCATTATGGGCCATGCCAGAATTTTGTGGCTGAGTATACGGTCAAGGGTGCTTATGCGGCTTCGGGGCATATCTGTGTGCACCGCTTCTTTGCGTATATCACGGGCGATGCTTTTAAGCTCCATCGTATCTCTGTTCCCGTTTAGTATCGCGCTGTCCTCATAGCCGCAGTGGGCAATAAGCTGCAGCAGCTCATCCACCCCGTGGCCTCTGGAGGCGCTTATGCCGACAACGGGCATATCAAGCCTTTCTCTCAGGAGAGGGAAATCAATATGTATTCCTTTTTTCTCTGCTTCGTCCATAAGATTGACGCAGAGAATAATGTTGCTGCGCCGCTCTCTTATCTGCAAAGCCAGATATAAGCCCCGCTCAAGACGGCTGCCGTCGCAGACAACAATGATGGCGTCGCTTTTCTCGCCGCAGATAATGTCTCTTGCCACCTCCTCATCCGGCGATGATGGCAGGAGGGAATATGTACCCGGAGTGTCTATAAGCTTAATTTTACTGTTATCAAGCTCCAGATACCCTGTGGCGCTGCCAACTGTCTTGCCGGCCCAGTTCCCCGT
This sequence comes from Oscillospiraceae bacterium, assembly GCA_045532145.1. Taxonomy (GTDB): domain Bacteria; phylum Bacillota; class Clostridia; order Oscillospirales; family Oscillospiraceae; genus SIG459. The sequence continues at coordinate 16,400 of JAZSFJ010000132.1, forward strand.
GTGCTGCTTCATGCCGGTCAGGCGGTTGAAAAGGGTAGATTTGCCCACGTTGGGATTCCCGGCCAGAATTATTTTGTTCGTCATATGCTCAGGCCTCCTCCTTTGGCAGTATATGCCGCGAAGGGAAATTCCGACAATGAGAAAACACCGTATCGGAGGATACGGTGTTTAAAAATTCATATAGGTTTTATGCTTATTTTCTCTGTTTCGCTTCGGCGCAGGGCAATGACTGCGCTTTGTACGCTGTAGGCGCAGGGGTCGCCGAAAACGGCGGTGAAAAGGGACTGTATCCTTGCGCCGGGATAAAAGCCAAGCTCCATAAGCCGGGAAGCGTAAAGTCCGTCCTCGGGAAGGGCGCAGACAAGAGCTTCCGCTCCGGGCTCAAGAGCGCTGAGTTTCATGGTGGACGACATTTATATCCTTCTTATTTTTTTCATATATGGGGAAGCTATTCCCCGGTTTATACTATGCTTTGCAGCCTCAGAGGGTTACATCAAGTCCGCCCCGGAGATATTGGAGAGTGTCCCCAAGCTCATCTTTGAGCCATGAATAGGGATTTGAGCCTGTGCAGTGGCCCGTATAATATGCGCAGGGGTATTTTTTGAGTTCCCGGCCCACGCTGCGGACGAAGTCTTCGGGCAGGTCCAGACCCAGTCCGGGATTTGTCAGGTGGAAGCCGGAGAAAACAGTTTCGGGAAGCTTTCCGCCAAGCTCAGCTGCCCGGCGGAGAATGTTGATTATACCCCTGTGGGCACAGCCGGCAAGAAGACAAATTTTGTCTCCCTCCCGAATGAGCAGATTTTGCTCATGATGGAAGGGGTCGGGGATATATTCGCCTTCCGATTCTTCAAAAAGGGAGCTGTTTGAACCGGAGATGAAATCTGCGGTGGAAATGTCGGAGAAAAGGGATAGCTCCTCGTCTATGGCAAGACTGTCCCCGGTCAGCACCATCCTGTCTGAGAAGTCCCGGAGAATGCTCTCGTCAAGGCCGATATTCCGCCAGCCCACCTTTTCAGTGGCGTAATGTCCACGGGTGGCAGCGAGGGTGTGGACATAAAGCTTTGCGCGGCTGTTTTTCTCAAGAAAGGCCCGCAGTCCTCCTGCGTGGTCATAATGCCCGTGGGATAAAACCGCAATATCCACTTCCTCGAGGTCGATTCCCAGTTTTTTTGCGTTGCTCAGCAGCAGCCCGCCCTCGGGGCCAGCGTCAAAAAGTATTTTGTGCCTTTCAGTCTCGGCATAAATGGAAAGACCGTGGGCGCAGCCAAGGCCTTCCCGGCAGGTGTTTTCAACAAGACAGACGATCCTCATCTCAGCACTTCCTTTTTGGTGTTTTCTCTATTATACCATGGGATGGACATAGTGGAAAGAGAAAAATATTTGCGGGATTTAACATAAACTTAACATTCTTGTACTTTATTTTTTTACGCGGGAAATATAAACTGTAATAAAAATAAAGGAGGGCTAAAATTATGATATATCTTTTGGAGGATGACGACAGCATAAGAAAGCTGGTGGTCTATGCCCTTGAAAATGCGGGTTTCGAGGCAGTGGGCTTTGAGCGCCCCTCTTCTTTTTGGAAGGCCGTGGGGGGAGAAATCCCCGAGCTTGTGCTTCTTGATATAATGCTTCCTGAGGAAGACGGGCTCAGCATTTTGAAAAAGCTTCGCTCCGCAGCTGCTACGGTGAACATACCTGTGATAATGCTCACCGCCCGAAACACTGAATACGACAAGGTTATCGGCCTTGATAACGGTGCGGACGATTTTATAACCAAGCCCTTTGGCATGATGGAGCTTGTGGCCAGAGTACGCGCCCTGCTGCGCCGCAGCCAAAGGGAGAGCGGAGAGAAGTGTCTCCGCCACGGAATGCTCTCCCTTTATCCCGAACGACACCTTGTCAGGGTGGGGGAGGAGAGCGTGGAGCTCACGTACAAGGAATTTGAGATGCTCTTTACTCTGATGGAAAACGAAGGCCGTGTCTTCAGCCGGGACGCACTTATGGACAGAGTGTGGGGCAGCGAGTTCGACGGTGAGAACAGGACTGTGGACGTTCATATACGGACCCTGAGGGCCAAGCTTGGTGCGGCGGGGGAGTACATAAAGACGGTCCGCGGCGTTGGTTATAAGATGGGAGACTGAAATATGAAGGAAAAAATATTCAGAAACTCTTTTCTCGTGTCCCTTCTTATGCTCTTGCTTACGGGTATAATCTTCGCCTATATTGTCTATGACCATGTCAGGGACAGTGTTTTCGCCGAACTCAAAACCGAGGCTGCATACGCTGGAGCGGGAATAGAGAGCGGCGGGGAAGACTTTTTCGAATGTCTGGAAACCGAAAGGCGTATTACAATCGTAGATGCTGACGGCGTGGTCCTCTATGATAACAGGGCCGACCCGGCCTTAATGGAAAACCACCTTGACCGCAGCGAGATAGCCGATGCATTGCGCACAGGCAGTGGACAGAGCCGGCATTATTCAGGCACCACCAAGGAGCAGACCATCTATTACGCAAGCTTGCTTTCAGACGGCAGTGTTCTTAGAATTTCCGCCAAGTATGATAGCCTTTTTTCTGTTTTGGAGGGACTTTTGGTTCCTGCCGCAGCGGCGATTATTATTATACTTCTTGTCTGCGTTTTCATATCCTCCCGTCTTTCCCACCAGATAACGGAGCCTATAAATACAATTGATCTCAATGACCCTTCGGACGAGCGGCTTTACAGAGAGCTTGCTCCACTCGTGCAGAAGCTGAGACAGCAAAATCGCACAATTAAAAGCCAGATGGATGAGCTTGTGAGAAAACAGCGGGAATTTGCAGCCATAACAGAGAATATGAGCGAGGGGCTTATCCTTTTGGACAGCAAGGGCTCTGTGCTTTCTGCAAACCGCTTTGCTTTGGAGGCTCTGGGGAGCGAGGAGGAAATAAAAAGTCTTGGCCGTGACCGCTGCCCTGAAGAATTTTGCAGGGGTTTTGAGCTGGCCCTCGCCGGTGAAAAGAGCGAGCTTATCTTCCCTCAGGGGGAGCGAATGCTGCAGCTTATCTCTAATCCTGTTATTTCAATGGGGCAGGTGAGCGGTGTTGCGCTCCTTATTCTTGATGTTACGGAGCGGGAGAAGCGTGATGAACTGCGCCGGGAGTTTTCTGCCAATGTGTCCCACGAGCTCAAGACGCCTCTTACCTCCATTTCCGGTTTCGCGGAGCTTATGAGAGATGGCATTGTCAGTGCTGACAAAATGCGTGAATTCTCCGCAGATATTTATGCTGAGAGCCAGAGGATGATAAGCCTTGTGGAGGATATAATGCTTCTCTCCCGTCTTGATGAGGGCAGCGCGGAGCCCGAGCCTGAGAGCGTGGAGCTCAGGGCCCTGTGCGGAGAAGTTATTGCTACTCTCTCGGATTTTGCTTCGAAAAATCATGTGGAAGTGAAGCTTTCCGGCTGTGAAGGGGAGCTTACGGGCAGCAGAAGAATACTCACGGAGATGGTATATAACCTCTGCGAAAATGCAATAAAATATAATAAACCCGGCGGATGGGTACATATTGAAATTGATAGGGCTGAAGCTGGCCTTTGCCTTGCTGTGCGGGATTCAGGTATCGGTATACCCGCCGCTCATCAAAGCCGCGTATTCGAACGATTTTATCGGGTGGACAAAAGTCATTCCAAGGCTACAGGAGGCACAGGACTGGGCCTTGCCATTGTTCGCCACGGCCTGAAATATCACGGAGCCTCAATTGAACTGAATAGTAAGGAAGGCATCGGAAGTGAGTTTATAATTACATTTCCCGGGAAAGGAGAATGATAGATGATAAGCTTTGAAGATATTAAAAACGATCCCGATATTAAAACATATATACGCAAGGCCGATGAGTCCCTTGTTGCTCTCGGCTTTACTGAGCATAGTTTTGCTCATGTAGGTCTTGTGGCTTTCAACTGCAAATATATTCTAAGTAGCCTTGGTTACTCGGAGCGGGAGCAGGAACTGGGTCAGATAGCAGGTTTTCTCCATGACATAGGAAATCTGGTCAACCGGGTGGAGCACTCCCAGTCGGGGGCAGTCATGGCATTTCGCATACTCACAAATATGAATATGGACGCCGCTGAGGTGGCCGAGGTGGTCACAGCCATAGGTAACCATGACGAGGGCACTGGCAGGCCGGTGAGCCCCATTGCGGCAGCCCTTATTCTGGCGGACAAGAGCGATGTGCGCCGCTCCCGTGTACGAAACAGGGAGGAGACCAGCTTCGATATACATGACCGGGTCAATTACTCCGTAAAAAAGAGCCAGCTGGTCATAAGCGACGACCGTTCCACAATATCTCTCAGTCTGGATGTTGATACAAACTACGGCTCCGTTATGGATTACTTTGAGATATTTATGCAGCGCATGATAATGTGCCGCAAGGCAGCGGAGGCTCTGGGTATGACATTCAGGCTGATAATCAATGCCCAGCCCCTGATTTGATAAATTTTACCGGGATTTAACATTCCTCCGCTTTTGCATTTTACTTTTGGGGGATAATATTTATCCATAAGATTAAAAATGCGAAAGGCGGAAAATAATGGACATTTTCGATATACTTTCTCTTGTGGGCGGACTCAGCCTATTTCTCTTCGGCATGAACATAATGGGCTCCTCCCTTGAAAAATGCGCGGGAAGCAGCCTTAACTCCCTTCTGGCAAAGCTTACTAAAAACAAGCTGATGGGCTTTATAACCGGTCTTGCTGTGACTGCGATTATCCAGAGCTCCTCTGCCACTACCGTTATGGTTGTCGGCTTTGTCAACTCCGGCATCATGAGCCTCAAGCAGGCCATCAACATAATCATGGGCGCAAACGTGGGTACTACTGTTACCGCATGGCTGCTCAGTCTTACCGGCATCGACGGCGACAGTCTTTTTGTCCGTTTGCTCAAGCCATCCTCCTTCACCCCTGTTCTTGCCCTTGGGGGTATAGTTCTTATTATGATGGCCAAGAGCAGCCGCAAAAAAGATATTGGTAATGTTCTGCTTGGCTTTGCAACCCTTATGTTCGGCATGGAGACTATGAGCGATGCAGTTTCCGGTTTGAAGGACGTTCCCGAGTTTGCCAACATTCTTGTAATGTTCTCCAATCCTATTCTCGGCGTTCTGGCTGGCGCTGTGCTCACCGGTATTATCCAGAGCTCTTCCGCCTCCGTTGGTATACTGCAGGCCCTGTCCTCTACAGGCGCTGTTACCGTAGGCGCAACTATACCTATAATAATGGGCCAGAATATAGGCACCTGTGTTACTGCGCTAATTTCCTCTGTTGGCACCACCACCAATGCCCGCAGAGCCGCCGTTGTGCACCTCGCTTTCAATATAATCGGCACTCTTATTCTCCTTTGCGTCTTCATGCTTGTGAAAGCTTTTGTTGAGCTGCCTTTTCTGGAGACGGTTGCCAGCGAAGTATCCATTGCTGTCATTCACAGTGCATTCAACATCCTTTGCACTTCCATTCTTCTGCCTATGGCCGGACTTCTTGAAAAGCTCTCCTGCAGGCTTGTCCCCGAGCCCAAAGTCGAGGAACGGGAAAGCGAGCTTGATGAGCGTCTGATGGCCACTCCCTCCATCGCTGTTGCACGCTGCCGCATCATGAGCGAGGCTATGGCTGTTGTAAGTGGCCGCGGTATTCGAGAGGCCATGAATGCTTTGGAAAACAGAGATGTGAGCAAGGCCGCCAAAATTCGGGAATACGAGTCAAAGGCCGACCATTACGAGGATCTTCTGGGAACCTATCTTGTGCGCCTCAGCGCTGAGCCCCTCAGCCGCAAGGACAGCGACGAGAGCGCAAAGCTTCTCCATGTCATCGGCGACCTTGAGCGCATCAGCGACCATTCTGTAAATATTCTGGAATCTGTTGAAGAAATGCTTGATAAAGATATTGCTTTCTCTGAGGCGGGTAAAAAGGAGATAGATGTGCTTATCTCTGCAACAAGAGAAGTGCTCGATCTGGCTATTGAGTCTTATCTCTATAATGACCTGGGCAAGGCAGCCAAGGTTGAGCCTCTTGAGGAGGTTATAGATGCTCTTAAAGAGCAGCTTAGAGTGCGCCACATCCATCGTCTCCAGCGTGGAGAGTGCTCCATAGAGGCAGGTTTTGTCCTTTCTGACATCATCACCAATATTGAGCGAGTGGCCGACCACTGCTCCAATATCGCTGGCTGTGTTATAGAAATGAGCCGGGAGAGACTTGATCTCCACCAGTATCTCTATAATCTTAAGCAGGACAGCAGCGAGTTTGCCTCTTTCTTCGAGCACTACGCAAACAAGTATTCTCTTATCAAGGAATAATAAAAAAAGTCACGCACCATTAAAAGGGGCTGCACTTGTAAAATGAAAGTAGACACTCACAAAAGTGTGGGTGTCTACTTTTTTCGTAGTATAATGAATGTAGAAAGGAAGTGAAGATATGGGAAAGAAAGGAACGCCAGACAGAAGATTTACCAAAGAAGAGCAAATGAAATATGTACGTCTAGATCTGGAAGAACATGTG
>JAZSFJ010000098.1:0-4082 GCA_045532145.1 Oscillospiraceae bacterium
ATGATATTCCTCCTTCGTTACTTTGGGATGTGGTCGGCAAACCTGCTCCCATTGTATCGCTGGAGGTTTATCTTTTCTACTCATAGGCATAGCCTTTTTTGAACCATGGGCACAGCCCATGGTTTTCATGTTTCACAAAAATAAACTCCGCCCCATAAAACAGGGGCGAAGTTAAACTTTCTTCACGGTACCACCCTGATTATCCGCCCAAAGAGGCGACATCTCAGTCGATCCTTTATCGGGGATCACCCGGCGGATTCATCACCCGCAGGCTCGGAAGTGGCTGTCTGTGTTCGCAAGCCGGGAGCTTTCAGCTGATGCTTCCCTCTCTGAAAGACTGCGTAAACACAACTGGTTTCGTCATAGCCTACAAAATATTACCCATATATTTTAGCACAATTAATATGCTTGTCAACTCCAAATTTCAGAGTTTCACAAATATTTTCTCACTTATTTCCATGAAGTCAGGCTCAACATGACAATCAAAGGCTAAAATGTTAACTCCCTTTTTGGCAGCAAGCCTCAACACATCACCAAATTCGGGATGAGTTGTATCATTGGGGGATAGAAAATCCACATTCTTCATTTGAACAATAAAGACGATATATGCCTCGAAACCCGCTTCCTTTGCGGTAATTAGCTCTGAAATATGCTTCACGCCACGCTGGGTTGGGGCATCGGGAAAATAGCACTTCCCATCAAATTCAAGGGTAACTCCTTTTACCTCAACAAGGCAGCGGCGTTCACCTTTTTCAATATAAAAATCAAATCTGGAATTTCCCCAGCTATATTCCGGTCTGATGAGGTCAGGCGATTCAATGAATTTACCGGATAAAGCCCATTCATAAAAAGCCTTGTTAGGTGCCTGAGAGTCCATATTGATAAGCCTCTCCCCTTTTTTTACGGCTATAAGGTCATAGGCAGTTTTGCGCGCGGGATTATCAGAGCGCGAGAGATAGACCTCAGCGCCTTTGGGCAGCAGCTCACGGCAGCGTCCTGTATTTTTAACATGGACCACCTCTTCCCTGCCTCTCAGCTCAACATGGGCGATAAATCTGTTTGGTCGGGAGATAAAAATTCCTTTTTCAATATTTTCGTATTTCATATCTTTAACCAAGTATAAAGGGCCCCTTGCTACTGGGGCCCTTTAGTGTTATCTAAGTTTCCTGAGCAGAGCAAGCCTGCCGCATTTTACAGGAAGATGCATCTTAAGCTGCATCATGGGATGGGGAGCAGCTTCAATGGCCTCGTTATCCGCGTTTCTAAGGTCTGTCAGTGTGAAAGCTACAGGCTTATTATCGGGCGTAACAAGTTCCACAGTATCACCCACGCAGAATTTATTACGCTGAATGACTATGGCTTCTCCATCGTCGCTGCAGGATTCAACCATGCCGCATACATCGGCATCGGTGAAATAGTGGGCGTCAGCGTAATACTGTCCGGGCTCACCGAAATAGAATCCGGTTGAATACTTCCTGTGGCTCACTTTCATGCATTCGTCAAGCCATGTTTTGTCAAAGGGCTTTCCTGCAAGGTAGTCGTCAATGGCGTGACGGTAAGCGTTTGTGGTAACAGCAGCATAATATGAGCTTTTCATGCGCCCTTCTATTTTGAAGGAACTTACGCCTGCGTCAATGAGCTCGCCTATATGCTCTATCATGCACATGTCGGCGCTGTTCATAATAAATGTACCGCCGTCCTCGCTTATCTCGAAATAATCGTCAGGGCGTTTCTCTTCCACGAGATGATATTTCCAGCGGCAGGGCTGGGAACAGGCTCCACCGTTAGCGTCCCTATGAGTGATATAGTTGGAGAGAAGACAGCGACCGGAGAAGCTCACGCACATTGCTCCGTGCACAAAAGCTTCAATCTCTAGCTCCTTGGGAATATTGGCGCGGAAGCTGCGGATGTTTTCAAGGCTCATTTCACGGGCAAGAACAACGCGTTTAGCACCAAGATCGTAAAGCATTTTGGCGGTTTCCGAGTTAACTACGCCCAGTTGGGTGCTGATATGTACAGGAACACTGGGAGCATGGCGTTTTGCAAGGGCAAGAACGCCAAGGTCGGCGATTATAAAGCCGTCCACTCCAGCGTCAGCTGTATCCTCCAAAAATGCGGGCAATGAGCTGAGCTGGTGTTCATGGGGCAGCACATTTACGGTTACATATACTTTAGCACCGGCGGCATGGCTCATAGCAACAGCTTTGCGCATTTCCTCGGAATTAAAATTACCGGCAGAGGCACGCAGGCCAAACTGTTTTCCGGCAAGATATACGGCATCCGCACCGTAATGCAGAGCCATTTCGAGACGCTCTGCATCACCGGCGGGAGCCAGAAGTTCAGGGATTATAGTTGTCATAGTCCTGAGTCTCCACAAATGCATTGAATTCGGCCTGGGTATAAAAGAATTTATGGGTCCCGGTTGCAGTATCCAGAGCGTAGTAGTAATACCAGTGAGACTCAGGATGGAGTGCTGCCTCAAGGGAAGCAAGACCGGGGTTGCATATAGGTGTGGGGGGCAGTCCCTTATATATATGGGTATTATAGGGGCTATCCTCCTGGAGTATCTCCGTGGGTATCTGCACGCCGGTGTGCTCGGGGTGTTCGTAGAGAATGGTGGCGTCGATACCAAGGGTCATACCTGCATTGATTCGATTGTAAATAACAGCTGCAATTCTTGCGCGTTCCTCATCGTTTGCAGCTTCCTTCTCAATCATAGAGGCAATAATAACCGCCTCGTAGAAAGTGATGCCCATATTATCGCAGAGCTGATACATATCGGCGTAAAGCTGTCTGTGGAATGTATTGAGGAACTTACTGATAACAGAGCTCGCTGATTCGCCTATATAGAAGTCATAGGTGTTGGGGAAAATGAAGCCTTCAAGACGCTTGGGATCGCCAAGGGTGCTTTCGTCAAGGAAGCTGAAATCGTAATGGTAATTGGCAGCGGCGTCGTAAAGGTCCTCGACAGAGCAGATGCCCTCTGCCTCAAGCTTCCGGAAAATCTGGTCCATGGTATAGCCCTCGGGGAAGGTAACACCGGACTTTATCTCCTTGGCAGCCACTGCAGCCTGGAGATTCTTGACGAGAGCGCGATAATCCAGACGGGTGGAAAGTTCATAGGTTCCCGGATCAATCTTTTTGTCTGCGTTGGATACGTGGGCAAATATCTTGAAAAGCCAGGGATATTCAATGATACCGCTGTCCTTGAGTATATGAGAAACGGCATCCACGTCAGCAACAACTATGGTTTTCGTGCCGGTCTTATTGCCTTCCTCGTCAATTACGTCCACTTCTTCCTCGGTGAAAATATCCTCAGGGACCACAACGGTCATACTTGTGTCACCCTTATTTAGAGCCAGAACATCGCAGGCAGCCATCCAACCGAAACAGGCCAGAGCAACGGAGAGGCAGATGATGAATGTGGCATACATGATACCGCCCAGGCAGCCCATGCGGCCGGTACGACTGAAGCGGATGGGGCGATAGTCGCGCTCTTCCAGATCGTCGTCTTCGTTAAAATCAACATCCTCATAGTCGTAGATGTCTTCCTCAGCTGCGTCCGCATTTTCAACGGGCTGCTGGGGCTCTATGCGTCGGGTGTTGGAGTCCTCCTCGTCGAAGATGTCCACAAGGCTGCGGCCTTTCTGAATATCAGCTCCGCTGTCAGCATCAGGCGCTGCGCTTTCTGCGGAGACTTCTTCAGCATCGGAAACCTGAGGATTTTCGGGTGCAGACTCCTGGGCGCAGGCTTCCGCCTCCGGGGTTTCCGCAATAGGGATCACAGTCTCCTCGGGGAGTTCATCTTCGCTTTTAATATTTTCGTTGGTATTGGGATCTATCATAGTTTCTCCTTTCGCAAAGAAGATCGGTAACAGTCGGGCACTGAGGCACATAATATATTTCAGACGGAGTTGGCGCCGGCTCCGCAACACGAAAGATGTGACGGGCCGAACGCTATACCGCACATAGGAAATGGTCCGGGAGGATTCTTCAGTGCGGAGAAAGGTAATATATATGTGCTTCAATAACGGCAACGGCAATTGCTAAGTCGGAGGCCAAGCGGTCTTAGGAAGACAATT
>JAZSFJ010000050.1:0-9791 GCA_045532145.1 Oscillospiraceae bacterium
ATGATATTCCTCCTTCGTTACTTTGGGATGTGGTCGGCAAACCTGCTCCCATTGTATCGCTGGAGGTTTATCTTTTCTACTCATAGGCATAGCCTTTTTTGAACCATGGGCACAGCCCATGGTTTTCATGTTTCACAAAAAAACGCTCCCCGAATCGGACAATTCGGGGAGGGTCATCCTGTCAAAGAAGCTCGGAACGAGGATAGTTGCTTCGTATTAAATCTTCCTCGTCATTGCGAACCAGTGCGCACACTGGTGTGGCAATCCGCATCCCCCTTAACACGAATCATTCACCTTGCAGAAAACTATTGGTACAGGTCCCTCCGGGGGCCTACTTTTGTTATGCGACAAAAGTAGGGAAAAACGCACCAGAGGGTTGCGACCCTCTGGACTCTGGGGTTATAAATGTCCCGCTAACGCTCTGTGGCAGCCCGCCTAGCGGCGGGAGATAGTCGCCGGCTGCGGCTTGCGCTATTGCCGGCTCGACGCGGATGATTTTTTCTCCCGTATACTTTACTCTGTCCTCTTTTTGCAACAGCCACTGTATATACAGCCCATTTAAGCCACTTTTATGACGCTCTGACGCTCCCCGAATCGTACAATTCGGGGAGCGTTTTTACTTTTTACAGCCTCGTATCCGGCAGGCCGCAGAAGGGGTCCACAGGGCTTATGCCCTTAAACTCACTGAGGCCCATGAGCTTGTGGATAACGAGCTCAATGGTGGTCCTTGTGGCAGTGTAGGCGTTAATATAGGTGCGTATCATGGGCACATCCTGAAGATGGTAGGGATTTGCCAGAGACACAAAAATGCAGGTCTCCTCATTGAGGAAGCGGGGCATATCCAAGGCATGCTTGGGGCACCAGTTTATGCGCACGGTGGTCTGGTTGCTGGCCTGCTCATAGTTTGCGAAATACAGGGTAAGCCTATCCCGACTGAGGGCGGCGGAGCCGTGGAGGTCATCGGCGAAGGGCTCATAGCACTCCACCTCAAAGCCCCGGCTGCGAAGCTGCTCCAGGGCAATTTCCTTCACAGAGCCATCGGGTATCTCGTCCTTGCCAAGGCAGATGAGCCGGACCTTGGGGAATTTTTCGGGGGATATGGGCAAAGCCTCCGGCTCTTTGCTCTTAACAAGAGTTATGGCCTTGTCGGCGCACTCCCTGTGCCAGAGTGCGGCAGGAACGGTCTCTGAAAGGGGCTCATTGAAGCATATCCTGGCCTTCAGGGCCAGAATCCTCATAACAGCCTCGTCAAGACGCTCCCGGCTGAGACGCCCATCTGCAAGGGCCTCTAAAATGTAGCCGTAGTCCTCCCTTATATCCGTGCTGAAAACCAGCATATCGCAGCCGGCCATAATAGCGGCAGGCACGGCCTCACGGCGGGGGCGATGCATACAAAAGCCTCCCATAATGGTGGCGTCGGAGGTGATGAGGCCGTTGAAGCCCAGTTTGCCCCGAAGCACCTTCTGAAGCAGGGTGGGATTCATGGAGGCGGGAGCCATGGCCTCGGCCTCGGATATGCCGCCGTCCGCATCCCGGGCCACATGAGGCTGGGCAATATGGCCCACCATTACGCTCATAAGTCCCCCGGCGATGAGCTTTTTATAAACCGCGCCGTAGGTATCGTACCACTTGTCGGCAGAGAGGGTGTTGTAGGTCACATGGAGATGGTGGTCTCTGTGGTCAACTCCGTCGCCGGGAAAATGCTTGGCGCAGGCGGCCATGCCCCGGCTTTGGACTGCGGAAACATATTTATCCGCAAATGCGCTGACCATTTCCGTGTCGCTTCCGAAGGAACGGACATTGGTTATGGGATTTTGGTAGTTCATATCCAGATCGCAGACGGGAGAGAAGGTCCAGTTGATGCCGATTTGTCTGCCCTCCACGGCGCAGACGGCGCCGAAGCGCTCCGCCATGCTCTCGTCTCCGGTAGCTCCTGTGAGCATGGGCCAGCCAAACAGTGTGCCGTCTCTCATTGCGCCGGAGCCGCCCTCTTCAAGATTGGCCGCCTTGAGAAGGGGTATTGGGCTCACCTCGTCCAGAGGGGCAAAGTCCGCCCTGATGTCCTCGGCATCCTTAACAGGTCGGAAGAGCACACCGCCCACCCGGCCCCCGGCCACCATGCCGCGGAGTTCTTCTGGAGAATAGTCTCCGCCCATGACGCAGAAAAGCTGTCCGGCCTTCTCCTCGTCGCTGAGGCTTTTCAGGCTGTCCTCCACCCATTTCATCTGCCTCTCGTCAAGGAAAAAAGGTGCTTTTCTCAGCTCAGTCATAAGGCTTTTCCTCCGTTTTCTGGAATAATCATGCCCCCAGTATAGCACCGCAGGGGGCAAGCTTTCAATACCTTTGCAATTCACTTCGGTTGACGGCAGGGCTTTTCGGTTGTATATTATTGCTATAATTAATCGAGAGGTGTTTTCTCTATGGATAACTATGTTTTTGGTATAGATCTCGGCGGCACCAGCGTAAAGCTGGGCCTTTTCCGTGCTGACGGAGAGCTTCTCAACAAGTGGGAAATACCCACCCGCACCGAGAGTGGCGGCGAGCATATTCTGCCGGATATTGCAGCCTCCCTTTCCGCAAAGCTTGAGAGCATGGGCATAGCCCCCGCTCAGGTTCTGGGCGCAGGCATGGGTGTCCCCGGTGCTGTGCTTGGCGAAAACTTTGTGGAGCCCTGCGTGAATCTGGACGGCTGGGGCGGCAATGTGGCTGAGCGGCTTTCCGAAATGTGCTCCTTCCCCGTCAAAGTCCTCAATGACGCCAACGCCGCAGCTCTGGGCGAAATGTGGCAGGGCGGCGGCAAGGGCAGCAAAAATGTGGTCTTTGTCACCCTTGGCACCGGTGTAGGCGGCGGCATTATCGTGGACGGCATGCTTCTTGCCGGTGTCCACGGCTCCGGCGGCGAAATAGGCCACATGAAAATACACCCCGGCGAGACCGAGACCTGCGGCTGCGGCAAAAAAGGCTGCCTTGAGCAGTACGCCTCCGCCACCGGAATTGTGCGCATGGCCAAAAAGGCCCTTGCAGCCTCCGATACTCCCTCCGCACTCCGGGAAACGGAAGTTACCGCCAAGTCTGTATTTGACTGCGCCAAGGCCGGGGATGAGCTCTCTCTCGGTGTAGTTGAAACCTTCGGCCAGGATCTGGGCCGTGCTCTGGCGGCGGTATCCTGCGTCTGCGACCCCGAGGTCTTCGTCATCGGCGGCGGCGTCTCCGCAGCTGGCCAGATTATTCTGGACGTGGTGGAGCGCGGCTTCGTGGCCCACGCCTTCCCCCCTGCCGAGAGCACCCGTTTTGAGCTTGCCCAGCTTGGCAACGATGCCGGCATCTATGGCAGCGCCCGCCTAATGCTGTAAGAAAACATCCGGAGGTAAGAGCATGCAGTATCATAATATCGGCAAAAGTCCCATTTCCGCCTCCCGCATAGCCCTTGGCCTTTATAGAGCCAGCCTCCTCACAAGCGTGGAATTGCTTCCCCTTCTGGAAACCGCTCTTGAAGAGGGCATAAACTTCGTGGATAACGCGGATATCTACGCCAAAAAGACCCCCTCGGAAGTGCTTTACGGCGAAGTGATGGACTGCGCACCCCATCTTCGGGACAAGTTCATAGTCCAGACCAAGTGCGGCATCTGCCGGGGCTGGTACGACTCCTCCTACGAGCATATTATAGAAAGCGCGGAGCAGAGTCTGCGCCGCATGAAGCTCGACAGCATAGATGTGCTCCTTCTGCACCGGCCCGACGCCCTTGTGGAGCCGGAGGAGGTTGCAAAGGCCTTCGATGAGCTCCATAGCAGCGGTAAGGTGAAGTATTTCGGCGTTTCCAACATGAATCCCGGCCAGATAGAAAATCTCCGCCGCTGCCTTGGGCAGGAGCTTATCGTGGACCAGGTGGAGCTGAGCATAGTCCACGCCCCCATGATAGAGGCGGGCATAAATGTGAACATGATGAATCCTCTGAGCCCCACAAGGGACATGGGTCTTCTGGACTACGCCCAGTGTCAAGGCATGGGAGTGCAGGCCTGGTCCACTCTCCAGATTGACCTTCGCAGCGGCACTTTCCTTGATAATCCCGCCTATAGCGAGCTGAACGCCGTCCTTGCGCGCCTCGGGGAGAAGTACGACCTCACCAAATCTGCCATTGCCACAGCATGGATACTCCGCCACCCGGCAAAAATTCAGGCCATCTCCGGCACCACCAATCCTCAGCACCTCCGGGAAGTGGCCAAAGCCGCAGATATAAGTCTCAGCCGTCAGGAGTGGTACGAGCTCTACCGTGCCGCAGGCAGAACACTGCCCTGAATTTAAAGATCATCAGCCTGAGTCCTTAATCGGACTCAGGCTGATTCCTTTTAAAGTCTCCCTCGTAGGGCGCGACGACCCCGGCGCGCCGCAATTCCAGCAGCACCCCTCACGCATAATACCCCGCATATCTCTCCATGGCGTCCATAAGTGCCTTCACATTCTCAAGAGGCACCCCGGGATAAAGGCCGTAGATCATCATAAGCCCACCGTCGGGGCAGCCTATCTTCTCCACTTCCTCCCGGACGAGAGCGTCTATATCCTTCGGTTTTCCGAAGGGTGTTATCCTCTGGCGGTCTATATCCAGATCAATACAGGTTTTTCCCCTGAACTTGCCGCCTATCCAGTCTATGCCGTTCACAAGGTCCTGCAGATTCAGCACATCCACGCCGCCCTCGATAATATCGTCGCAGAGGAGGCGGATGTCTCCGTCGGAGTGCATATGTATGGGAATTCCCGCCTCCCGCACAGGGGCCATAAGCCGCTGATAGCTGGGCTTTATCCATCGGCGGAAGTCCTCGGGACGAAGCATAGGTCCCTGCTGCATACCCAAATCCTCGGGAATGCGCACCATGTCCACACCGGCCTTTACAAAGTGCTTTATCTGGGCAAGATTGAAGTCCTCCAGCTTTGCAATAAGCTCTGAAAGCAGAGGCTCCTCGTCCATCATATCCATCAGCAGGTTTTCGTAGCCCCGCAGGTCGCAAAGCTGCAAAAATGTGTGGCCGTGGCGCAGGTCGCCGTAGACCATTTCCCCCGCCGCTCTTTTTGCTGCGGTCTCCTTTTCAAAAGCCGCCCAGTCTATGGGGAAAAGTCCGTCGCACTTTTCCGGGTCGGGAAAGGCATAGTGCTTCCAGCTGTCCCAGTCCTCCAGAGGGTGGCGGTGGACAGAGCCCACAATGCCGTCGGTGGAGGTCTCCCAAATGCAGCCGAAGGGGTCGGTGTAGGGCTCATTTCTCCGGGCGTTGAGGGCATAGCTTATCTCTTCCCCGCCCCTGGGCATCTCAAAGCCCGGAAAGAGGAAGCTATGGGAGGCCATAAGCTCCCAGAGAGCCTCTCTCTCATAGCTTTGCCAGCAGGCATCGTTTATATGAAATGTCATGGGGATATAGTCCGGCCTTTCAAAACGCACAGTCCGGAGAATATTCTCCCTTGTGGCAGAGGATGTGGAAACATACATGGCAAAGCCCTCCTTTTTCCGCATCATACCATATCCGCCCCTGCCGGAGCAACAAATTATTGTGCTCCACCAAAAGAGCGTGGTATAATAGGCTATCATTCACCCCGGAGGCTCAGCAATGAAATCTTCCCTGCGACCAAGACTGATGATAGCTTCTTCCATGGCTATTTTTGGCACAATTGCAATATTCGTCCGAAATATCCCCCTTTCCTCCTCCCAACTGGCTCTCTGCCGGGCGGTGATAGCCTCCGGGCTCATCGGCATCTTCCTTCTATGCAGCAAGCAGAGCTTAGACCTCCGGGGACTTGGCCGGGAGCTGTGGCTGCTGCTTATTTCGGGAGCTGCCATAGGCGTAAACTGGATACTTCTTTTCGAAGCCTACCGCTTCACCACCGTCTCTGTGGCCACCCTCAGCTACTATTTCGCCCCCGTCATTATAATTCTGGCCTGCCCCATACTTTTCCGTGAGAAAATGAGCCTTAAAAAGTGGCTGTGCTTTATTATGAGCACCCTGGGCATAGTTCTCATAACCGGCATCGGGGACCTGAGCGCCGGAGAAAGCCACATAAAGGGTATAGCCTTCGGCCTTGCCGCCGCCTGCTTTTACGCCTTCGCAGTGCTCACCAACAAGTTTATCAAGGGCATAAACGGCATACAGCGCACCTTTTTGCAGTTTATTGCAGCCATAATAGTCCTTTTGCCCTATGTTCTCCTGAAAGAGGGCATCTCCTTCGCCGCCATGGATGGTAAGGGCTGGCTCATGCTGGGCATAGTGGGATTTATCCACACGGGAATATGCTACTGCCTCTATTTCTCCGCATTGAAGGATGTGAGCGGACAGCAGGCCGCCATACTCAGCTACGCCGACCCCCTTGTAGCCGTGCTGTGCTCCGTGTTCATTCTTGGCGAAGCCATCAGCCTCCCCCAGATAATCGGCGGTGTGCTGATTTTAGGATTTACTCTGTGGAATGAGCTTCCCGGCCCGGAGAAAACGGATTGAGAGAACGTACTGACACACAAGTGTTGTGGCGGGAGCAAGCCCCCGCCCTACGCTCCGAGATAATGCCCGTAGGGGCCGGACACTGGCCGGCCCGCCTGTATCGGAACGGTCAAGACCGTTCCCTACATTGTTCAATCCCCGCCTCGTAGGGCGCTCTTGCCCTCAGCCCGCCGCAGCAAAAAAAGCCCGTGCCAATCGGCACGGGCTTTTCATTATGTATTTTCTCAGCCGAGCATCTCGCTGAAAGTGAGTATGGCATTTCTGGCCTGCTCGAAATTGACCATCTGCTGGTCCACTTCAACGGAGAGCAGGGGGATGCCTGCTGCATCCAGCATGCGCTTCACGGGCACATAGTCGAACTCCTCGGGGTCGCAGAACTTGGTCATGACCCAGATGACACCATCGGCGCCGCTTTCTTTAACAATGTCCACCAGCTGATGGCCGCGCTCCTTCACGGGGTCATAGAGGACGCTGCAGCCCTCTATCTTGCCGTAGCGCTGAGCCATGCCCAGCATGGGCTCTTCGGTAACGGGGGTCTGGTAGCGGGCGTCCACGCTCTCCTGAGCCACCTGGTCAGCCACGATGGCGAGACCGTTCTCGTCGAAAATCTTGAGAAGCTCGGGAGAATCGGCCAGAATACCGGTGGTGACCACCTTGAGGCCCTTGAAAGCGGGGGCTTCGGCAGAGTTTATCTCAGCGGTGAGGGCATTAAGGGCAGCGGTGTGCTCTTTTCTGTCCATAAAGAAGCCTGCCTTGATGGCGGCGGAGCGGTCGGCAGCGGAGATAAGACCGGGCTTTGCGCCAACAGCCTTGGTGAAGGCCATAAGGGCAGCGCGGTTTTCGTTGTAGACAGCCACAGCCTCGGCAATGGCCTCATCGGTAATCTCATGGCCGCAGATTTCCTCAAGCTGGCCCTTGACCTTCTTGATCTGACTGAGGGAGAACTCGTCGCCGGCAGCTATCTTGCGGTTCTGAGCGTAAGCCACGTTGATAACGGGCACGGTCTTCACGCCGTACTGCCAGTTTGCGCCCATGCCCTTGAGGCTGTCGCAGGAGATGGGGATCATGATGCCGCTGAGCTCATTGAGCTGGCCCTTGAGACCCATTTCCAGAGTGGTGTGGAGGATGGAGCAGATGAAGGCGGGGAAGTAGCGCTTGGACTCATTGGCCTGCATCTCAGCGCCCCAGAGACCGAAGGGCATCATGCCTGCGGCATAAACAAGCTCTTCGGGGCAGAAATAGGGCATAACGCCTATGACCTTCTTGCCTTCGGCAAGGGCCTTATCCAGCTGTGCACGAGGTGCGGCACAGATATTTTTCAGCATTTCCAGCTCACGCATCTCAGTTTGCCTCCTTTGCACGCTTGTTTTCGTCCATAATCTCCATCAGGGCCTCAACTCTGGTGTCGTACTGAGCCTCGGAGAAGACACGGGGGTCGGACTGGTCGCCGTCGAAGCAGACGGTGGGAACGCCGGTAATTTCCTTAAACTGGCGCTCCATCTCATAGAGAGTGCCGCTCCAGTGCTTGCAGCTGCGGTTCATGTGGAACACTGCACCGTCAACCCTGTTCTTGATAGCGTCGTCCACGCGGAGCTTCAGCTCGCGCTCGAAGCAGTTGGAGTTGGGAACATAGGAATATGCAGCCATAAGCTCGTCCAGATTGCTGTAGAGGAAGCTGAAAGCGGGGCCGTAGACAGAGGCGGTGAGGTTCATGCCGCGGCTCTGGAGGGCCTTGTAGGTGTACTTGAGGTTTGCCCAGCAGGCGATACCCTCGAAGAGGATGCGGTATTTTTCCTCGCCCTTGAAGGAGCTCTTGCCCTCCTTGGCCAGAGCCTCATAGTCCTCGGCCAGAGCCTCGAAGGCCTCTGCAGCCTCCACGGTGCCGCGGCCAACGCAGGCAACAGCCATGTTGTTGAAGATATCGAAGCCGCTGAAGGGGCTGGGCTCGCAGGCCATGTAGTCAACGGCCTTCAGCCAGGCCTGGGAAGAGCGCTGGGAAACAGCCATTACGGACTGGAGCTTATCATAGTCCATCTTCTTGCCGGTTATCTCCTCCAGCTGTGCGATGGCGTCATCAAACTGTGCGCGGATATACTTAACGCGGTCAGCGTCGCACTCCATGGCGTCCAGATGGGGAATATCGATGAGGATCAGGGGAACATTCAGCTCCAGAGCCAGATTCTCATACCACTTTATCATGCAGTTGCAGATATTGTTGCAGCAGAGCAGGAAGTCGGGGAAGGGAATCTCCAGCTCCTCGCACTTTTTCAGGTCGGCGTATGCGAAGTTTATGCGGGCATAGGAGCAAAGGTCGGCGGAATAGCCCATACCCTCGGCGTGCTCGCACATACGAAGTCCGCCGCCCTTGGCACCAACGGCAGCGCCCATGTTTTCGGGATAAACCACCTTGATGTCCATGGCGGTGGTGATTTCCTGGGGGAAGTTGGAGGCGCACCAGCCAACCTTTTCGCCCCGGAGCTTAGCGTCCCAGGCGTCCTGGGCGATCTTGTCCTGAAGCTCGCGGAGAATAATCTTGGCGGGCTTTCTTTCGAGAATTTCGCTCATTTTTCCACTCCTTTTATATTTGTCGTAGTTCCAAAATATTAGAATCCGTTCTAATAATAAAATTATATATTACAATCGGAAATTGTCAACATTAAATATAGCTTTCCTGGAATTATGTGTTATAATAGTGTCAGGAATATGACCCCTGGAGGCATAAAATGTCCAAAGTAAGCGAAAAACAGCTGCGCCGCCGCTCGGAGATAATAGAGGCCGTTATCCCCCTCATAGGCTCCGTGCCCTTTGAGCAGCTTAGTGTCAACGAAATATGCTCCGCCGCGGGTATATCCGTGGGCAGCTTTTATCACTATTTTGAAAAGAAGTCCGACCTTCTGGTAGGTCTGCTTGGCCTTATAGACGAGCATCTGGAGGAAAAGGTTTATCCCCTGCTCCAAAAGGGCAGCAGCATGGAAAAGCTCCGCATTTTCGCTCTTGAGTGGGCTCGCTATGTAAACTCCCACGGCCTTGAGCGCAGCAAGCTCATATCCTCCGTGGAGCCCGCCAACACAGACCTTGGGGGCAATAAGCGCAGCAGCGTGGTATTTCTGGAGGGCATTTTCCGGGAAGGTCAGGCCCAGGGCTGCATAGTCTCCGCCCACAGCCCCGAAAGTCTGACGGAGCTTTATCTGCTGGCCCTTCGCGGCATTACAACGGACTGGTCCCGCAACAGCGGACGCTATCCTCTTGAGGAAAAAATGGCCGAATTTATTGACATCTGGCTTAAAGGCATAAGCGCATAATGTATAATGAAGT
>JAZSFJ010000014.1:0-3929 GCA_045532145.1 Oscillospiraceae bacterium
GAACTGCCTTGTAGCAAACGCGGTTTGCCATTTCAGCAGCGTAGAGCTTACTCATAGCGCAGAGCATGGAAGCGTCGGCAGCGCCGGCGTCCTTGGAAACTGCAGCATGGTAAACCAGCGGACGAGCGGCTTCGAACTCGGTAGCCATGTCAGCCAGCATGAAGGTGATGCCCTGGTTCTTGCAGATGGGCTTGCCGAACTGCTTGCGCTTCTTGGAGTAGGAGATGGCTTCCTCGAGGGCGTGCTGTGCAACACCGACAGCCTGAGCTGCCATGCCGACACGGCCGACGTCGAGAGTCTTCATAGCGGCGATGAAGCCCTTGTGGAGAGGACCAACCAGGTCAGCCTTCTCAACGCGGACGTTTTCCATGATCAGGTCAGAGGTGGGATAACCCTTGATACCCATCTTGGCCTCGTGCTTACCGCAGGAGACGCCGGGGAGCTTCATGTCAACGATAAACATGGAGATGCCCTTGGAGCCCTTCTGGGACTTGTCAGTCTTTGCATAGACGATAGCGTAGTCAGCAAAGGGAGCGCCGGAGATGAAGGTCTTACGGCCATTGAGAACGAAATACTCGCCGGACTCGTCCTTAACGTAGTCAGCGGTGGTCTGAGTGCCGCCGGCATCGGAACCAGCGCCGGGCTCGGTCAGAGCGAAAACGATGATCTTCTCGCCCTTTGCGCAGGGAACGAGGTACTTCTGCTTCTGCTCTTCGTTACCGAACTGATACAGAGGGCCGCCGCCCAGAGAGTTAGAGGTGTTGGCGTAGATGGAGAGAACGCAGCTGCGGCGTGCGAGCTCTTCGATCATGAGGCAGTAAGCGAGGGTGTCGCCGCCCTGTCCGCCATACTCAACAGGAATCTTGCAGCCGGTCAGGCCAGCAGCAGCGATCTTGTTGAAGATTTCCCAGTTGAATTCGCCGGTCTCGTCAAGCTCGTCCAGCAGTTCGGGAGTGAATTCGGTCTCTGCGAACTGACGGAAGAACTTGCGCATCATCTCATGTTTTTCAGTGAGAATCATTGATATTCCTCCAATAAAAAATTTTTTAGCTTACTATGTAAATGCGCGGGGAAAAGGGATCAGGACTTATGAAAGTCCCGAATTTTGCCCGGGAAGGGAAGCTTCCGAGATTTGTATCTTTTAGATAAAAATCCTCAAGAGTTCACGAACCCGTTCATTTTAGCATTTTAAGGCATTTCCTGAACAAAGTCAACAAAAATCCCCTATAAATTTCATCAAAAACAAAGTTTATTTTTTGCCAAAGTCCGTTAGGGGCTGCAGTCGGCCAAAAACTGACCGGCTGCAGCTGAAAACATTGGTCTTGGGTGCTTTATTCGCCCTTGTTCCACTTCCAGTTTACAACTTCGGGCATATCAACTCCGTACTCGCGGATATACTCGTTGTGCTCAACAAGCTTGTCGTTCATCTCCTGAATTACAGCTGCGGCAGTGTTGCCGAGAGAGGGGATGAGCTGCAATGCATCCTTGACAAGATGATAGCGGTCAATGTTGTTCTGAACGCGCATATCAAAGGGAGTGGTAATGGTGCCTTCCTCCATATAGCCGCGGACATGGAGATTTTTGTTGTGTCTGCGGTAGGTGAGCTCATGGATGAGGGAGGGATAGCCGTGGTAGGCGAAAAGAACGGGCTTATCCTTGGTGAAGAGGGTGTCATAATCGGAGGCGCTGAGGCCGTGGGGATGCTGTGTGGCATCCTGGAGACGCATCAGGTCAACGATATTGATAACGCGGATTTTTACCTTGGGCATTTTTTCACGGATAATGCTGACGGCAGCCAGAGTCTCAAGGGTGGGAGCATCGCCGCAGCAGGCCATGATGATGTCGGGTTCCTCGCCGGCGTCGTTACTTGCCCACTGCCAGATGCCTATACCCTGAGTGCAGTGCTTGATTGCCTGGTCCATGGTGAGCCACTGGGGTCTGGGGTGCTTGGAGGTGACCATCACGTTGATATAATTGCGGGAACGGATGCAGTGGTCGAAGCAGCTGAGGAGGCAGTTGGTATCAGGGGGGAGGTAAACACGGGTGACGTCTGCCTTCTTGTTTACAAGATGGTCAATGAAGCCGGGGTCCTGATGGGTATAGCCGTTGTGGTCCTGCTGCCAGACGTTGGAGGAGAGGATATAGTTCAGCGATGCTATCTTAGCTCTCCAGGGCAGCTCGCTTGTGACCTTGAGCCACTTGGCGTGCTGGGAAGCCATGGAGTCAACAATACGGATGAAAGCCTCGTAGCTGTTGAAGAAACCGTGTCTGCCGGTGAGGAGGTATCCCTCAAGCCAGCCCTCGCAGGCGTGCTCGGAGAGCATGGAGTCCATGATGCGTCCGTCTTCTCCCAGGAATTCATCGCCGTCTATGGTTTCGGAGTTCCAGTTGCGGGTGGTGACCTCAAAAACCTTGCCAAGTCTGTTGGACATGGTCTCATCGGGTCCGAATATACGGAAGTTATCGGGATTCATCTTTACAACATCCCGGACAAAGGCGCCAAGCTCCAGCATATCCTGAGCATCCACAGAGCCGGGGGTGGGGACATTGAGCTCGTAGTCACGGAAATCGGGGAGCTTCAGATCCCGGAGCAGAAGACCGCCGTTGGCGTGGGGATTTGCACCCATGCGGCGCTTGCCCTTGGGAGCGAGTGCGGCAACTTCGGGCACAAGTTTTCCTTCGGGGGTGAAGAGCTCCTCGGGCTTATAGCTGCGCAGCCATTTTTCCAGTCTCTCGATATGGTCCTTGCCGGCCATGTCTATGGGAACCTGATGGGCGCGGAAGGTGTTTTCGATTACTTTGCCGTCCACCTCTTTTGGACCTGTCCAGCCCTTGGGAGTGCGGAGAATTATCATGGGCCACTTGATGCCGGCTTTTCTACCGGCCTTGGCTGCTGCCTGAATGGCGAGAATGTCGGCGTAGCATTCTTCCAGAGCCTCGGCCATGGCCTTGTGCATAGGCATGGGGTCGCTGCCGGATACAAAGCGGGGCTGCCAGCCCATGCCTTCATAGAATTTCTGAAGGTCCTCGTCGGAGGTGCGGGCGAGAATGGTGGGGTTTGCTATCTTGTAGCCGTTGAGGTGGAGAATAGGGAGCACGGCGCCGTCCTTGGCGGGATTGAGGAATTTGTTGCTCTGCCAGGAAGCGGCAAGGGGACCGGTCTCGGCCTCGCCGTCGCCCACAACGCAGGCTGCGATGAGACTGGGATTATCGAACACGGCGCCAAAGGCGTGGAACATGGAGTAGCCAAGCTCGCCGCCCTCATGGATGGAGCCGGGAGTTTCCGGTGCAACATGGCTGGAAATACCGCCGGGGAAGGAAAACTGCTTGAAGAGCTTCTGCATGCCTTCCTTGTCCTGGCCGATGTTGGGATAAACTTCACTGTAGCTGCCGTCCATCCAGTCCTGAGCCACCATGGCGTTGCCGCCGTGACCGGGGCCGGAGAGATAGATCATATCGATGTCATATTTGTTGATCATGCGGTTGAGGTGGGTGTAGATAAAGTTCTGTCCGGGACAGGTGCCCCAGTGACCCACGATCTTGCGCTTGATCATTTCTCTAGTGAGAGGTTTTTCCAGAAGGGGATTTTCCAGAAGATAAAGCTGACAGGCCGTGAGGTAATTGGCGGCGTTCCACCATTTGTCAAGGCCAACAAGCTCTTCTTTGGTGATCTCATAAGCTGACATTTGTTGTCCTCCTTGTATTATAATAAGATTGCTCTTTATAGTATCGGTTCGGATTTGCCTTTTATTCAAAGCTGTCGCATACGCAATAATTATACAATAATTAAAATATAATTTCAATGACGGAATGTCATTATGACGAGTTTTGAATAAAGCATAAAATAATAAAACCGACCTGATTTCAGGTCGGTTTTATTACAGACTGTCAAAAAACTATGCTAAGGATTTACGAAACTGAGCAGCGGG